>CBIGSA010000332.1:0-3736 GCA_966192215.1 uncultured Devosia sp. | reverse complement strand
TCGGCCAGTGCGTCTTCCTCGCTCTCCTGCCACAGGTCCTGGCCGTTGTGGGATGTCGGCGCCCGGAAATCGTGATCGAAAACGGCCGCGACCGTTCCGCCCTCGCGCGCTTCCAGCACGAAAACGCCGACCACCGGTTGGTGCCGTTGCGTGCCGACCACCCAGACCTTGTCGGCCTCCTTGTCGTGCCATGCCGTCAAACCATAGACGGTGGCCTGGTCTTCGACGGGGTTTTCCTCCTCCGCGCTCCCGTCCGAGGTCGGCCGCATGGGGAATGCTCTCCCCGCATCGGCCGCAGTAATCTCGGTCAGCGGTTCCCCGCCTGACGTGTCTATGCGGTAAATGCGGATGATATCGAGACCCCGGTCGGCACCGATGGCCAAGTCCGCCAAGGACCCGTCGGCCAGCTCGAAGTCGTAGACGATATCGACATTGTTGATTCGGCTGTCTTCGATGGGCAGGATGCTCTGCAGAAGCTGTCCGCCAAAGTCGTAGACACGTATGCCGCCGTTTTTTACAGCGGTCACAACGAAGCTGCCGTCGATATCGGCAGCATCGACATAGATCGCCGGATCATCCGCATCGGCGTCCGCATCCTCCTCTGTCAAAGCTGGCGTCTGGACCGACGGCTGTACGTCCATGACGGTCCAGTCGGCGGCCACTGCCGTGAACGGCAGAGCTGCAGCACTGGTGAGCAAGGCAAGAGTTGCTGCCCGTGCCAGGTGGCTTGGTATGGCGAATTTATGCAAGTGACGTCCTCCCAAGGTTTGAAATGCAACCGCGTGCAACAAGACATGCTAAAAATTGGTTGTCAACTCGCACTAATCCTGAAAATAGGTGAATTGGTTTAATGCACACACGTGCAAATTGCTGTTGACTGATGTGCTCTTTGCAGCAACATTGACGCACCTCGTCAGCCGGAGAGCTGCTCACAGGATGTGTTGGAGGTGGCGCTAAAGACGGTTGGAAGCGCCGAGTTTGAAGCGGAGGAGTTTACTGGTGACCACCCACCATCGTGGCCAATGCGGCCGCCAAGCCGGGGCCGGAGTCAGGCGATGAGTCATGCCACTCCAGCCTCGGGCGTCATTTCGAAGAACCAAGGTCAGCCTCGTCCCGCCAGGCGAACTTTGCTGAAATACCGGCTGCGCGTAGCGATGCGCGAGCCCACCTCGGTGATAGGCGCCGTCATGGCGCTGGTCTTCACCTATCTGATACTGGTGCCGATACTGTCCATGCTGGTCCAGGCGGTGACGGTCCAGTTCGGCGACGAGCGTCGTACGGCGCTCGAAACGGCAAGCTGGACATTCTACTATCTGAACCGGACCTTCTTCTCCGCGATTTCCCGTGACCTGTTCTGGCAGCCACTGCTGAACACGCTTTCGGTAGCGGCCGGCGCAATCGTCGTCGCCATGGTCATCGGCACGCCGCTGGCATGGCTGCTGAGTCGTACCGACATGTTCGCCCGCCGCTGGTTCGCCACGGCCCTGATCGTCCCCTACATGCTTCCGGCATGGACCTTCGCGCTGGCCTGGACGACACTCTTCAAGAATCGCACCGTTGGCGGCCAGCCAGGTTGGCTGGAAGCCCTCGGTTTCGCGCCGCCGGATTGGCTGGCCTATGGCCGCGTGCCGATCACCATCATCCTGGCGCTCCACTATACGCCTTTCATCATCCTGCTCTTTGGCAGCGCGCTGAGGCGCTTCGACTCCCAGCTCGAGGACTCCGCCCGCATCCTGGGGGCCAGGTCGCATCAAGTCGCCTGGCAGATAATTCTCCCATTGATGCGGCCGGCCCTGCTCTCCGCGGTCATACTGATCTTCGCCAAATGCCTGGGCGAGTTTGGCGTGCCCTATGTGCTGGGCCTGCCGGTGAAGTTCGAGGTCCTCTCTACCTCGCTGTTCCGCAACATTGCGTCCCGGCAAACCGGAGTGGGCGCCGTTATCGCCGGGTCGATCATGCTCATTGGCGTGGTCACCTTGATGATCGATGCCAGGTTGGTCAGGGAGGCCCGCCGCTTTGTCACAATCGGTTCGAAAGGCACGATGAACAGGTTGAGCAGGCTCGGCGCCTGGCGCTGGCCGCTGACCCTCTTTGCCGGCGCGATCTTCGTGATGAGCGTCTGCCTGCCGATCCTGACTTTGGTGCTTTCCACGATCATGCGGCAGCCGGCCAATTTTGCGCTCGATAACTTCACCCTGGATTATTGGATCGGCACCGACCTCGATACCGTCGCATTGCGCACGGGGATACTGTTTACGCCTGATCTGTGGGCCGCCGCATGGAACACATTGTGGATCGTCGGCACCGCCTCGGTCACCTCGGGTATTCTGGGGCTGCTGGTAGGCTATGTCGTCGTGCGGACACCGTTCCGGCCGCTCTCGACGTTTCTCCGGCAAGTGACCTTTCTTCCCTATCTGGTCCCAGGCATCGCCTTCGCTGCCGCCTATCTCTCGCTCTTCGCGGTCGCCCGCGGTCCCATCCCGGCCCTTTACGGAACGGTGTGGATTCTGATCCTGGCCCTGATGGCAGACCAGATGCCCTATGCTTCCCGCGCAGGCATCTCGGCAATGATGCAACTCGGGAGAGATCCTGAAGAGGCGGCTCAGATCGCCGGCGCGGGCTGGTTCCGGCGCATGGTGAGCGTGGTCATTCCCATCCAGAAGGGCTCGCTCGTCACCGGCGTACTGCTGCCTTTCATTTCAGGGATCAAGGGGCTGAGCCTATTCGTCATCCTGGCTGTCCCTTCAACCGACGTTCTCACCACCTTCTCCCTGCGCCTCGTCGACTATCACTACACCCAGGCCGCCAACGGCGTGGTGCTGATCATTGCTGCCATGGCCTATTTCGGCACCGTGGCGGCCCAGAAACTGACCAAAACCAATATCGCCGAAGGGCTGGGAGGCTGACATGCCCACTATCCAATTGCGCAGCGCGCAGAAAAGCTACGGCGGCCAGGCCGCCAATGCCGTGTCCGACCTGAACCTGGAAATCGGCGACGGCGAGTTCATGTGCCTGCTCGGCCCCTCCGGCTGCGGCAAGACCACGACCCTCAGGATGATTGCCGGCCTGGAAAATCTGTCGGGCGGCGAAATCCAGATCGGCGACCGCGTGGTCGATTCAGTCGGCAAGGGCATTTTCGTGCCGCCCGAACAGCGCCAACTGGGCCTGGTATTCCAGAGCTACGCGCTCTGGCCGCACCTGACCATAGAACGGAACACCGATTTCGGACTGCGGCTGCGCAAGGTGCCCAAGGCAGAGCGCGAGCAGCGCGTGAATGCCGTCATGAAGGTCCTTGATATCGAGAAGTACCGGCATCGCTACCCCTCCCAGTTGTCGGGAGGGCAGCAGCAGCGCGTGGCGCTTGCGCGCATGCTTGCCGTCAATCCGAATGTGCTGCTTCTCGATGAACCGCTGTCCAACCTCGACGCACGGTTGCGACTGGAAATGCGGGCGGAACTGAAGGCCCTCCATGCCGCCTTCAAGACCACGATCGTCTTCGTAACGCACGATCAATGGGAGGCCATGACCCTGGCCACCACGATCGCAGTCATGAACGAGGGCACTCTGCAGCAGATGGGGACCCCCGACGATATCTATGAACGCCCGGCCAATCGGTTCGTGGCCGAATTCGTTGGCAGCCCGCCGATCAACATCCTCGAAGTGTCCGCCGATACGCTGTCGGGCCCGGCTGCGGTAATGTCCGCCTACCTCGGCAACCTGCCCGCCGAGGAGGCGC
>CBIGSA010000331.1:0-3744 GCA_966192215.1 uncultured Devosia sp. | reverse complement strand
GCTGGGGCCAACCAGATAGGGCGTAACGAGGATGACCAGTTCGGTCTGCTGGCTCTGATAATCGCGCGAGCGGAACAGCGCACCAAGGATGGGGATATCGCCCAGCAGCGGGAACTGATCGATATTCTGGCTGGCGGTTTCCTGCAGCAGGCCGCCAATCGCCAGGGTCATGCCACTGGGCAGCTCGACCGAGGTCGAGGCTTCGCGCTTGGTGATGGAGAAATCGGCCTGCGGTTCGGAAACAGAGGTTTCGACCTTGAGGCCGATGGAGCCATTCGACTTCACAACCGGGGTGAAGCCCAACTCGACACCGTAGGGCTTGAAAGACACCGTCTGGACGAAACGATTTTCGCCATCGGGATCGTAGGTGTAATAGGGCAGTTCACCGCCGGCCAGGAAGGTCGCTTCCTCACCCGAGATCGCCGTGAGCGTGGGCTGGGCGAGGATGCGTAATGCGCCGCGCCCTTCGAGAGCCCGGATCGCGCCGGAGACACTGCCGTAGTTCCCACCAAAGCCCATATCGGCGCCGTGCGGAATGTCACCATCCACCATCACGTTGCTGAAGCTGAGCAGGTTGGTGAGCCCGACATTGAACATGGCACCCAGATTGATGCCGAACTGCTTGGCGACGTCGCGCTTCACTTCGGAGACCGTGACCTGCAGCATAACCTGCTGAGCACCGGAGATATCGAGGATATTGGCGACATTGTCGGCGCCGCCGGCGAACTGGGCGGCAACGGCCGAGGCGCGATCGCGATCGTCACCGGACAGCACATTGCCGGTCAGCACGATGCGGTTGGTGCCACCGCCCAGCGTCACCGATTCAACGCGGATATTGGAGCCGGGAATGATGCGGGCCAGCGCAATCTGCAGGGCATTGCCGACCTGGGACGGCTCCTCGATCACCTGCACGTCCAGCACGGTGATGGTACGGCCCTGATCGTCGAGGAAGAAGATATTGGTATCGCCACCCGTGATGCCCTGGATGAGGGCGCGGGTGCGGGTGCGCATGATGGCCGCGGCGACATTGGGCTGGGAGACGATGACTTCCGCAGCGCCGGCCGGCAGGTCGATCAATGCGGTCTTGTTGATCTCGATCTCGAACTTGCGCGTCGAGCCGTAGGCGGCCGGGGAGATGGTGACGTGGGTTTCCTCGGCCATGGCGGGGAGAGCCGGCAGTACGGCGAGGCCCAGGACGAGGGCCGGAACGGCGAAGAAACCGGCAGCGCGGCGGCGAAGCATGGTGGTCTGGTGGCTCATGATCATCTCCGCCCTATTGGGGCACCGCCTGAGGCTCGATTGATACAGTGGGTTCGGCCGCTGCGCCGCCGGAGGCGTCAGTCTGCGGATAGAGGTCCGGCGTCATAGAAACCGACTGCTGCCCCACCAGGGTGGGATTGCTGCCAGCCAGCACGGCCTGTTCCTTGCCGAAGCGGATCAGCCTCACGGTTTGGTTGGAATTGGGCGTTCCGGCCACGGTGGTATTGTTGAAATCGACGACCGAACGCAGGGTCAGCGAGAGCTGGCCGAGGGTCGAGGCATTGATAAGGGTTTCTGCCTGGCCGGGGTCGAGCTCCAGCGTGGCAATGGTGGAATTGGCGAAGGTCGCCGGGGTCGGAGCCGGATTGTTGGGGTCTTCCTGGCCGCCGCTGGCGCCCATTTCGCCCAGGCGCGTGCCGATGGCCAGCACGCGCACATTGGCGAGGATGACCTCGGACTGCTGGCCGGCTGCCGTCTGGCGGGTCAGCACCACATCGACATGGTCATTGGGCACGATGAAGCCGCCGGCGCTGGACACGGCCGAGACGCCGACCGATACGCCGCGCATACCCTCGGAAAGGACGGCCGAGAGATAGCCCTGGTCGGCGCGGACCAGCTTGGCCTCGCGGATGGGTTCGCCGGGGAAGAATTCGAAGCGCGCCACGGCGCCGGTCAACTGGGCCGGCGCGTCAGGCATGGCGGCGACAGTGACATATTCGGGGCGCACCGCCCCTTCGGGCCAATCCTGCCATTCCAGGCTCACCGCGCTCAGCCGCTCGCCGACGCCGATGGGCGTCTTGGCGACCAGAACCTGCGTCCTGGCTTCCTGGACGACCTCGGTCTGCACCACCTGCTGGGGGGCGGGACGGCCGCCGCGGGTGACGAGAAATGCTGCCAGGCCGCCAGCGACAAGCGCCACGAGCAACAAGATGATACGCGCCGGCTTCATGACCCACTCCGGTTGTACGCGGGCGCAATCGGCCCAGTTCCACCGGCGGAACATTGAACCCAAAGGGTCAAAGTTTGGTTAACCGGAGCTTTTCGGATGCAGTTAACAATATGTAAATTTTAGCTTTTTTGCGGAAATGGCTTGAACACTGCAATAGATACAATGTTACTGAAGCGATGCACGCTGAATACTTGCATCCCGCTTGCACGGTTCATCTCAGGATGGATCCCGGCTCAAGGCCAGGATGACACCGAGGCCGGGACGGTGCTAGGCCGCGAGGCGCTCGAAGATGGCCGAATTGGAATAGGTGAGCAGGCCGGCCACGGCCAGGGCTATGCCATAGGGTACGCCAGTCTTGCTGTCATGCAGGCGTTCGAGCCAGCGATAGCGCGCGATAATGGGTGATAGCGGCATGCGGCGCAGGGCGAGGATCGCCAGGGTCAGCGCCCCCCCAAGCAGGGCGGCATAGACCAGGTAGGGCAAGGTGAGCCCGAAGCCGAGCCAGAGCGTGGTCGCGGCTGCGAGCTTGGCATCGCCCCCGCCCACCCAGCGCAGGGCGAAAAAGGCGAAGCCGGCAGCCAGCACGACCAGGGCACAGGCGACATGCATGGCAAATTGCTGCAACGGCAGGTTGATGGCGATGGCCAGGACGCAGAAGCTGGCGACCAGGAACAGGACCAGCTTGTTGGAAATGCGCATGGTCAGGAGGTCGGACGAGGCCGCGAGCGCCATACCGGCGGGAAAGAGCAGCAAGGCGAGCGTCGACATATCCCAAACTCTCCGGCGCCTATGCGAGCGCCACGCGCGGATTCTGCAGCGGGAAGATTAACAAACGAAAAAGGCAGGGATCGGATGCCGATCCCTGCCTTTCAATTTCTGGACTGCGGCCCTATCAGGGAACAGCGGTCTCGTCGAGCTTGTCGGAGATATCATTGAAGAGGTTGCCGAGGCTGCCGCCGAGGGCGGTAGCGGCAAGAATGATACCGACAGAAATCAGGGCGGCGATAAGGCCGTATTCAATTGCGGTCGCGCCGGACTCGTCCTTGGCGAAACGTGCGAAGATGTTCATTCCCAGGCTCCATTTTTACGTCATCACAGAGACGTCATCGTTCGACACGTCACACATCGAACAGGCGGAACGCTAGGCGGTACTTCTTGAGATTGCGTTAATCGGGGCACGAAGCACTTCGCTATTCGATCCCATATTTCTCATATTTTTCATAGCGTTAACAGAACGTGTCGCATTTTATGGAATACGGCAATTCCGCTATATATTAGGTATATGACGCTAGGTATTTCAGGCATCAGCACAAACAACGACAAGCCGCCCGTTTTACTAGAGAGAAGAGGAGTCCGGCCGAAATAGACTGTCACGGGCACTGTTGAACCCGTTTGCCAAAAATAAACCATTCGCGCGGAAAATGCCGCAATCGAGTATCAGTACGCCGGAACCGCCCCATGCGCCCCATGCTTGCCGCCGCCCTTGCGCTCAGTCTGTCGCTCGCTTCGAGCCTGATGCCGGCACCGGTCATGGC
>CBIGSA010000330.1:0-3749 GCA_966192215.1 uncultured Devosia sp. | reverse complement strand
GAACCCGGTCAACGGCAAGATCTACATGGCCATGACCAACAACAACCAGCGCGGCGGCGAGCGGCGGCCTGGCACGGACAGGGCGAACCCCCGACGCGACAACCGCTGGGGCCACATCCTCGAGGTCAGCGTCATTTTCGCAATCGGCGACCAGCACGGCGAATTCGTCGCCGCCCAGGCGGCAGGCGGTGAGCGCGCCGTGGCAGCCGGCAATGCGGGCGGCCACGGTGCGGATCAGCACATCGCCAAAGACATGACCCACCGTGTCATTGACCAGCTTGAGATGGTCGATATCCACCAGCAGCAGGCCGAAGGGCTCGTTGACGGCAATGAAGCGGTCCAGCAATTCGTTGAAATGGCCGCGATTGGGCAGGCCGGTCAGGGCATCGAAATAGGCCAGGCGGTGGGCATGCTGGCGCGCCTGTTCATGGGCGATGGCAATGGCGCATAGATGCACGCAGGTCTGTACGATGCTGCTTTCCATGTCGTCAGGGCCGCGGCAGGTGCGATAATAAAAGGCAAAGGTGGCCACGACCTGCCCATCGCTGTCGCGGATGGGGCTGGACCAGCAGGCGCGCAGCCCGAGCGGCTCAACCAGGGCACGGTAGTCGTCCCAGAGCGGATCGGTGCCGATATCGGTGACGATGACAGGTTCGTTCCGATAGGCCGCCGTGCCGCAGGAGCCGGTCTTGGGACCGATGGGTAGACTGTCGATGGCGCTGGAATAGGCCAGGGGCAGGCTGGGTGCCGCCAGCGGATGCAGCAGGCCTTCGGCATCGACGGTGAGAATGGAACAGACGGCATCGGGCGCAAGCGCCTCGGCGCGGCGGCACAGCAGGTCAGCCACCGCAACGAGCGGCTCGCCGCAGGCAACCGCCTCCAGCACCTCTGTCTGGAGACGCAACAGCAAACCGGTATCGCCAGGGAGCATAGCGCAGCCTCAAACCCAGACGGCAAACCTATCGGGGGTAAATGAAAGCCGCGTTCCGAAGATGAATTGGATTGCGAGACACCGGGAAAGCCAGCGTTAGGGATGTAGACGACCGGCATGGCCGGTCGTCTGTCGTGTCATTCCAGTATGAAGTTGCTGGCCGTCAGGGTGTGCAGGCCGATGATTTCGATCTGGAAATCGGCATTGCTGTCGCCGTCGACGCTGGCGACGACATAGGTGTTACCGTTGACGTGGTAGTATTTGATCGCGCCTTCGTCCACCAGGCGGGTCGCGGCTCCGGCGCCGATGAAGTCGAGAGCGTCGTGCTGGGCGGTGGATATATCGCCATCCAAAGCGGACAGGTCCAGCCGGTCGTCCACGGACCAATCCCGGATCACGTCGCGTGCCGTGCCCACGCCGCTATCGGCCGCCGAGCGATAGACGAAGCGGTCGCCGCCCGCCCCGCCAAAGAGGCTGTCGGCGCCCAAGCCACCGCGCAGCACGTCGTTGCCATCAGTCCCGGTCAGTGTGTCTGCGACGGTCGTTCCGGCCAGTACTGCATTACCGAGCCCGATGAAATCGCTGGTCTTGAAGTGATGCAACCCATCGATCTCGAGCTGAAAATCGCCGTTATTGTCGGCGTCCGTGCTGCCGACGAGATAGGTCTTGCCGTTGACCTGGTAGTATTTGAGCTCGCCCGGAGCGGCATTGCGCGTCGCCGCGCCGTAGCCGACGAAGGTGAAGCCCTGCGGGCCCGCAATGTCAGACCTTGCATCGAGCTGCGATAGGTCGATCCGGTCGCCGGCGGCCCAATCGGTGATAATGTCGCGCGGCTCGCCGATGCGGCTGTCGGCGGTCGTCGTATAGACGAAGCGATCCGCACCGCCGCCGCCGGTCAGCACGTCGCGGCCCGCCCCGCCCTGGATGATATCGTCGCCGGCCGTGCCGATGATGATATCGTCCCCGTCCGTGCCCGCCGAAACGGTGGCAAGGCCCATGAAGCTGGAGGCGTCCAGGCGGTGCAGCCCCAGGATTTCGATCTGCAGGTCGGCCTGGTCATCGCCGTCGAGGCTGGCAACGACATAGGTATTGCCGTTGACCTGGTAATATTTGACCTGCCCGGGATCGACGATGCGCGTCGCCGCGCCGGCCCCGACAAAAGTCAACCCCTGCCAGCCGGCCAGAAGGGTGTTGCCATCGAGCTGGGAGAAATCGATGCGGTCGCCCGTCTCCCAATCGGCGACGATATCGCGCGTTACGCCGGGGCGGCTTTCCTCGCCCGACAGATAGACGAAGCGATCGGCATCGGAGCCGCCATAGAGCATGTCCCGCCCCAGGCCGCCATGCAGCGTGTCGCTGCCGACGCTGCCGAAGAGCTGGTCATCGCCGCCGCCGCCGGTCAGGTGATTGTCGCCCCAGTTGCCGAGCACGTCCTGGGCCAGTTCGTTGCCGGTGAGATGGATATCGGCGGTGAATGCGACAGAGGCGATCCGCATCTCCTCGATGGAAACGCCGGCGCCCAGCACATAGCTGACGCTGGTGGTCAGCCGATCGAACCCTGATCCGGCGAGTTCGACGACGACGTCGCTGGCATTGTCGATGGTGTAGAAGTCATTGCCATCACCGCCTTCCATGCGGTCCGCACCGGCGCCGCCGTCGAGCTGGTTGGATAGCCAGTTGCCCACCAGGCGGTTTGACCCGGAATTGCCTACCAGGCGCACCGAGCCGGCGTCGTTGCCGGCAAAAAGGTCGGCGTCGCGGATGCCCAGCAATTCGGCCGTGCCCACGCCTTCATGCACGGTAATGGTATGACTGCTGCGAATGGTGCTGCCGCCAATCAGATCGATCTTGACGTTCTCGTCGGGCATGTCGAGCGTGACCCTGGCGTCGCCGAACACCAGCTCCTGTTCGCCTGCCGTAACCGCGATGCGGTAGCCGCCTCCCTCATTGGTCGCGGTGGCATCCTCGCCTGACGACACCGCGATGCCGGCCATTGCCGTGGGCGCATGCAGGACATCCAGAATCGTCGGCTGGAAAGCGGCGCCGGTGATGAACAGTTCGTCGCTGGCGCCCAGGTCATTGGTCAGCGCGTAGGCGCGTATGGTGGGCTGGTCGCCCAGAATGCCGTTGGTGAAGCCAATGCCGATCTCGTTGAAATTGCCATTGAGCAGAATGGCGCGGCTGCCGGGTTCGAGGAACATCTGCCGGAACATGTTGTAGACCATGGTCTCTTCATGGACCGTGGCGGCTGCGGCCACCGGCTGCGCGCGCAGCACCTCGCCCCAATCGAAGGCCTCGCCCTGGTTGAAGCCGGCAAATGCCATGCGGTCGCCCGGGTTGCTGTCTTCGTAACCGGTGGTCGTGAAGGTGTCGTTGGCGATCATCCAGTCATTGTGGAAATCGGCGGTGGCGAGCAACAGGTCGCTCATGGCAAGGACCTGCTTGGGCGTGGCCGATATGGTGCCGGGCGGCAGGCCGTCATTCAGGTCGATTCCGAAGCGTGCGGCCCAGCCGGCGGGATCAAGCCGCAGGGCATTGATCATTTCCAGCACATATTGCTCAAGCAGGGACGTCGCGGCCACGGTTCCTCCAGGGTCGGTCAATGCCGACGTTAATCAGAACAGGTCTGCCGCAGGCCCAGTAAAGCCGCTCATCGCCGCCACCGCAACCGTAAATCTCTGGCAATGCACGAATAAGCTGTGCGGACGCTAAAGTTCAACGCGAGCGAAGCTCACAGAAAACGTCCTGATCTACTGGGAATGGTGGTGCCCGGGACCGGAATCGAACCAGTGACACGCGGATTTTCAATCCGCTGCTC
>CBIGSA010000329.1:0-3755 GCA_966192215.1 uncultured Devosia sp. | reverse complement strand
AGGTCGAGACGCCGCGCGCCAGGGCGTCGGCGGTGCGGTCCTGCCATTCGCCCTGCAGCAGATTGGCCATATCGGCGGCATTGGACAGGAAGCCCAGTTCGACCAGCACCGATGGCACATCGGGCGCCTGCAGCACGAAGAAGTCGGCCTGCCGCACCGGGAAGCGGCGCAGTTGCACGCTGGGCTCCAACTGATGGACGATGGCCTGGGCGGCCATGAAGGACTGGTGGCGCATTTCGCGGCGCATCAGGTCGAGCAGGATATCGACCACTTCGGGCGCCATTTGCGGCATGGCGAAGCCCGCGATGACATCGGTCTTGTTCTCGTTGTCGGCCAGCACCTTGTCGAGCACGTCGGTGGCCTTCTCGTCGCGCGTATAGACGCTGGCGCCGCGGATTTCGGGCTGCTGGAAGCTGTCGGCATGGATGGAGATGAACAGGTCCGCCTTGTTGGTGCGGGCCAGGGCCACGCGTTCCTCAAGGCGCAGGAACGTGTCGTCCTCGCGGGTCAGCGCCACGTCGAACCGGCCCGATTCCACCAGCAGCTCCTGCAGGCGCAGCGCAAAGGCGAGGACGATGTCCTTTTCCTTGATGCCATCAGTGGTCTCGGCGCCGCTGTCGATGCCGCCGTGGCCCGGGTCGATGACGACGAGGGGCCGAGTCGCCAGCGGCAGCTCGGATCCGCCGGCCGGGGTCGAGGTGCCGGCCACTGGCACGGCAGCCGTCGAGGCCGCCAGGTCGCGGGCGACATTGGCGGCGAATTCCTCGGCCGTGGCGGGAATGATATCCACGACCAGGCGCGCCGGCTGGCCCTCGAAGGGATCGAGCATATAGGCCTGCTGCACCTGCGCGGGGGCCGACAGGGTCAGCGTGGTGCGCACGCGGTCGGGCGCGGCCTGCTCGACCAGGTAGTCGGTGACCATGCCCTCCCCGGCCGGCTTGCCCGAGGGTTCGGGGACCGAGAAGGTCGCGGCGCGCACGTCGATGGCCAGGCGGTCCGGCTCACTAAGCGAGACCAGGGCGAATTCGGTCTTGTCGGCCAGGTCGACCACCAGCCGGGCCCGTTCGGGCGTGGCGGAGACGCGGATATCCATGACATTGGGCAAGGCCAGGGGCACGGTGGCTGCCGGGGCGGGTTCGGTGGAAACATCCTGCGCCTGCGGCATGGCCGATAGCAGGAGCCCGGCAATGAGGGCCGCGAGCAACGGCAGGACAAGCAGATGAACGGGTTTCAACAAGCGCAGACTGCCCCAAATTCCAGCATGCGCCCTGTGCCACCCGGATCGGGCGATTCTACGGCGCGACAGCCCTTATGCGATGATTTGCCGGGCGGGCCAATAAAGGGCTCGTGAATTGATCGGCAGGAGCCCGTTTTGACTTTCCTGTTGCCAATCGGTCGCAACATCCCTACACGCTAGACGGGAGGCGCATGCTTCCCACAGAACCAGTTTGCGGAGCCCCAGGGGCAACGACAGCGGTGCGGGAAGTGACCAGCCCAAGGGACGAAGAGAAAGCCCGAAGGCTGGTTCAGAAGCGGCAAATCCTGCGCTTCGCTACGAATTTCGGTCCTACCGGACCGGACGGCTGCCATTCATCCATGGATGCCGGCAGCCCAATAGGAAGAGGTCAGATGGCCCGCAGGCGGACAGAACGCGACGCGATCGAATTTTCCGATTGCCGTTTTGCCACGCTGCATCTTCCGGCCGTGACCACCCATATCGGCGCGCTCAAGGCAGAGCTTCTGCGCGCCACACACCCCAAACCATTCGCCTCGCACAGCGCTACGAGAAGGATACCGGCTTACCGGCGCCCTCTTGTCGGCGCGCGAGCGCGCGGAGTTCATTATGGCTACCAAGAGAATGCTGGTGGATGCCATCCACCCGGAAGAAACACGGATTGTCGTCACATCGGGTAACAGGCTCGACGAATTCGACTTCGAATCGGCGACCCGCCGCCAGTTGCGGGGCAATATCTACCTCGCCAAGGTCACGCGCGTTGAGCCCAGCCTGCAGGCGGCGTTCGTGGAATATGGCGGCAATCGCCACGGCTTCCTCGCCTTCAGCGAAATCCACCCCGACTATTACCAGATCCCCGTTGCCGACCGCGAAGCCCTGCTGCGCGACGAAGAGGCCGAGGAAGAGCACCACGACGAAGCCGACGAGAACATCTCCCTCCCCGAGGGCGTGACCGAGCCGGACGCCGAGACCGATCCGCAGGAACCCGACGATATCGGTCATATCGAGCAGGCGCCGGCCAATTCCGAGCCGGTGGAATCGATCGGCGGTGCCGATGCGCTCGAGGAAGTGCCGGAGCGCCGTCGCACCAGCAACAATCGCCGTCACTACAAGATCCAGGAAGTCATCAAGCGCCGCCAGGTGATGCTGGTGCAGGTGGTCAAGGAAGAGCGCGGCAACAAGGGCGCGGCTCTCACCACCTATCTGTCGCTGGCCGGCCGCTATTCCGTGCTGATGCCCAATACCGCCCGCGGCGGCGGCATTTCGCGCAAGATCACCAATGCGGCCGACCGCAAGCGCCTCAAGGAAATCACCTCGGACCTCGAAGTGCCCCAGGGCATGGGCGTGATCCTGCGCACGGCCGGCGCCTCGCGTACCAAGGCCGAGGTGAAGCGCGACTTCGAATATCTGATGCGCCTCTGGGAAAGCGTGCGCTCGCTCACGCTCAAGAGCCAGGCGCCGTGCCTGGTCTATGAGGAGGGCTCGCTCATCAAGCGGACCATCCGCGACCTCTACAACAAGGACATCGACGAGGTGTTCGTGGCGGGCGACAACGCCTATCGCGAGGCCAAGGACTTCATGAAGATGATCATGCCGTCCCACGCCAAGAACGTGAAGCCCTACACTGAAGACCAGCCGCTGTTCAGCAAGTACAATATCGAGTCCCAGCTCGATCAGATGTTCTCGCCGACGGTCACCCTGCCCTCCGGCGGTTATATCGTCATCAACCCGACCGAGGCGCTGGTTTCCATCGACGTGAACTCGGGCCGCTCCACCAAGGAGCACAATATCGAGGACACCGCGCTCCAGACCAATCTGGAAGCGGCCGAGGAAGTGGCGCGCCAGCTCCGCCTGCGCGACCTTGCCGGCCTGATCGTCATCGACTTCATCGACATGATGGAGAACCGCAGCAATCGCGCGGTCGAGCGCAAGCTCAAGGATTGCCTCAAGGATGACCGCGCCCGCATCCAGGTGGGCCGGATCAGCCATTTCGGCCTGATGGAAATGAGCCGCCAGCGCATCCGCTTCGGCGTGGTGGAAAGCTCCACGCACAAGTGCCCGATCTGCGACGGCACGGGCCTCGTGCGTTCCACCGAGTCGCTGGCGCTGATGATCATGCGTCATATCGAGGATCATGTGCTGCGCCGCCAGGGCCAGTCGATCAATGTGCGCGTGCCGGTCGAGGTCGCGCTCTACATCCTCAACTTCAAGCGCGAGACGCTGACGGCGCTCGAAATCCGCAATCACCTGTCGATCACCATCACCGCCGACGGCAAGATGACCGGCCACCAGTTCGCCATCGAAAAGGGCGAGGCCCGCGTCATCGCCTATGCCGAGCAGCGTGCCACCGAGCATGTCCGCGTCGACAGCGCCGTCATCGATGACGAGGTCGAGGACGATATCATCGAGGAAACCGAGGACGAGGACGCCGAAGAACGCTCGTCCGCCGCCGAGAATGGCGAGGGCGAAGGCGGTCGCCGCCGCCGCCGCCGCCGCCGTCGTGGCGGGGCCGATCGCGGCG
>CBIGSA010000328.1:0-3762 GCA_966192215.1 uncultured Devosia sp. | reverse complement strand
CCTCTATGGACAAGGCAATCGGATTCAGCGCGTGCCGATCCGACTGGCTGCAGGGGTAAACCCCTCAACGCCGCCAAGCGTTGCCAGCAGGGTTTCGACAAAGGCCCGCGCACGCGGCGCATCCTTCACATGTTTGGCTTGCACCAGGTAGAGCGGCTTGGGCATGGGCGCATAATCGGGCAGCACGATTTCCATCGCGCCGCTGCCGAGCAGTGCCTCCACATAGAAGCGCGGCGCCTTGGCAAAGCCCAGGCCGCTGGTCACCGCATGCAGCACCAATGCCGGGTGCTGCGCCAGGAAAGCCGGGCTGGCCGGCGCATATACGATGCCCGCCGCGTGGCGCAGCGCGATTTCGCGCTCCTCCGGATCGTCGCGATACTGGATATAGCCCAGCCGCCCCAGATCCTCGGGTCCGGAGGGGCGACCAACCGAATCGAGATAGGCCGGCGTGGCCACCAGCACGCCGGCCAGTTCCCCGATCTTGCGCACCACGCCATTGCCGCTTCCCGGCGCATTGGCGCGAATGGCGAGGTCGATTCTTTCCGCGTCCAGGTCGAGCACGGCATCGGTTGCCACCAGGTCGATCCTGAGCCGGGGATGGCGTTGCCGCAATTCGGCGATGATAGGTCCCATCACCGTCTGGCTCAGCAGCATATTGGTCGTTACCCGGAGCGTGCCGGCGACTTCGCCCTTGAGCGCGTCGAGCGCCGACCGCATCTCGGCAAGGTCGGCCAGCACGCGCAGGCCATGTTCATAGGCCACCTGCCCTGCCGGCGTCGGACGCACGCCCTGGCGCGAGCGCACCAGCAGGGGCTGCCCGAAATCGCTTTCCAGTGCCGCCAGCTTCTGACTCACCGCCGGCTGCGTCACGCCCAGCCGCCGCGCGGCGGCCGTCAGCGAGCCCGCTTCCACCGCCGCAACCAGGCTGCGCAGGGCTTGCGTATCCATAACGGTCACTTATGCCACCTCAAAGAAATTCCGCAGTACTGGCATATCGTTCAAAGGCCTACTTGGGGGAAGTGTCACGACCAACTTTGGGAACCATCATGTCCAATCCCCTCTCCCGTCGTTCTCTGCTATCGGCCCTGGCCATTGCCCCGGCGGCGCTCGCCATGCCGGCCTTGCTGACCGGGGCCGCCTCTGCGCAGCCGGCCCCTGCCGGCTCCGCCACACCGCAAGGCGCGATCCAGCGCCGTCGGGTCGGCGATATCGACGTCATCGCCCTGTCCGACGGATTCAGCCCCCTGCCCACGCAGATCATGGTCGGCCTCGAAGACGGGGCAGCGCGCGACGCTGCTGCCGCGGCCTATGCGCCCTATGATCCGCAGAGCTTCACCATCTCCATCAACGGCTATCTGATCCGTACAGGGGACCGGCTGATTGCCGTCGATAGCGGCGCTTCCAGCGCCCTGGCGCCGACCCTGGGTGCATGGGCTGCCAGCCTTGCTTTGGCCGGAATCGATCCGGCCGACATCGACACCGTCTTCCTCACCCATATGCATGCCGACCACGTCGGCGGCATGACCGCCGATGGCAGGCGCCTGCTGCCCAATGCCGGTCTCGTCGCGGCCGAAGCCGAATGGTTCTTCACCCATGACGACGGCGTGCTGGCCGCCATACCGGAGCAGTTCAAGGGCAATTTCCTGCTGTCGCGCACCCAACTGGCGCCCTATGCCGAAGGCCGGCAGATGCTGGCCATGGCGGAGACCGAAATCGCCCCCGGCGTCACCGCGATCCCCGTGCCGGGCCATACGCCCGGGCATATGGGCCTGCGCATCGCAAGCGGCGGCGAATCCCTGCTGATCTGGGGCGACGTGATCCATGCGCCAGCCTATCAGTTTAGCCGGCCCGACTGGTCGGTGGCTTTCGATGCCGACATGGAAAGCGCCAGGGCCAGCCGCCACCGCATGCTCGACATGGCCGCGACCGACCGGCTGGCCGTCGCCGGCATGCATCTCGATTTCCCCGCCATGGGCTATGTCGAACGCCAGGGCGATGCCTATCGCTATGTCGCGGCGCCGCCCGACTATCGCGCCTAATAAGAAAAGGGCCGGTCCTGAGACCGGCCCTTCCACTTATGTTTATCCGCTTACGCTGCGGCGTCGGCCTCCGGCTTGCTACCGGGCAGCAGCACGATGCCCTCGTCATTAGCATCGACCACCACATTGGACCCATCGCTGACCCGCCCGGCGAGGATTTCCTCGGCCAGCTCGTCCTGCACCGTCCGCTGGATCACGCGCTTGAGCGGGCGGGCGCCATAGGCGGGGTCGTAGCCCTCATTGGCGAGCCATTCGCGGGCCCGCGGCGTCAGCTCAAGGCTGATATCGCGATCCCTCAGCAGATGGGCCAGCCGGCCGAACTGGATGTCGACGATGGCGCCCATATGCTCGCGGCCCAGTCGGTGGAACAGCAGGATTTCATCGATCCGGTTGAGGAATTCCGGCCGGAAGGCCGCCTTGACCATATCGAGCACCTTGCCGCGCACCAGCTCCACCGATTCCCCATCCTTGAGGTCGACGAGATATTCGGCGCCCAGGTTCGAGGTGAGGATGATCACCGTGTTGCGGAAATCGACCGTACGCCCCTGCCCATCCGTCAGCCGCCCGTCATCGAGCACCTGGAGGAGGATGTTGAAGACATCAGGATGCGCCTTCTCGATCTCGTCGAACAGCACGACCTGATAGGGCCGGCGCCGCACCGCTTCGGTAAGGACACCACCTTCGTCATAGCCGACATAGCCCGGAGGGGCCCCGATCAGGCGGGCCACCGAATGCTTTTCCATGAACTCGCTCATGTCGAGCCGCACCATGGCGGTCTCGTCATCGAACAGGAACTGGGCGAGCGACTTGGTCAGCTCGGTCTTGCCGACGCCGGTGGGGCCCAGGAACATGAACGAACCGATTGGGCGGTTGGGGTCCTGCAGGCCAGCCCGCGAGCGGCGCACCGCCTTGGCCACTGCCGCCACGGCCTCGCTCTGCCCGATAACGCGGGCGCCGAGCGAAGATTCCATATGCAGCAGCTTTTCGCGCTCGCCTTCCAGCATCCGGTCGACCGGAATGCCGGTCCAGCGGCTCACTACCTGGGCGATGTCGCTCGAATCGACCGTTTCCTTGGCCATGACCGGATCGGGCTTGCCGTCGCCATCGGCGTCGTCGGCCGCCTTGAGCTTCTTTTCGAGCTCGGGGATCACGCCATAGGCCAGCTCACCGGCCTTGGCCAGGTCGCCCTGGCGCTGCGCGATTTCGAGCTGCGAACGAGCCGCATCGAGGTCTTCCTTGATCTTGGTCGAGCCCTGCAGGCGCTCCTTCTCGGCCAGCCACTTGGCGGAAAGGCTCTGGGCCTGCTCTTCGAGATCGGCCAGTTCGGTCTCGAGCCGCACCAGCCGCGTCTTGGAGCCTTCATCCTCTTCCTTGCGCAGGGCCTCGCGCTCGATCTTGAGCTGCATGATGCGGCGGTCGAGCTCGTCCAGCGCCTCGGGCTTGGAATCGACGGCCATGCGCAGGCGCGCCGCCGCCTCGTCCATCAGGTCGATGGCCTTGTCGGGCAGGAAGCGATCCGTGATGTAGCGGTTGGACAGCGTCGCCGCACTCACCAACGCCGAATCCGAAATCCGGATGCCGTGATGCAGCTCATACTTCTCCTTGAGCCCGCGCAGGATCGAGATCGTGTCTTCCACGGTCGGCTCGTCCACGAAGACGGGCTGGAAGCGCCGGGCCAGAGCCGGGTCCTTCTCGACATGCTTGCGATATTCATCAAGCGTCG
>CBIGSA010000327.1:0-3763 GCA_966192215.1 uncultured Devosia sp. | reverse complement strand
GGGTCGGACGTCACTTCGATGGTGATGCCGCCCAGCCCATTGGCCATGCGCTCGAAAGCCTTGGCGGCAGAGTGCAGGTTGCCGGCACCATAGTCGATGATGGTAACGAGGCTCATTGCAAGGCCTCCAGTTGCGCCAGGTCGGCACTGGGCGCAATCCGCGCGCCGCGATAGGTCCAGCCGCGCCACAGCATGGCATGACGGCGCAGGCCGGGCGCGGCCAGGCCGAGCCAGATGGCGGCGAGGACATAGAGCAGGAAGGCGGCGCCATCGCCGATGAAGCGGGCGAGCACGATCAGGGCCGCGACTTTCAGCATCCAGGCAACGAGTTCGAGCCAGAGCCCATGCTTCAACAAGAAAACCGGCGGCAGGATAGCAGCAAGCCACGAGAATTTCTCGGGCAAGACTGCGGGCAGATCGGGCCTGCCGGGCTCGGGATCGAAAATGGCGTAGAGGGTCACAACTCTCTCCAATATCCCGATGTGATCCCGGCCTTGAGCCGGGATCCATCTCGAGATCTCAGGATGCCTCCGGCTCCAGGCCGGGGTGACACCGTGGTTGAGGCTGAATTAGTGCAAAAGGCCGGAAAACGAAAGGCCTACAACGTGCCCTTGGTGCTCGGGACCCGATCGCCCGCACGCGGGTCGATCTCCACCGCCTCGCGCAAAGCGCGGGCCACGGCCTTGAACATGGATTCGGCCAGATGGTGGTTATTGTCGGTGTAGAAATTCTCGATATGGAGCGTGATCCCGGCATTCATGGCGAAGGCCTGGAAGAATTCGCGGAACAGCTCGGTATCCATCTCACCCACCTTGTCACGGCTGAACTCGGCGCGGAACACGAGGAAGGGCCGGCCGGACACGTCCAGCGCGGCGCGGGTCAGCGTGCCGTCCATGGGCAGGTCGGCCGAGGCATAGCGGCGGATCCCCTTCTTGTCGCCCAGTGCCTTGAGCACGGCCTGGCCCAGGGCAATGCCCACGTCTTCCGCCGTGTGGTGGAAGTCGATGTGCAGGTCCCCCTTGCAGGAGATATCCATGTCGATGAGCGAGTGGCGGCTGAGCTGGTCGAGCATGTGATCGAGAAAGCCGATGCCGGTCGCCATCCTGTGCGCGCCCGTGCCGTCGAGATTGATCGAGACGGAAATCTCGGTCTCGTTGGTCTTGCGGGCGATGGTTGCTGTGCGCATGGCGGTCTCCGGGCTGCAGCGGCTCAACTAGCAGATAGGCACGGTTGCGTGAAGATTGGGTTGAGGGCACCACACATTGCAATCCCGCCACCGCGGCCTAAATATCAACCAACAGTTCTGGAGTACCTCCCCAAATGAGTGACAGCAATTTCCCCGGGTGGCACGGGACGACGATCGTTTCCGTGCGCAAGGGCAACAAGGTCGTGGTGGCCGGCGATGGCCAGGTTTCCATGGGCCAGACCGTGATGAAGCACGGCGCCAAGAAAGTTCGGCGTCTCGCAGGCGGCAAGGTGATCGGTGGCTTTGCCGGTTCGACCGCCGATGCCTTCACCCTGTTCGAGCGGCTCGAAGGCAAGCTCGAGCAATATCCCAACCAGCTGATGCGCGCGGCCGTGGAACTGGCCAAGGACTGGCGCACCGACCGTTATCTGCGCAAGCTCGAAGCCATGATGATCGTCGCCGACAGGCTGGACACGCTGGTGATCACCGGTACGGGCGACGTGCTGGCGCCGGACCATGGCGTGACCGCCATCGGCTCGGGCGGCAATTATGCATTGTCGGCCGCCTTGGCCCTGCATCAGGCGACCGATCTCGATGCCGAAGAGATCGCCCGTCGCGCCATGAAGATCGCCGAGGAAATCTGCGTCTATACCAATGGCAATGTAACAACAGAAACCATCGAGCTGGACGCGTGAGCTTCTCGATCCGGCGGCTGACCCAGGACGATGTCGACGCCTACAGGGCCATCAGGCTCGAAGCACTGACCGACTATCCCGAGTCCTATGGCACATCGCCAGACAGTTTCGCCGCCCGCCCGCGCGACGCCCTAGAGGCCATGCTGGATCGCATGGCGGTTTTCGGGGTGGTGACGGAGGCCGGGGCGCTGGCCGGCATCGTGGCCTATGCCCGCGACGACGGCGAGCGCGAGGCCCATCGCGGCTGGCTGCTGCAGGTTTATGTGCGGCCGGAGATGCGCGGCACCGGCGCATCGCTGGCGCTGCTGGAAGCGGCGGTAGAGCATGCAAGGCGTGAAGTGATCCAGCTTCACCTGATGGTCGGCGCCCATAATGCGCCCGCCATTCGCCTCTATGAAAAGGCGGGGTTCAGGACATACGGCACCGATCCCCGCTGCCTTAACGTGAACGGTCGCTATATCGACGAACACATGATGGTGCGCTTCCTCGACGAGGCACCAGGAGTATCCAAATGAGTGAAACCAATTTTTCCCCGCGCGAGATCGTTTCCGAGCTCGACCGCAATATCGTCGGCCAGAACGATGCCAAGCGCGCCGTGGCCGTGGCCCTGCGCAATCGCTGGCGCCGGCAGCAGCTCAGCCCCGAGCTGCGCCGCGAGGTGAGCCCGAAGAATATCCTGATGATCGGTCCGACCGGCGTCGGCAAGACCGAGATCAGCCGCAGGCTGGCGCGTCTGGCCCAGGCACCCTTTATCAAAGTGGAAGCCACCAAGTTCACAGAAGTCGGCTATGTCGGGCGCGATGTGGAGCAGATCATCCGCGACCTGGTCGAAGCCGGCATTGCCGTGCTGCGCGACAAGCGCCGGGCCGATGTGCAGGCCCAGGCGCATCAGAATGCCGAAGATCGGGTGCTCGATGCGCTGGTGGGACAGTCCGCCGCGCCTTCGACGCGCGACAGCTTCCGCCGCAAGCTGCGGAGTAACGAACTCGACGACAGCGAGATCGAAATCGAGATGACGCCGGCCACCCCGGGGGGCTTTGAAATCCCCGGCATGCCCAATGGCGGCATCGGCATGATCAACCTCAGCGACATGTTCAAACAGGCCATGGGCGGGCGCGGCGTCAAGCGCAAGATCAAGGTCAAGGATGCCTATGAGCCCCTGATCGCCGAGGAGGCTGACAAGCTGCTCGACCAGGACCAGCTCAAGGCCGAGGCCATCGAGCTGGTGGAAAACCACGGCATCGTCTTCATCGACGAGATCGACAAGGTGGCCCATCGCGAAGGCGGGGCGCAGGGCGGCCCGTCGCGCGAAGGCGTGCAGCGGGACCTGCTGCCACTGATCGAGGGCACGACGGTTTCGACCAAATATGGCCCTGTTAGCACCGACCATATCCTGTTCATCGCCTCGGGCGCCTTCCATGTCAGCAAGCCAAGCGACCTGCTGCCCGAATTGCAGGGCCGCCTGCCGATCCGCGTCGAGCTCAAGGCACTGACCCGCGAGGATTTCATCCGCATCCTCAACGACACCGATGCGAGCCTCATCAAGCAATATGTGGCGCTGATGGGTACCGAGGGCGTTACGCTGGACTTCACGCAGAACGCCATCGAGGCGATCGCCGACGCGGCCGTGAAAGTCAACAACTCGGTCGAGAATATCGGTGCGCGGCGCCTGCAAACGGTGATGGAGCGGCTGGTGGAAGACATCAGCTTCGAAGCCCCCGACAAGCAGGGCCAGACCATTACCATCGACGCGGCGTTTGTCGCCGAGAAGGTGGGGGTGCTGGCCGGCGATACGGATCTGAGCAAGTTCGTGCTGTAGGGCAGATACTGCCACGCCCTCGTGGTTCGAGGCTCGCGAAGAACTCGCACCTCACCATGAGGGC
>CBIGSA010000326.1:0-3763 GCA_966192215.1 uncultured Devosia sp. | reverse complement strand
TCCATCCTGAGATGTCAGACTGAACCACCTTGCGGCAGTTCGACGATCCCTGGATGGGCCCCGGCTCAAGGCCGGGGTGACACCGTGGGTGTGGAGAGACAGTGTCCCATGGATTACCGCGTAAAGCTCTGCGCGTTGCCCGCGTCGACGTTGATGATGTTGCCGGTGGACTTGGCCGAGGCCTCCGAGGCGAAGAAGTAGATGGCTTCGGCAATGTCCTCGGGGAAGACTGAGCGCTTGAGCATGGAGCGCTGGCGATACATTTCCTCAAGGCCGTCCTTGTCGGTCTTGTAGGTCGAGGCGCGCTGCTCGAGCCATTCGCCGGCCCAGATCTTCGATCCGCGCAGAACGGCGTCGGGGTTGACGACATTGACGCGGATCTGCGCTTCCGCGCCCTCAAGGGCGAGGCACCGGGCGAGATGGATTTCGGCGGCCTTGGCGGTGCAATAGGCCGAGGCGTTGGGCGAAGCGGCGAGGCCGTTCTTGGACGCTACGAAGACGACATTGCCGCCGATCTTCTGGGCACGGAACAGGCGGAAGGCTTCGCGGGAAACCAGGAAATAGCCGGTGGACAGGATGTCCATGTTCTTGTTCCAGAGTTCCAGCGTCGTCTCCTCGATGGGGGCCGAGGAGGCCAGGCCCGCATTGGAGACCAGGATATCGAGCCCGCCGAATTCGACCACGGCATGGGCGAAGCCTGACAGGACCTGCTCTTCCCTGGTCACGTTGATGTTGACCGGACGGACGAAATCCTGGCCGAAGGCGGTGGAGAGTTCCTCGGTGGCGCTATCGAGCGCCGCCTGGTCGATATCGGCAAGGACCACGCAGGCGCCTTCGCGCAGGAGGCGCGCGGCGGTGGCCTTGCCGATGCCGCCGGCGCCGCCTGTGACCAGCGCGATCTTGCCGGCGAGGGATTTCGGCTTAGGCATGCGGGCCAGCTTGGCCTCTTCGAGCAGCCAATATTCGATGTCGAAGGCTTCCTGCTCAGGCAGGCCCTGGTATTCGGAAACGGTGGACGAGCCGCGCATCACATTGATGGCGTTGACATAGAACTCGCCGGAAATGCGGGCAGTGGCCTTGTCCTTGGCGAAGGTGAACATGCCGACGCCGGGCATGAGATAGACCACGGCATTGGGATCGCGTACGGCGGGCGAATTGTCGTGTTTGCAGCGGTCGTAATAGGCCTGGTAATCGACGCGATAGGCGGCGACCTGATCGGCAAGGCCGGCGATCACTGCATCAACATCGGGATTGGCGGGATCGAAGTCGATCACCAGCGGACGGATCTTGGTGCGCAGGAAGTGGTCGGGGCAGGAGGTGCCCAGGGCCGCCAGCTGACGGAGATTGTTGGAATTGACGAATTCGAGGACGGCAGCGCTGTCATCGAAATGGCCCAGCTTGTGGCTGTATTCCGAGATGAAGCCGCGGATGCGTGGCATCAGGCGCGCGGCGATGGCACGGCGCTCATCCGCCGGCAGGGACTTGACGGCTTCGCCGCCGAAAATGGTCTTGCCCGCGGTCTGGGTCTCGAACCACTCGATGGCCTGGTTGATGATGCTAATGGTGGTTTCGTAGCACTCTTTCGGCGTGTCGCCCCAGGTGAAGAGGCCGTGCGATTCCAGCACGACGCCTTTGGCGTCAGGGTTTTCCTCGCAGAACTTGCCCAGCCACAGGCCCAGCTCGAAGCCGGGCTTCTTCCAGGGCAGCCAGCCGATCGTGTCGCCGAAAATCTGCTTGGTCAGCTCGCGGGAGTTCTTGCTGGCGGCGATGGCGATGATGGCGTCCGGGTGCATGTGATCGACGAAGGGCCGGTTCACATAGGCGTGGAGCGGTGTGTCGATGGAGGCTGCGCGGGGATTGAGGTTGAAGGTGGCGTGGGGCAGGTAGCCCACCATCTCGTCCTCGAATTCGACGCCGCGATAGAGGCCCTTCAGGGCCCGCAGCTTGTCCATGTAGAGCGTGGCGAAGCCGTCGAGCTTGATCGAGGCGCTGTCGCCGCCCGAGCCCTTGACCCACAGCACTTCGACATCCTGGCCGGTCAGCGGGTCCTTCTGCCAGATCTTGGAAGAGGTGTTGCCGCCGCCGTAATTGGTGACGCGCTTGTCCGATCCAAGCAGGTTGGAGCGATAGACGAGGCGCTCGGGCTCGCTCATGGCGGCCGCCTTGGCATCGTCCCAAAGGTTCGCCAGGCGCTTGGGCGCGGACATGGACATGAGACTCCTCCCAGAGGGTAGTGTGGTGGGCAATGATGAGCCGGACATGCCCACGATCCTCCAAGACTGTCAATCAGAAACAATCATAAATGCGCATGATATGTCGAACATGACCGTTTGATGATTGACACTGATCGAATTCGGTGTGAGGAAAGCAACAGGGAGAGACCTCAATTGCACGAAACCGAGCGCCAGAGAGTGATCATTGCGGCCGTCCAGACGCGGCCGGTGGCAACGGTTGCCGAACTGTGCGAGGTCACCGGATCGTCAGAAGCCACTATTCGCCGGGACATTGCGGCCCTGCACATGCAGGGCAAGCTGCGCCGGGTGCGCGGCGGCGCCGAGGCGCTGACCCCGCCGGAGCAGGGTGGGCTGATGGGGCGACCGTTCTCCGTGAACGAAACGATCAACATCGCGCAGAAACGCGCGATCGCGCGCCTGGCCGCAGAAATGTGTACTGACGGTGAGCCGATCATCATCAATGGCGGCACGACGACCTACCAGATGGTGCATCACCTGACGGGCAAGCGCCTGTCGGTCTTCACCAACAGCTTCGGCATTGCCGAATTCCTGATCCACAATTCGCGCAATTCGGTCGTCATTCCCGGCGGCACGATCTATCGCGAGCAGAATGTCATCCTGTCGCCCTTTGGCGGCGTGGTGGCATCGCATTTCTACGCCAAACGCATGTTCATCGGCTGCCAGGGCATCGGCGCCCACGGCCTGATGGAAGCCGACCCGATGGTCGTGCAGTCCGAACTGGCCCTGATCGGGCAGGCGGACGAGTTGATCGTCCTGGCGGATTCATCGAAGTTTTCGGGGAGATCGAGCCTCATCCTGTGCGGGCTCGACCGAATTGCCGCCGTCGTCACCGACAGCGGTATCCGTGACGAAGACCGCCAAATGCTGGAAACGGCAGGCGTGCGGCTCCTCGTGGCGGAGACCAGCGCCCAGGCCGACCGCGAGGCAACGGTCGCCTGAGCCAAGACCAGAGTGCAAAGACCAAACATCCCAGGGAGGGATTTTCGCATGAAACTCTTGAAGTTACTGGCTGCAACGACAGCCGTCGCCGTACTGCTCGCGGCCCCGGCCTATGCCCAGACGCGTATCGCGCTGGTGGTGAAGTCGCTCGGCAACGGCTTCTTCGACGCCGCCAACAAGGGCGCCCAGGAAGCTGCCGCTGAACTCGGCGACGTGGAAGTGATCTATACCGGCCCGACCACGGCCACGGCCGAAGCCCAGATCGAAGTGGTCAATGCGCTGATCGCCCAGCAGGTCGACGCCATCGCCATCTCGGCCAATGACCCCGATGCCTTGGTGCCGGCGCTGCAGCGCGCCATGGAACGCGGCATCAAGGTGATTTCCTGGGATTCGGGCGTGGCGCCTGAAGGCCGCCAGCTCCACCTCAATCCGTCCGATATCGACCTGATCGGCGAAACCATCATCAAGCTGGCCGCAGACTACCTGCCCGAGGGCGGCGACGTGGCGATCCTCTCGGCAGCGTCCACCGCGACCAACCAGAATGCCTGGATCGAGGCCGCCAAGGCCGT
>CBIGSA010000325.1:0-3772 GCA_966192215.1 uncultured Devosia sp. | reverse complement strand
GTCTTGAGGCGTATCGGTCACTGGGGTGATTCTACGTTGGTTATGCTGCCTTCTAAATAGGCGATCTCGCGCAAAATTGCGAACTTTGCCGGGCCGAAGCTGTGGAGATCAGGTGGCGGCCAGGGGTTTGCGCTCCATCTGGCGGAAGCTGGGCGCGGCGACGGGTGTCAGTGTGGCAACAAGGTAGAGTGCGCCGGTCGCTGCCAGCGCCACCACGATGCCGGCATTGTCCACCAGCAATCCCGCGTAGAGCCCGCCAAATGGCATCAGAGCCCATGCCAAGGCGCCGAACAGGGCGATAACACGCCCCACCATGGCGGAGGGAATGCGCTCGAAGAGGATCGCCCCGATGATCGGGTTGAGGAAGCCCGCGGCAAAGCCGCTGACCATAAGCACGGCGACGATGGCCGGCACCGGCATACCGATGGCGAAGGCCGCCATGGGCGCGGGCCCGGCAAACAGGAACCCGATCGTATAGACCGGTAGCCGTGGCAGGCGTTCGCCAATAGCAGCGGCAATGCCGGCACCCATGATCGATGCGCCGGAAAAGACGGCGAGGAAGATGCCAACCCAGGTCACGTCGAGGCCCGTCGTCCGCACCCAGACGGGCAGCAGTACGGTGGCGTAGGCCTGGTCGAACAGGTTGGTGATGGCGATCATGATGACGAGCGCCCGCAGCACCGGATCGCGCCGCAGCACGGTCCAGCCCTCCACCAGTTCGGCGTGATAGCTGGTCGACCGATCGCGCTTTGCCGGCGCCTCGCGGACCGGGATGCCGATCCCGACCACCAGGGCCGACAACAGAAAGGCCGCGGCATTGGCCAACAGGGCCGGTGCCGGCCCCAGCAGCGCGATCAGCCCGCCAGCCGCTGCGGCGCCCAGCGTGCCGGCGAGCCGGTCGCTGGCGCCCATCACGCCGGTGACCCGCTCCAGCGGCAACCCGCCCAAAGCCGCCACGGTGGGCACCATCGCCTGCTTTGACGCATCGGACGGCGCGCGCAGCACGCCGAGCAGCGCCACGGCCGGCAGCAGCACCCAGATCGAGAGCAGCCCGGCCCAATAGAGCAAGGGCACCAAAGCCACGGCCAGTGTCGAGAGGCCATCGCTCCACAGCGCCACCCGCCGCGCGCCGAGGCGGTCAATCAGCGGTCCGCCTAATGCCTTGGCGACGACATAGGGCAGCATTTCGGCAAAACCGGCCAGGCCGGTGAGAACCGGGCTACCCGTGGTAGTCAGCACCAGCCAGGGAATGGCAATGGCCGAAAGCCGCGTGCCGGAGGTGGAGAGCACCGTCGCGCCCGCCAAGGCGATGAAGGCGCGGTGGGCGCTCATCTGGCGTCTCCGGCCTTCGGCTCGCTGACATGGGGTGCTGCATGCAGGACGATGGTGAAGGGCCGCACGCCCTCCGCCAGCGGTGTGCCCAGCGCCGGCGCCTCCGCCATGGCATCCCAGAGAATCTGCTGCAGCTTTTCCACCAGCGCCTTGGCCGCCCCGGCCGTCAGCGGGATCGTGTAGTCGCTGACCGTCGACGCTTCGCGCCAGGGTTGCGGCAGGTCCGGAAAGGCAGCGTGGGCGCGCTGCATCTGCTGCATCTGCCCGGTCAGCGCCGCCTGTTCGAAAGCCAGGCCCAGTTCCAGCGCCTCGCCTTGCGCCATGGCCGGCATGACATTGGTCGCTTCGTGCCGCGCGCGCCACCAACGGTCACGCTGGCTGCCCCGCCCCGCATCCTCCTCGATGAAGCCATGCAGCGCCAGTTGCCGCAGGTGGTAGCTCGTCGCACCGGAATTGAGCCCCAGCCGCGCCGCCAGGCCCGATGCCGTGGCCGGCCCTTCCACCCGCAACAGGCCCAGCATGCGCAGCCGCAAGGGATGGGTCAGCGCCTTGAGCGCTGTGGGATCGGGCGCGATGCTGGCAATGTCGCGCGGCTTCTGTTCGGCCATGATGGGACCTCCTGTGAACCTGTCATAGCATCGCAAACAAATCTTTGCAAAGATTTGTTTGTGGTTTGTCGCTTCCACATTTTGGCAAATCCCTGTCAACTCGCACGACACGGGAGGCATGCGGGATGGACTGGACGCGGACAACACCCCAGGCGCAGGGGTTTTCGGCCGACATGGAAGACAGGCTCGATTCGATGCTGTCCGGCGGCACGCTGGGCGCCATTCATGCCATCGCCGTCTGCCGCCATGGCCACCTGGTGCTGGAGCGCTATTTCACCGGCGAGGACCAGCAGATCGGTGCCGGCAGCCTCGGCCCCATCGCCTTTACCGGCGCGCACCTGCATGATTTGCGTTCGGTCACCAAGAGCATTGTCGGGGTGCTCTACGGCATTGCGCGCGAGCGCGGGCTGGTGCCGGGCCTGGATGCGCCGATCGTCGACAGCTTCCCCGAATATGCCGACCTGGCATCCGATCCGGCGCGGCGGCGTTTCACCGTGGCCCATGCGCTGGACATGACACTCGGCCTCGAATGGGACGAGAGCCTGCCCTATACCGACATACGCAATTCCGAGATCGCCATGGAATTTGCGCCCGATCGCTATCGTTTCACCCTCGACCGGCCGATTGCGGCGGCGCCGGGCGAGCGCTGGATCTATTCCGGCGGCGCCGTGGCCCTGCTCGGTGCGCTGATCGAACGCGGTTCCGGCCAGCGCCTGCCCGCCTTCGCGCGGGAGGCGCTCTTCGCGCCGCTGGGTATTGCCAGATCCGAGTGGTTCGCCGGCATGGACGGCAATTATTCAGCTGCTGCCGGACTGCGGCTGGGCGCGCTCGACCTGCTGCGCATCGGCGCCATGCTTGCCGATGGCGGCCGGCATGAGGGCCGCACCATCGTGCCCGCATCGTGGCTGGCCGAGAGCTGGACGCCGCGCACCACGACCAGTTGGGGCCAGGCCTATGGCTATCTCTGGTATCTCGACACGGCCAGGCCACCCGCCTTTCCTGCTGGCACGCAGAGTGCCGCCGGTTTCGGCAATGGCGGCCAGCGCCTGTTCGTGCTGCCCGAGGCGGGCCTGGCCTGTGTCGTACTCGCCGGTCTCTACGACACGCCGGGCGCCGAGGAGGGTCCACAGCGCCTCTGGGAGGAGCTGGTGCTGCCGGCCATCGCTTCCTGATTGCTCAGGCCGCTTTGTCGAATTCCAGCCGCGCCGCGTCGATGCGGGGATGGTTCTCGCTGGCCCATTCGATCAGATGCCCGAACGGCACGATGATCGAGGCGCCCATCGGCGTCAGCCGGTATTCGACCGATGGCGGCTTGGTGTCATAGACCCGCCGCGCCACGAGCCCGTCGCGTTGCAGATCGCGCAATGTCTGGGTCAGCATTTTCTGCGAAATATCGGGCACTTCGCGCCGCAATTGGTTGAAGCGCTTGGGACTGTCGGCCAGCGTCATCACCAGCAGCATGCTCCATTTGTCGCTGATCCGATCGAGTACACCCCGTACCGGGCAATCGCCCAGCGGCTGTCCGGCCGCCTCGTTCCAGCGCCGCACAAACAGGGCTGCGGTCGTTTCCTCGACATACATGGGGGCACCTCCAGGTGACGTTATGCGCAAAAAGTGCCTCCTTTTCGCGCCGGTTCCGGCACTCTAGATAGCACTCTCCTTTCGATACTTACTCTCCGCCGGCAATTGCCGCAAGCGGACCATTCAGGAGACGTGACATGACTGAGTTCAAGGACAAGACGCTGTTGGTGACCGGTGCCGCGGGGCAGTTCGGCCGGCTGGCCGTGGCCGAATTGCTGGCACGCGGGGCCACGCGAATCGTGGCCGGCACC
>CBIGSA010000324.1:0-3791 GCA_966192215.1 uncultured Devosia sp. | reverse complement strand
GACGAAGTCATCGCCGTCAACCTCACCGCCGCCTTCCACCTCAACCGCGCCGTGCTGCGGGGCATGATGAAGCAGCGCTTCGGCCGCATCATCGGCATTTCCTCGGTCGTAGGCGTCATGGGCAATCCGGGGCAGGGCAACTATGCCGCCTCCAAGGCGGGCCTGATCGGCATGAACAAGGCGTTGGCTCACGAAGTGGCCAGCCGCAACATCACCGTCAATTCCATCGCCCCCGGCTTCATCGCCTCGGCCATGACCGACGAGCTCAACGACAAGCAGCGTGAGTCGATCCTCTCGACCATTCCCTCTGGCCGCCTGGGCACGGCGCAGGAAGTCGCGGCCTGTGCCGTTTTCCTTGCCAGCGATGCGGCGGGCTACATCACCGGGCACACGCTCAACGTCAACGGCGGTATGGCCATGATCTGACGGCGCCCGCCAAAAAAGCCGCCACAGGAAATGAAAAAGCCGCTGAAAGCCGTTGAAAACCGTGGGATGGGCTGCTGGCGGAGCCGGATCAAGTGTGATACTCGCCGCCGCTGATACCCGTGGCGGTTCGCCTTGCAGGCGCCGAAAAGCGCGCCTACATTGCCCCAAGTCAGCCAACAGGGTGCTTGAAGATTTGGCCCTGCGCCAATAAGAAGCGAAACGAAACCTCGATTTCGAAAAAGGAAGTCTAATATGAGCGATGTCGCTGATCGGGTCCGCAAGATCGTTGTGGAACACCTCAATGTGGATGCCGAGAAGGTTGTCGAAAAGGCCAGCTTCATCGACGATCTGGGTGCTGACTCCCTCGACCAGGTCGAGCTGGTGATGGCCTTCGAAGAAGAATTTTCGGTCGAGATTCCCGACGATGCCGCAGAGTCGATCCAGACCTTCGGTGATGCCGTCTCGTTCCTCACCAAGGCCGTCGGCTAAGCCGGTCGGGCTTGGGCCGGGTTAGGCAGCACAGCATGGAATTGCGCCGCGTCGTCGTCACCGGGATGGGCCTTGTTACGCCCCTCGGTACCGGAGTTGAAGCCACCTGGGCCAATATCCTGGCCGGCAAGAGTGGTGCCAAGCGGATCGACGACTTCCAGGTCGATGATATCGCCTGCCAGATCGCTCATCGCTTGCCGCTCGGTGATTATGCCGACGGCAAGTTCAATCCCGATGAGTGGATGGACACCAAGGAACAGCGCAAGGTCGATCCCTTCATCGTCTATGCCATGGCCGCTGCACAGCAGGCTATCGAGGACGCAGGGGTCGAACCCAAGACCCAGGAAGAGCAGGAACGCACCGGCGTCCTGATCGGCTCGGGTATCGGTGGCGTCGGCGGCATCTACGATGCCTCCATCACGCTGCACGAAAAGGGCCCGCGCCGTATCAGCCCCTTCTTCATTCCCGGCCGTCTGATCAATCTGGCCTCCGGCCAGGTTTCCATCCGCTTCGGCCTCAAGGGTCCGAACCATTCGGTGGTCACGGCCTGCTCCACCGGTGCCCACGCCATTGGCGATGCGGCCCGGCTGATCGCGCTCGGCGATGCGGATGTGATGGTAGCCGGCGGCGCCGAAAGCTGTGTTAATCGCCTGTCGCTGGCCGGCTTTGCCGCCGCCCGCGCGCTTTCCACCGGCTTCAACGACAATCCCGAAGCGGCCTCCCGCCCCTATGACAAGGACCGTGATGGTTTCGTCATGGGCGAGGGCGCCGGCATTGTCGTGCTCGAAGATTACGAGCGGGCCAAGGCCCGCGGCGCCAAGATCTATGGCGAAGTGATCGGCTATGGCCTCTCCGGCGATGCCTATCACATCACTGCGCCGTCGCCCGATGGCGATGGCGGCTTCCGCGCCATGAGCGCCGCCATCAAGCGCGCCGGCATTTCCCCGTCCGACATCGACTATATCAACGCCCACGGCACCTCGACGCCGCTTGGCGACGAGATCGAGCTGGGCGCGGTCACGCGCGTTCTGGGCGATGCGGCTTCCAAGGCCGTGATGAGTTCCACCAAGTCGGCTGTCGGCCACCTTCTGGGTGCCGCAGGCTCGGTCGAAGCCATCTTCTGCCTGCTGGCCATGCGCGACAACATTGCCCCGCCCACGCTCAACCTCGATAATCCCTCGGTCGACACGGTGATCAACCTGGTGCCCAAGAAGGCATTCAAAAAGGAGATCAACGTGGCGCTGTCCAACAGTTTCGGCTTTGGCGGCACCAATGCGACCCTGGTCATGCGCAAGGTCGGCTGATTATCCACGCTTTCATCAGAGGCACATCGCGTCCGCGCGCGATGTGCCTCTTGTTTTTGCCACGGGGCATCAACAATATGCCGCCGAACAATTGAACAAGACCCGCCATTACCCAATGCGTACGGGCTCCGAGGGTGATCCAGCACGATGAATGACCGCAAGGCCAGGCGCCGCCGCCGTTCGAGCAACGGTTTCCTCGATATCCTAAATGGCCTGCTGACCCTGCTGGTCATCGGTCTGCTGGTCGCCGGTGGCATCGCGCTTTATGGCGCGTCCCAATTCTATGGCGATGGCCCGCTCACCGCGGAAACCACGTTCCGTGTCGAAGCCGGCTCCGGTCTTTCCTCCATCGGTCCGCGCCTGGAAGAGCAGGGCCTGATTTCCAATCAGTACATCTTCCAGGTCGGTAGCCGCCTCGCCAATATCGAAGGTACCATCAAGCAGGGCGATTTCCGCATCCCCGCCGGCGCCAGCATGGCCGAAATCCTGCGTGAGCTGATTGAGGGCAACCCGATCCGCTATGCCGTTGTCATCCCCGAAGGCTGGACCTCCTGGGAAGCGGTGCAGCGCCTCAATGCCGACTCCAATATCACCGGCGAAATCTCCACCCTCCCGCCCGAAGGCTCCATCCTGCCCGGCAGCTACGACTACGTCCCCGGCGATACCCGCCAGTCCGTGCTCGACAAGATGCAGGCCGCCATGGCCACCGAACTGGCCGCAGTCTGGGAATCCCGTCAGCCCGACCTCCCGCTCGAAACGCCCGAGCAGATGCTGATCCTGGCATCCATCGTCGAGAAGGAAACCGGCATTGCCAGCGAGCGGCCCCAGGTCGCCGCCGTCTTCGTCAATCGCCTGCGCGAGGGCATGCGCCTGCAGTCCGATCCGACCATCATCTATGGCATCACCAAGGGCCAGTCGACGCTGGGCCGCGGCCTGCGGCGCTCCGAGATCGAAGCGCAGACGCCCTATAATACCTACCAGATCGATGGCCTGCCGCCGACGCCCATCGCCAATCCCGGCATCGACGCCCTCAAGGCTGTCGCCCATCCCGATGCGCACGATTATCTCTATTTCGTTGCCAAGGGCGCCACGCCCCGCGAGGGCCATGTCTTCGCCGAAACCTATGCCGAGCATCAGGACAATGTGGCCCAATATCGCCGCATAGCCGCCGAAGCCGCCGCCCAGGCGGAAGCCGAGGCCGAAGCAGCCCGCCAGGCGCTCGAAGCCGAACAGGCCGAAGCGGCTGGCGAAACCCCGGCCAGCGAGTGACCCAGCCCCTTGCGAGCATGACCGGCTATGCGCGCGCCGCCGGCGCCGTGCCGGGTACAGCCTTCGCCTGTGAGGTGAAGTCGGTCAATGGCCGCGGCCTCGATATCCGCCTGCGCCTCGCCCCCGGCTTTGATGCGCTCGAAAGCGATATCCGCCAGCTCATCGGCAGGGTGATTTCGCGTGGTTCGCTCACCTTCAATCTGACGGTTGAGCGCGACGGGGCAGGGGGCGATCTCCTGCTCAACCGGCAGGCACTGGCCACGGTGCTGTCAGCCATCGATGAATTAGGTGCCACGCTTCAGG
>CBIGSA010000323.1:0-3803 GCA_966192215.1 uncultured Devosia sp. | reverse complement strand
CGACCGACACCACGGCCAATGGCTGGTTCGGCATGCCGGACAATTGCGCGGTGGATTCGCTCGGCCGGCTCTGGGTCTCGACCGACGGCAACAGTCCTTCGGCTACCGGCCGCACCGACGGCCTCTGGGCCGTCGATACCGAAGGCAACGCCCGCGCCACGTCCAAGCTGTTCTTCCGCGTGCCGGTCGGCGCCGAAATGTGCGGTCCGCTCTTCACCCCCGATGATGAAACCGCTTTCGTTGCAGTGCAGCACCCGGCCGACGGCGGCGACGACTGGGAAGGCTTCGGCCGGGTTTCCTACTACGAGGACCTGTCGACGCGCTGGCCCGACTTCGACGACGCCATGCCGGTGCGGCCTTCGGTGGTTGTTATCACCAAACAGGGCGGCGGTAAGATCGCCGTCTGACACTATTGACCGGGCCGCTGCCACACGGCGGCGGCCCGAAAGCCTTCATGGATAATCTGGAAAGAGCCCTCAGGGCACGGGCGCCGCTTCATCGAGAGTAACAGCAACGCTTTCCAGCGCCTTGGCGGCGTCGCTGAGCTTGGCGGCAAACTTGCCTTCCAGCGCTTCGATTTCGGCGGCCACTTCCTGGCCGGCGCGGGTCAGCACCAGCACTTCCTGTTCCAGCGCCTTGATGCGCTTTTCCGCCTCGGCCAGTTCGTCGACCACGGCAATGCCGGCCATCACGGTCAGCCTGTTATCGCCGATTTCCCCGACCGCGCCCTTGAGGGATTCGACGTGGCTATTGAGCCGTTCGGCCAAGCCGATCAGGTGCTGCTGCTGGCCCTCTTCGCAGGCCATGCGGTATTTGCGGCCATTGATCTCGACATTGACTTCGGGCACGGCTCTACTCCGCCTTGGCCAGCACTTCGCGGACCGTCTCCATCGCCTCGACCAGCCGGCGCGACACGTCATGCGCGCTGTCGTCGAGCCGCTTGGCGCGGGCCGCGGCTTTGTCGAGCTCGGTGGCCAGCCGCGAACGCTCATGCACCAGCCGCTGCGTATCGACCTCGATGCGATTATGCTGGCGCAGCCGTGTGTCCAGATTGCGTACCGCTTGATCGAGCCGCGCCATGGCGCGGTCGAACCGCGCATTGGCGGCAGTCAGCCCGTCTTCAAGTTCCGTGTCACTCATTGTTCCTACGGTCCTCTGCCCGTGGGCGATTCCAGCGCCTGCAGCCTGCCCCAGCGCCGCCGGCAATGCAACCATGCGACCATCCGACATGGTGGCGCTGTCATTGACACAATAGGCGAACCTGTTATGCCCTAGACCCGCCTTTGGGAGGAGGCTTTGGGCCTCTTCTCCCCAGAATTCCAGCCCTGATGAAAGCGCGAGCCCGATGACGAACACCGCCCAGCAGAACGAACTGGCCAATGCGATCCGTTCCCTCTCCATGGACGCGGTCGAGAAAGCCAATTCCGGCCATCCGGGCCTGCCCATGGGTTGCGCCGATATCGCCACGGTGCTGTTCACCAAGGTGATGAAGTTCGATCCCGCCGACAGCAAGTGGGCCGACCGCGACCGCTTCATCCTGTCGGCCGGCCACGGCTCGATGCTGCTCTATTCCAGCCTTTACCTGCTGGGCTATGAGGACATGACCATCGAGCAAGTGAAGAATTTCCGCCAGCTCGGCTCCAAGACCGCCGGCCACCCTGAATTCGGCCATGCCACCGGCATTGAGACCACCACCGGTCCGCTGGGTCAGGGCCTGGCCAATTCGGTCGGCTTTGCCGTGGCCGAAGCCAAGCTTGCTGCCGAATTCGGCTCGGATCTCGTCGACCACCATACCTGGGTATTGGCCGGTGACGGATGCCTGATGGAAGGCATTTCCCAGGAAGCGATCTCGCTGGCCGGGCATCTCAAGCTCAACAAGCTGACCGTGATCTGGGACAACAACTCGATCACCATCGACGGCAAGGTCTCCAACGCCGACTCCACCGACCAGATCGCCCGCTTCAAGGCCGTCGGCTGGAACACGATCGAGATCGATGGCCATGACCAGGACGCCATCGAAAAGGCCCTGCTCGCCGCCAAGGCATCGACCGACAAGCCGACGCTGATCGCCGCCAAGACCACGATCGGCTATGGCGCACCCAAGAAGGCCGGCACCGAAAAGGTGCATGGCGCGCCGCTGGGCCCGGAAGAACTGGCCGGCGCCAAGGCCGCGCTCGGTATCGACTACCCGGCCTTTGAAATTCCCGCCCATATCCTCGACGCCTGGCGCGCCGCCGGCAAGCGCAGCCAGAACCTGCGCGGCGAATGGGAATCCCGCCTCGCTGCCTCTGACAAGAAGGCCGAATTCACCCGCCGCATGTCCGGCAAGCTGCCGGCCGACTTCGCCAACGCCATGGCCGAGTACAAGCAGAAGCTCGCCGCGGACAAGCCCAAGGTGGCCAGCCGCAAGGCCAGCCAGATGGCGCTCGAAGTCATCAACAAGGCCGTGCCCGAGACGCTGGCCGGCTCGGCCGACCTGACCCATTCCAACCTCACCAACACGCCCGAGACGCTGCCCTTTCAGGCCGACAACCGGCTGGGCCGCTACATGATGTATGGCATCCGCGAGCATGAAATGGCTGCCGCCATGAATGGCGTGGCCCTGCATGGCGGGCTCATTCCCTATGGCGGCACCTTCATGGTCTTTACCGACTATGCCCGTCCGGCCATCCGCCTCTCCGCCCTGATGGAGCAGCGCGTCATCTATGTGATGACCCACGACTCCATCGGCCTGGGCGAAGACGGCCCGACCCACCAGCCGGTGGAGCATCTCTCTGCCCTGCGCGCCATTCCGAACCTGCTGGTCTTCCGCCCGGCCGACGCCATGGAAACCGCCGAATGCTGGGAACTAGCGATGGAAACGGCCGATCACCCGTCCATCCTGGCCCTCAGCCGCCAGAACCTGCCCGCCCTGCGCACCGAATATTCGGCCGAGAACAAGTCGGCCAAGGGCGCCTATACCCTGGTCGGCCCTGCCGATGCCGATGCGGTGATCTTCGCCACCGGTTCGGAAGTCGCCATTGCCGTCGAGGCCCAGAAGGAACTGACCGAAAAGGGCATTTCGGCCCGTGTCGTCTCGGTGCCGTCGATGGAGCTTTTCGCCAAGCAGTCCGACGCCTACAAGGCTGAAGTGATCGGCAAGGCCAAGGCGCGCGTGGCAGTGGAAGCCGGCATCGAGATGAGCTGGAACAAGCTCCTGGGCGAGAAGGGCCGCTTTGTCGGCATGGCTTCGTTCGGCGCCTCGGGCCCGATCGACGCGCTCTATGCCCACTTTGGCATTACGCCGAAGGCCGTTGTTGAAGCGGTGACCGCACAGTTGTAAGGAGGCGCAGCCTCCCTTCTCCTAACCCCTCCCAAGGAGCGTCTTTTCATGGCAATCCGCGTCGCCATCAATGGTTTTGGCCGTATCGGCCGCAATATCCTGCGCGCCATCATCGAATCGGGCCGCACCGATATCGAAGTCGTGGCCATCAACGATCTCGGCCCCGTCGAGACCAATGCCCACCTGCTGCGCTATGACAGCGTGCATGGCCGCTTCCCCCATGTGGTGACGGTCAATGGCGACACGATCGATGCCGGCCGCGGCCCCATCAAGGTGACGGCGATCCGCAATCCCGAAGAGCTGCCGCATGCCGCGCTCAAGGTCGATATCGCGCTCGAATGCACCGGCATCTTCACCAGCAAGGAAAAGGCCAGCGCCCACCTCAAGGCCGGCGCCAAGAAAGTGGTCATTTCCGCCCCCGGCGACGGCGCCGACAAGACCATCGTCTACGGCATCAACCACCAGAGCCTCGGCAAGGACG
>CBIGSA010000322.1:0-3823 GCA_966192215.1 uncultured Devosia sp. | reverse complement strand
TATCTATGTTACCTCGGCGGGACCGCTGACGGGGGAATTGGCGGACTATCGCAACGATGCAGTCGTGGCCTATGCGCTGACGCGGGCACCGGAAGGCCTGGCCAGCGTGAAGCTGGCCGAATGCACCAGCGACTGGCCGGGGCATCTCGACCAGTTGCTGGCGGAGGATGGCACCTGCGGGGCCGTGGGCTATGCGCAGGAACGCAGTGCCGGGTGGCTTTTTGCCGAGCAACAGCCGGGCACGGTACCGGTCCATCGCTGCGCCAACGAGGCGGCTCAAACCCATTTCGCTTCGAACGCTGCCGATTGCGAGGGCCTGGGCAAGCCCGAATTCCTGCTCGGATATGGATTGGCGCCATGAGTACGGATGTGGGCGGCAGCGGAGCGCGTAGCGCCGGGGTGAGCCTCGACGGGCTGCGCTTTGCCGTGTTTTCGACGCGCAACCTTTTGTTTCTGATCGCCGTGCTGGCGATGAACTATACGCTGATGCGGCCGTCGCCGGTCGACATGCTCTATATCGCCTCGTTCCTGGTCACCTTCGTCTATATGACGCTGTTCCCCCGGATCGAGGTGACGCGGCGGACCATTTTCCTGACGCTGCTGCTGGCAGGATGGGCGGTCTCGTATTTCCTCGCTTCGATGCCGCATCTGGGCGAGGAATTCGTCGCCTTCGAGCTGCTGGCCAAGACCTTCGCCATTTCGATCGGCATTATCGCCGCCTTCGTCTCGATGAGCTGGAGCCAGCGCAATTTCGAGACCTTCATGAAGGTCTATATCGTCTCCTGCGTGATCGCCTCGATCCTGGGCACGATCGGCTTCCTGACCCAGATGGAGCTCTTGACCTGGGACGGGCGCGCCAAGGGGCTTATCGACGACCCCAACATGTATGGCTCATTCCTGATCCCGGCCCTGGTGTTCTGCGCCTATTTCCTGTCGCGCGGCCAGGGCAGCAAGATCCTGCTCAGCGGCGCGCTGGCGGTCGTGCTGCTGGGCATATTGCTGTCGTTTTCGCGTATCGCCGTTGTCGCGTCGCTGTTCTGCTTCTTTGCCTATATCTTCTTCCACAATCGCGGCAATCCGCGCCGGCTCATGCTGATCGTGGGAGGCCTGCTGGTTACCGGCATCCTGATGTTCGCCTTTGCCAGCATCACCTCGGCCGAGTTCACCGCCAAGCTGCTCGATCGCCTGACCTTCGCCAAGTCCTACGACCTTGGCGAGGAAGGCCGGTACCACCGTTACCTGCTGGTGCTGCCGATGATCATGCAGAACCCGATCGGGGTGGGCGTGCTACAGCTCGAGAAAATCTTCCCCGAGCCGATCCACAACATCTGGCTGAGCTCCTTCGTCAACTATGGCTGGGGTGGCGGGCTGAGCTATGTCACGCTCGCGATCGGCAGCGTGGTCGTGTCGCTACGAAACTACCGCCGGACGAAGAACGAAATCACCATCGCGCTGCTGATCTCTCTGGTCGGCATTGTCTTTTGCTCCACCCTGCATGAGGGCGAGCACTGGCGGCAGTCCTGGCTCTTCTATGGCCTGGTCTGGGGGCTGAACGCCTTCAATCTGGAGAGCGGCAGCAAGCCTGCCAGCCGCGGAAGACCCACGGTCGCGCAGACCCGCCCCCGTGCCGCCGCTCAGGGCCAGAGGGCGCCGCGCAGATAGCGTTCGGCGAGCTGGGCAGTGCCATCGGCAAAGCCCGGCATATGCTGCTGGGCCAGCCTGGTCTCGGCATGGGAACCGATCCAGGCCAGCAGGGCCATGCGACGCAGCATGACCATGGCATCGATGACGGCGATATCTTCGGCATCCAGCTTGCGCACAGACTGGTAGCCCTCGAGCCAGGCCGCCTTGAGCGCCGGCACGGCCGGACTGGTCTCGTGGAACGAGATGGCGGCCGCAAAGTCGTAGGCGAACCAGCAGAAACCGCAATCGTCGAAGTCGATCAGCGTGACCTTGGCTCCGTCCACCAGCAGGTTCCCCAGGCGCATATCCGCGTGGATCAGGCCGTAGCGGTCGGGACTGGTGCCATAGGCGCCCAGGCGCAGCCAGAGGGCCGAATCCAGCCGGTCGAGGATCGGGCGGTTGCCCGCGTTCACGCCGGGCGCCATGCGCCAGTCGCCCCAGAGGCCATCCGAATCGAGAATGGTCGCGGCCTGCCATACCTGGCGCTCGAAACCGGGCGGTCGCTGCCAGACCGTGACATGATTATGCATGGTGGCGGCATAGCGCCCCAGGGTCACGAACAGGTCACCCAGGTTGCTTTCCGGCTGCGGCTCACTGCCGGGAATGTGGCGGAACAGCACGGCCATGCGTTCGCCACGCGGGGAACCAAAACTCTGCAGCAGTTGGCCGTCGCGGGCCGGAACCGGCTCGGGAACGGGGAGCGCCGTGTCCTGCCGCAGAGCCATCAACCAGGCCAGCTCGCTCTCGATGGAGGCGCGCGACTGGTAGCCGGCGCGATGCACGCGCAGGGTGAAACTGCCCTGCCCCGGCGTATCGAGCAGGAAGGTCTGGTTTTCGGAGTGATTGATGAGGCGGGCCTCGGCGCCTTCAACTTCAGCCCAGAATGACAGTGCGGGTTCGACGTCACGCGCCGTCAACGGCATGGGCAAGGCTCCGAACTTGCAGCGCCGCGGGCCGATGCCGGCCAGCGCAGCGACTGCGAGAGTGGAAATGGTCGGAGCGGCCGGATTTGAACCGACGACCCTTTGTCCCCCAGACAAATGCGCTACCAGGCTGCGCTACGCCCCGACTGCCGGGACACATAAGGAAGCTGGGCTTTTGAGGCAAGCCCCAAAATTTGCCTCATGAGAACAAAAGGAAAATTCGACATGGCTTTGCACAGATCGGAGCAGCAGGGCGCGCCCAAAACCCCGCTAGGGCCGTTTGGCGTAACCTCTGCCCGGCATGATGGTGGACGGCGCGTTGTTCAGCTGGTCGATGGCAAACCCGGCTGCGGACTTATATCTCGCCATGAAGGCGTTGCGCTCCTCAGGGGGTACCACATCATCGATATTGTCGAACTCGCCGCCGCAGCGTTCGTCGACAATATTGAGCAAGCCGAAGGGTCCCGCGCCCCGGTTGCGCAGAACGAGCTCGGAAATCGGCCCACAGAACCTTTGGTCATATTCCCGCAACGCCGCTTCGCTCACACCATGTTTCAGCATGGCCGCGCCAAGGTGCCGCGCATCCATGATGGCCTGGCTGGCGCCGTTGGATCCGGTGGGATACATGGCATGCGCCGCGTCGCCCATGAGCGCAACGGGGCCATCCTGCCAGGTCGATACCGGGTCGCGGTCGATCATCGGGTTTTCGTAAGCCACGTCGGATCGACGCAACAGGTCGGGTACGTCCAGCCAATCGTAGGTCCAGTTGGCGAAGTGATGGGCGAAGTCCTCGACCTTCACCGGGCGGAACCAGCCATTGCTGTAGCGCCCGTCATCCTTGTCGACCACCACCTCGGCGATCCAGTTGATCACGGCGAGACCGGTCGCGGGGTCCGGATGGGAGATGGGATACAGCACAACACGCTGCCGATGCGTCCCGAGGCCGACGAACGAGGCACCGGTGCGGATCGGCTTGCCCAGCGTTGTGCCGCGCCACATGATCGCTCCGCCCCAATGGATCGGCGGCTGGTCGGGATGCATGCTGGCGCGGATAGCCGAATGGATGCCGTCGGCAGCGATAAGGATAGTCCCTTGCTCGCGCAGTTGCGTGCCGTCGATCCGCTGGATGAGGGCGGTGACAGAGCCATCCGTATTCCGCTCATAGCCGGTGACCTTGTGGCCGAGCTTGACAACGCCGGCGCCAGCCCGCTCGACCA
>CBIGSA010000321.1:0-3826 GCA_966192215.1 uncultured Devosia sp. | reverse complement strand
GTGCAGGCGAGCATCGGCATCACCTATTTTCGCGCCGCCACCAACGCCTTCGGCACGCGCGATGAACTCGTGGCGGCGCTCAAGCGCGCCGCGGCGGGCATCGGCGCCGAGGTGGACAGGCTGACGGCGCATCGGAGCTAATTTTCCGCCTGGCGGAAAGCAGGGCTGGCGATATTGTTCCCACCTCGCCCAGCAGCGAGGTTCGCCGCAATCGAGCGGCCGCGTCGACGTCTCTATTCGACGACTCGCGCCGACAGGAATGGTGCCTATGACTCTCAATTCGGAACTCGTTACCGCGCTGATCTTCCTCGTCTTCGGGGCGGTCGCGTTCATCATGGGCTGGGGCTATGGCTTCGGCACACCGGCGGCATTGGGCTCGGGCGCCATGCCGATGCTGGCCGGCGGTGGCCTATGCCTGCTCGGCCTGGTGCAACTGCTGCGGACCAGTGCCGCCCAGCGGGCGGGAGGACATCTGCTCAGCGCCTTTCCGCGCAGCGAAATGCGGCCACTGCTGATCATTCTCGCTGCGGTGCTGGCCTTCGGCCTGCTGATCGAACCCCTGGGCCTGATCCCGTCGCTCGCGGCACTGGTGGCTATCGCCTGGTTCGCCGAAGCGGGCGGGCGCAAGCGCGAAATGCTGGCGGTGCTGGCGGTGGTGATCGTGCTGATCGTGGGCATCTTCTATTTCGGCCTGGGCATTCCCTTCCGCCTCGTCGGCGGCTGGAGGCTCTGATATGGACCTGTTCGCATCCCTGGCCATGGGCCTTTCGGTGGCGGTGACGCCGGTCAATCTGCTCTATTGCCTGCTCGGCGTGACGCTGGGCACCGCCATCGGCGTGCTGCCGGGCGTCGGTCCGATCATCACCATTTCGCTGCTGCTGCCACTGACTTTCGGGCTGACACCGGAAGCCTCCATCATCATGCTGGCCGGCATCTTCTACGGCGCAGCCTATGGCGGTTCGACCACCTCGATCCTCGTCAACCTGCCTGGCGAGGCCTCGTCGGCCGTGACCTGCATCGACGGGCACCAGATGGCCAAGCAGGGCCGAGCCGGCTCGGCCCTGGCCGTGGCCGCATTGGGCTCGTTCTTCGCCGGCACGGTGGGCACGCTGATCATCGCCATGGCCGGCCCACCCCTGGCACTCATCGCCATGCGGTTCGGTGCGGCGGAATATGCGGCCTTGGTTTTCGTGGCGCTGCTGAGCACTGCCGCCATGACGCGTGGCGGGGCGGTCAAGGGTATTGGCGTGGCGCTGCTGGGCATGGTGTTTGGCACGGCCGGGTCCGACGTCTCCACTGGCATGTTCCGCTTCACCTTCGGCATTCCGCAATTGCGCGACGGGGTGGACTTCGCGGTGCTGGCGGTCGGCCTCTTCGCCGTGGCCGAAATCATCGGCAATATCGGGGCGCCGCAGGGCGACGCGGTCTCGTCAAGCAAGATCGGCAGGCTGTGGCCGAGCCGCGATGACTTCCGGCGTTCCTGGGCCGCCGTGCTGCGCGGCACTGGCCTAGGCGCGCTGCTCGGCGTGCTGCCCGGCGCGGGCCTCGCCATGAGTTCGTTCACGGCCTACATGCTGGAAAAGAGCGTCGCCAAGGATCCGGACCGGTTCGGCAAGGGTGCCGTCGAAGGCGTGGCCGGGCCGGAATCTGCCAATAACGCGGCATCCCAGACCGCGTTCATTCCCACGCTGCTGCTCGGCATTCCCGGCAGCCCGACCATGGCGCTGATGTTGGGCGCCTTCATGATCCATGGCGTGCAGCCCGGCCCGCGCATGATGGGCGACCATCCGCAACTGTTCTGGGGCCTCATCGTCTCGATGTGGCTGGGCAACCTGCTGCTGGTCATCCTCAACCTGCCGCTGATCGGCATCTGGGTGCGGCTGCTGCGCGTGCCTTATCACTGGCTCTATGTCTTCGTGCTGGCCTTTGCCTGTGTGGGCGTCTTCGCCATGGGCTCGTCGGCCTTCGACATCTACTCGCTCGTATTCTTCGGGGTGCTCGGCTACCTGCTCAGGGCGGCTGGCTGCAATCCGGCGCTGTTCATTCTCGGCTTCATCCTCGGGCCGATGTTCGAGGAGAATTTCCGGCGGGCCATGACCCTGTCGCGGGGCGATATCATGGTGTTCGTCGAACGGCCGATCAGCCTGACTTTCGTGTTGATCGGCGTCGCCGTCCTCTTGGCCACCACGACGTCCTTCGTGCGGCGCGGCCGGGCCGAAGTCACGGAGTAAACGATTATGCTGACTGTCGAAAGGGCTGCGGACCTCGCGGCGCACGCCGGCACGCTCCTGGGGTGGTCCGACTGGGTGACCGTTGACCAGGCCATGATCGACGCCTTTGCCCATCTCACCGGGGACCGGCACTGGATTCATGTCGATGTCGAGCGTGCCAGCCGTGACATGCCTGACGGGCGCACCATAGCCCATGGCCTGTTGCTGCTGTCGCTGATCCCCGACCTGCAGCACCAGATCTATGCCGTCGAGCAACGCGGCGCGGGCCTCAATTATGGCTATGACAAAATCCGCTTCACCGGCCAGGTGCAGGTGAATAGCCGGGTGCGGCTGGCGCTGGCGCTGGTCGCTGCCGAGCCGCATGCAATGGGTACCCGTGTGGTTACCGATGCAACGATCGAGATCGAGGGTAGCGAACGGCCCGCCCTGGTCGCCCGCAACATCCTGCTGCTGAAAGCCCCCGCGCCATGATCGAGCAAGAAGCAAGGCTGCTCCATGCCATCCTGGCGCATGCCGCGACAGGCGGCGACAGGCCGGCGCTGACCTGCGAAGGCGAGGCCGTGAGCTGGAGCGAGCTTGCGGCAAGGGTGCTCTGCGTGGCGGGCGCCATTGCTGCCGTGCCTGATGATGCCGGGCGGCCAATCGCGCTGATCGGGCACAATTCGCTGGACCTTGCCATCGCCTATCTCGGCATTGTCGCGGCCGGCCGTTGCGCCGTGCCCCTGCCCGTTTCGGCCACGGTCGAGACCGTGACCGGCATGGTGGCGGATTGCGATCCGCTGCTGATCTTCGCCGATGCCACCGGCTTCGCGCTGATCGGCGACGCACATGCTGCGCGGATCATCAGCCTGGGCCCCGTGGACGAGGTTCCGTCGCTGCAGGATTTCCTCGCTAGCGGCACACCGCTGACCGCCCCGGCGGCGGTTTCGGCAGAGGCGGATTTCAACATCATCTACAGTTCCGGCACCACGGCGCGACCCAAGGGGATCGTGCATTCCCATGCCATGCGCTACCGGCAGGCCTCGCGCGGCCTGTTCGGCATCGGGCCGGCCAGCACCATGCTGCTGGCGTCGCCGCTTTATTCCATCACCACGATCATGCCCATGCTGGCGACGCTGTTCCATGGCGGTCACGTCGTGCTGATGCACAAGTTCGCGGCAGCCGGCTATCTCGACCTTGCCACGCGCCATGGCGCGACCCATACGATGCTGGTGCCGGTGCAATATCAGCGCATCCTGGCCGCGCCGGATTTCGCGGCGCATGACCTGTCGTGCTTCGTGGTCAAGCAATGCACCGGGGCGCCACTGACCGCGGCGCTCAAGCGAGCGGCGGTCGAACGCTGGCCGGGCAAGCTGCTCGAAGTCTACGGCCTCACCGAGGGCGGCTGCACCTGCATTCTCGATGTCGGCGCGGCGCCGGACAAGGCGCATACGGTCGGCAAGCCGGCCGATGGCAACGACATCCGCGTTATCGACGAGGCCGGCAGCCTGCTGCCATCAGGCGAGGCGGGCGAGATCGTCGGCCGGTCGCCGGCAATGATGTCGCGCTATTTCGGTAACCCGGCGGCTACGGAAGCCTTCTACTGGCGCGACGCC
>CBIGSA010000320.1:0-3852 GCA_966192215.1 uncultured Devosia sp. | reverse complement strand
CCCCGGCCGCCTTGGCATGCTTGATGGATTCGATCGTCTGCGGCATCACGCCGTCATCGGCCGCCACCACGAGCACCGCGATATCCGTCGCCTGCGCGCCACGGGCACGCATGGCGGTGAAGGCCTCGTGGCCCGGCGTATCGAGGAAGGTGATCTTCTGGCCGTTCTTCTCGACCTGATAGGCACCGATATGCTGGGTAATGCCGCCTGCTTCGCCACTGACGACATTGGCTTCGCGGATGGCGTCGAGCAGGCTGGTCTTGCCGTGGTCGACGTGACCCATGATGGTCACGACGGGCGCACGATCGGTCAGGTCCTCGGCCTTGTCGTCCGAGGCGATGTCGAACAGGCCTTCTTCCACGTCGGCTTCCGAAACGCGCTTGACCGTATGGCCCAGTTCGGTGGCGATCAGCTCGGCGGTATCGGCATCGAGCACGTCGTTGATCGTGGCCATCTGGCCCTGCTGCATCAGCAGCTTGATGACGGTCACCGAGCGCTCGGCCATGCGGTTGGCCAGTTCCTGCACCGTGATGGCTTCCGGAATGGTCACTTCACGGCTCAGCTTGGGCGCATCCTGCTGGTTGCGGCCCATCTTCTTGTCGCGGCGGCGGCGCATGGCGGCCAGGGACGGGCCACGATCGCGATCGCTTTCCGTCGTGGCGCTGGCCACGGTCAACCGGCCGCGGGCATTGCTCTCATCGCTGCGGCGGGTAGGGCGCTCGGGCGTAGCACGCGAGGCGCGGCGCGCATTTTCGAGTTCGGCCTCGCTGGTCGGACGCACCTGGGGAGCGCCGGTACGAACCTTGCGGCCATCGGCTTCGCTGGGCGGGGCCGGCGGTACATTGCCGATCGGCGCCATGCCCGAGCCAGGCCGGCGATCGCCGGCCGCACGGCCTGCCGTACCGGACGGACGCGCACCGGGAGCGCCCGGGCGGGCGCCGGCAGTGCCGGGACGAATCAGCGCATTGGCGCCGCGTTCGTTTTCCGGACGGGTATTGCTGGGGCGCTCGGCGCGCGGCGGACGCGGCGGCTGGCCGGGGCGACCGGCAACCACGCGCACGCTAGACGGGCCAGGATTGCGCTGCGAGGCCGGTGTATAGTTCGAAGGCGCCTCGGCCCGCGGCTCGGCCGCAGCTTCCGGAGCAGCCTCGACCGGAGCGCTGGCCGCGGACGCTTCGGCCTCGGCGCGGCGGCGTTCCTCTTCGGCGCGCTCGGCTTCTTCGCGGACCTGGCGGCGACGCGCATCTTCTTCCATGCGGCGCGCTTCTTCGGCGGCAAAGCGTTCCTTGTCCTCGGCCTGGCGGGCGCCGGCCAGAGCAAGCGCCTGGCGACGGGCCTCGGCCTCGGCGGCGCTCAGCCCGAGCGGCGCGCGCGGTGTCGCGGCCGGACGGGCGGCCGCAGGACGCTGGCCCTGCGTCGGCGCACCCGAACCGGGTTGCGGGCGATGTGGTGCGCTCGGAACATTCGGCTTGGGAACCAGGCGCGTGCGCTTTTCGACGACAACAGTCGAGCGCGATGAGCCGCGCGACATGCCCGGACGGTTGCCCAGGCCTGGGCCGCCCTTCAATGTCAGCGTCTTCTTCGCGCCAGTGTCGTCGGTGCGCTTGTCGTCGTTATCAGCCATGTATCTCGCGTCTTTCGTCGGTGGCCTCGGGCAAAAGGTCACCGTCAACCGCAAGGCGGTCGGTGTCCTTTTCCGTCGGTTTGGCGGTGTAAAGGGCCAGTCTACGGGCCTTTTCCACCGCCGCTTGGGCTGCCGCCCCTTTCGTGAGGGCAGCATGTATCACATTTTCCAGCCCGAGTGCCAAACCCATTTGCTCTGAGGAGAGCAATTCGAAATGGGGCACTTCGAAGCCGTCTATTTCTTCTTCCGCCGCCGCGTAATGCAGCGCCTTGAGCGGTCCGACCATCTTGCTGCGGCCATCCTCGGCCGCATCGGTGGCGGTTATGAGCGCGATCAGGTTGCCCGTCTCGATCAGGCCGCGCACCTTGGTCGCGCCAAAGGTCAGTTGCCCGGCCTTGCGGGCCATGCCCAAAGCGCCGAGATAGCGCTGCTCGAGGCGGAGCTGGGTCAGGCCGGGCAGGTCGTCCGGCAGGCGAACCTCGGTCTTGAGGCTGCGCGCGAAGACCTTCTTCTTGACGGCCTCCGCCACGGCATCGCGGCTGAGGCTGATCCAGACGCCCCTTCCCTCGGCCCTGGCCTCGGTGTCGGGCACCAGCACGCCATCGGGCCCCAGCACGAAGCGGATGAGCTCGGCCATGGGCTTTTCGGCCCGTGTCAGAGCGCACATCCTGGTCGTTTCCTCGCGCCGGGCCATGTCCTGGTCCCTCGCTCGACTGCGGCCCTTAGGCCGAAGCCTCTTCGCTATAGTCACCACCCTCGACGGGCGGCAGGTCTTCTTCATTGATCCAGCCGGCCTTGATTCGGGCCTGCAGGATCATGTCTTCGGCTTCCTCACGCGAAACCGGGAAATCCTTGAACGTGCCTTCGAAACGCTTGGTCTCGCCGTCCTTGCGCTCGCTCCAGCCGATCAGGTCGTCCGCGGCGCAGCCGGCAAAGTCTTCCACCGTCTTGACGCCGTCCTTGCCCAGGGCGACCAGCATGGCGGCGGTGAGGCCGGCAATGTCGTAGAGCTCGTCCTCGACGCCGAGCGCCTTGCGCTCCTCGTCATGGGCCTTGTCGATGGCCGCCAGGTATTCGGCAGCGCGGTTCTGGATTTCGCCGGCGGTTTCTTCGTCGAAGCCTTCGATCGAGGCGATTTCATTGGCGTCGATATAGGCCAGTTCCTCGACCGAGGAGAAGCCTTCCGAAGCCAGTAGTTGGGCAACCATCTCGTCAACGTCAAGGGCCTGCATGAACAGGCTCGAGCGTTCGGTGAATTCCTTCTGGCGGCGTTCGCTTTCTTCCTGCTCGGTCAGGATGTCGATATCCCAGCCGATGAGCTGGCTGGCCAGGCGCACATTCTGGCCGCGGCGGCCGATGGCCAGCGACAGCTGTTCGTCGGGAACCACGACTTCGATGCGCTCGGCCTGCTCGTCGAGCACGACCTTGGCCACGTCGGCCGGCTGCAGGGCCGAAACCACCAGGTCTGCAATGGAATCGGTCCAGGGAATGATGTCGATCTTTTCGCCCTGGAGTTCGCCGACCACGGCCTGCACGCGCGAACCGCGCATACCCACGCAGGCGCCGACGGGGTCGATGGACGAGTCCGAGGAGGTCACGGCGATCTTGGCGCGCGAACCCGGATCGCGGGCGATCGAGCGGATGGTGATGACGCCATCATAGATCTCGGGCACTTCCTGCATGAAGAGCTTGGCCATGAATTGCGGATGCGTGCGGCTGAGGAAAATCTGCGGCCCGCGCTGTTCGCGGCGCACGTCATAGACATAGGCGCGCACGCGGTCGCCATAGCGGAACATTTCGCGCGGGATCAGCTCGTCGCGGCGGATGATGGCTTCGCCACGGCCCAGGTCGACAATGACATTGCCATATTCGACGCGCTTGACCGTGCCGTTGACGATCTCGCCGATGCGGTTGAAGTATTCGTCATACATGCGCTCGCGCTCGGCATCGCGCACCTTCTGCACGATGACCTGCTTGGCCGACTGGGCGGCGATGCGGCCGAATTCCATAGGCGGCAGCGGCTCGGTCAGGAAATCGCCCACCTTGGCTTCCGGCGACTTGTCCTGGGCGCGCTTGAGATCGATCTGGCGGCTGGGCTCCTCGACTTCGTCGACGATTTCCAGCAGGCGCCACATGCGGGTTTCGCCCGAGCGCGGATTGATCTCGACCTTGATCTCGGTCTCGGCGCCGTAGCGGCCCTTGGCGGCCTTTTCCATGGCGTCCTGCAT
>CBIGSA010000319.1:0-3882 GCA_966192215.1 uncultured Devosia sp. | reverse complement strand
CTTGCCGACGAAGGGCACCATGTGGTGCTCGCAGTGGGAACTGAAGGGGATATCCTTGACCAGGACGATGTCGTCATAGCCGCCGACTTCCTTGAAGGTCTTGGAGAGGATGGCCTTGGCATCCTGCTCGTAGCCGGCGAAGAATTCGCCATAGGCGCGGGTGACCCGGCCGGGCGTTTCGAGCAGGCCTTCACGCGTGGGATCGTCACCGGCCCAGGCGATCAGCGTGCGCACGGCGGCTTCGGCCTCTTCCCTCGTGGGGCGGCGCTGCTGCTTGATATCGGCAGGCTGGTTGTGCAGCGGGTTGACGCGGGCGTCCATCGGCGGTTCCTTTCGCTTTCGACGCATTGGATGCGCCAAGCGTGGATTGGTTCCGGGAGGGCGCTTATTGTTGGTGGCAGCCCGCTTCGGAGCCCCTATATAAGTTGTGGCGGCGGGACCGACAAGAAACAGAATTGTCCGTTTGATGGAACTGAGCGATCTCTATTCCCAAAAAATCCTCGAGCTGGCGGGAAATGCCCCGCAGCCGGGGCGGCTTGATAATGCCGATGCCAGCGCGCGCAAGGTGAGCCGGGTCTGTGGCTCGATGATCGAGGTCGACGTGCGGGTGCGCGACGGCGTGATCGTCGGTTACGGGCACGAGATTTCGGCTTGTGCGCTGGGGCAGACTTCGGCGGCGGTCGTGGCGCGGGAAATCGTCGGGACGCCAGTCGGCGAGTTCCAGGAAATTCGCAGGCAAATGCACGGCATGCTGAAAGAAGACGGCAAGCCTCCCACCGGAAAGTGGGCTGACTTGCGCTATCTCGAGCCTGTGCGCGACTACCGCGCGCGGCATATGTCGACGCTGCTGGTCTTTGATGCGGTGGTTGAGGCAATCGAAAAAGCCGAGTCGGTTGAATCGGTTGCGGCGGCAAGCTGATGGATCGAGTCATCGATCTGTTCTGGCGGGCGGTTGACCTGCCGTTCAAATTCGCGGCCGTACTGCTGATCACGATCTATCGTTATACGCTTTCGGCCTTTATGGGCCGGACCTGCCGGCATTTGCCAACCTGTTCGGAATATACGCGCGACGCGATATGGCAGTTCGGCTTCTGGCCGGGGGGCTGGATGGGGCTGGCGCGGTTCTGGCGCTGCCGGCCGGGCGGGACGCATGGCTATGACCCGGTGCCGGAGCGGGTGCCGGAGCGCGGGCGGTGGTATGCGCCGTGGCTGTATGGGCGATGGCGGTAGGTTTTTGAGAGTCTCTGCGGCTGGAAAAGCGCGCAAAGCGTGCTAGACAGGCGCCCTTGTCGCCAAAGTGGCGGCATGAACCCAATTTCTGGAGACCTGAAATGACGATCAAGGTGACGTTCCCCGACGGTGCAGCTCGCGACTATGCGCGTGGCACCACCGGGACCACCGTGGTCGAAGGCATCTCCAAGAGCCTGGCCAAGAAGACGGTGGCGATGCGCTGGAACGGCATGTTGAGCGACCTCAGCGACCCGCTGGAAGAAGACGGCCGTATCGAATTCGTGACGCGGGATAGTGGCAGCAAGGATGTGCTGGAACTGATCCGGCACGATGCCGCGCATGTGCTTGCCGAGGCCGTGCAGGAGCTGTGGCCCGGTACGCAGGTGACGATCGGCCCGGTGATCGAGAACGGCTTTTACTACGACTTCAAGCGGGACGAGCCGTTCTCGGAAGAGGATTTTCCGGCCATCGAGAAGAAGATGGCCGAAATCATCGACCGCGGCGCGGCCTTCACCAAGGAAGTCTGGACGCGCGACCAGGCCAAGGATTTCTTCCGGGCCAAGGGTGAGGCGTTCAAGGTGGAACTGGTGGATGCCATTCCGGCTGACCAAAGCCTCAAAATGTACAAGCAGGGCCAATGGATCGACCTCTGCCGCGGGCCGCATATGCGGACGGTGAAGGATGTCGGCACGGCCTTCAAGCTGACCAAGGTGGCGGGCGCCTATTGGCGTGGCGACAGCAATAATCCTGTGCTGAGCCGCATCTATGGCACGGCCTTTGCCACCAAGGACGAGCTCGACGCCTATCTCCACATGATGGAGGAGGCCGAAAAGCGCGACCATCGCAAGATCGGGCAGGAAATGGACCTCTACCACTTCCAGCCCGAGGCGCAGGGCAGCGTTTTCTGGCATCCGCGCGGCTATGTCATTTACAACCAGATGGAAGCCTACATCCGCCGTCGGCTGAATTCATCGGGCTATGTGGAGGTAAAAACCCCGCAGCTGATGAATTCCAAGTTCTGGGAAATGTCGGGCCATTGGGGCAAGTACCGCGAGAACATGTTCGTGGTGCCCGACGAAGTGCCGGGGACCGAAGATGACGGCCCGGTGCTGAGCGGGAAGGGCGAGCTCATGGCCCTCAAGCCGATGAACTGCCCGGCGCATATCCAGATCTTCAACCAGGGTATCAAGAGCTACCGCGATCTACCGCTGCGCATGGCTGAATTCGGCTGCTGCCATCGCAACGAGGCGCATGGGGCACTGCATGGGCTGATGCGCGTGCGGCAGATGACCCAGGATGACGCGCATATCTTCTGCCGCGAGGACCAGATCCAGAGCGAGACCGAGCATTTCGTGCATCTGCTCTATTCGGTCTATGAGCATATGGGCTTCGACAATGTCGTGATCAAACTCGCGACGCGCCCGGAAAAGTTCGGTGGCACGATCGAGCGCTGGGATGCCGCGGAAAAGGCGCTGGGCGATGCGCTGCGGGCCACGGGCTATGACTTCGAGATCGCCGAGGGCGAGGGCGCCTTCTATGCACCCAAGCTCGAATTCCACCTCAAGGACGCGATCGGGCGAAGCTGGCAGGTGGGGACGCTGCAGCTCGACTACGTGCTGCCGGAGCGGCTCGATGCGACCTATGTGGCCGAGGACGGTAGCCGGAAATATGCCGTGATGCTGCACCGGGCAATCCTAGGATCGCTGGAGCGGTTCATCGGCATGATGATCGAGAACTATGCCGGCAAGATGCCGATGTGGCTGGCGCCGACCCAGGTCGTCGTGGCAACCATCGTGTCGGAGGCGGATGACTATGCCGAAAAGCTGGTGAACCAGCTCAAGGCGGCCGGCATCCGCGCCGAACTCGACGCTCGCAACGAGAAGATCAACTACAAGGTGCGCGAGCATTCAGTGGGCAAGGTGCCGCTGATGTTCGTGGTGGGCAAGCGCGAGGCCGAGGAGGGCACGGTTTCTGTGCGCCGGCTCGGCACCGAGGGCCAGAAGGTGGAGCCGTTCATGGACGCGCTGGTCGCGCTCATGGCGGAAGCCACTGCGCCAGACCTCAAGGCAGCCAAGGCCGCCTGATGCCGCAACGTCCGTCCAACCGGGAAATCAAGGCCCTGACGCATCTCGGCGAAGAGAATGCATTGGGGCCGGGCGACTTCAAGGATATCGGCGAGAAGGTATTCGCCGGCATGCTGAAGAAAGGCTGGGTGGTGGAGGCCGAAGGCCTGCCCGGGAAATACCGGGCGACCATCAAGGGGCTGACGATCCACGAAGGTGAGATCATCTTCGCGGGTCGGCTGCGTCGATAAGAAGGGGCGGGGATGGCTGATCCCATTGTCATTACCCGCTCCATTTCGATCGATCCTTCGGAGATCGAGGAGACATTCGTGCGCGCGGCGGGGCCGGGTGGGCAGAATGTCAACAAGGTGTCGAGCGCGGTGCAGTTGCGCTTCGATCTCGCCAATTCGCCCAATATTCCCGAGGCCATGAAGCGGCGCGTGGCTGTGCTGGCGGGCAAGCGCCTGACCAAGGATGGGGTGATCGTCATCACCGCTAACTCGCACCGGGACCAGCCGATGAACCTCGCCGATGAGCTGGAGCGGCTGGTGGGCCTGCTGGTGGCGGGGTCGCATGTGCCCAAGGCGCG
>CBIGSA010000318.1:0-3895 GCA_966192215.1 uncultured Devosia sp. | reverse complement strand
AAGCCGCGTTTGCGGAAATCGGCTATGGTCTCGAAATATTTTTCGATGAATTCGGTGCGCCCCTGCACCAGGCAGATCGTCCCCCGATGCGCCCCATCCGATTTCGGCCAGGTCGCATAGCGCAACTGCACATGGTCCGACGTCCGGAAAAACCCGACCCGTCCGCCCTCCGGCATGGGATTGGACGGGATATTGACGAGATCAGGTCCATTGGGTTCGACGACGGCGTTCATGGGCACTTCCGTGCAAGAGTGACCATCGTCTTAGACCAAACAGCTTGAAAAAAGAAAACCAGCATCCCGGAGGATGCTGGCTTCCTTGTTGCGGCCCATGCGGGGGGCGGGTGATGGGCCGCATTGGGGTTGTGACGAGGTCTCCCTCAACACATGCCCCCTTCTAGCGCCGCGAGCCTGAACTCGACCGGACTATGCCGTTCATTTTCGGTTCATCTTGAGCCGGCCGCCGTCTGCTCTCAATTATTCTCGGCCACGCATTGCTGGACATAGGTCAGCGCCTTGCTCGATCCGCGCAGTGAAATCTCGGCTATGTCGAGTTCCGGCGCCGATACGATGAGGGTATGGCCGCGTCGCAGCGCGTCGATCAGCCTGAGGGTCAGCGAGTCATCGCCGACTTCGGACCGATAGAAGAACACCGCGCCGTTCTCGGCGGTGACCGGTACCATGAAAATTTCCCCATCGATGAGGAAATCGAGCTGCGGCGGGGCATCCGCGAAAGGCTCGATCGAGGCGGCCGGTTCCAGTTGCATAAAGAAGGCACCGGCATCGGCGAGCTCGTCGCCTGAGCATTCCAGGCTGATATGGCCATCGGTCTCGCTGCCGCCCCCTGCAGCGAAAACCCCCATATTATAGTGACCTCCCCAGATCGGGGCCGGTTGGGCTTGAGCTGATAAGGGCGCGAGGAACGCGAGCGCCAGCAGCGGAGCGAGTGGCTTCATGAGACTTCTCCCGGTTGCATGTCGAGAGGGGACGAAAACCGCCCCCAATAGGTTCCCCTTGAACCCCGAAATCCACCTCCCATATTTCAATCGTTCGCCGGAATTGCCGGGAACCCCGACCTCGAAAAACCGCTCGCCTGAGACAGGGAGCTTCGGACGAGACCACCGGGACATCCACGTTGCTCACAGGAGAATGTGACCATGCAGACCATTGATTTTTCTCCCTTCTATCGTTCGACCGTCGGCTTTGACCGCGTCTTCAACCGCCTCGACACCCTCGTCGGGCAGGAAGCCAAGACCTACCCGCCCTACAATATCGAGCGCACCGGCGAAGACGCCTACCGCATCTCGATCGCCGTCGCCGGCTTTGCCAATGGCGACATCGCCATCGAGACCAAGGAAAACAGCCTGGTCGTAAAGGGTGCCAAGCCCGCCGAGTCCGGCGACAAGACCCGTGAATTCCTCCATCGCGGCATTGCCGAGCGCGCTTTCGAGCTGCGCTTCCAGCTTGCCGACTATGTCGAGGTCCAGGGCGCCAGCCTCGAAAACGGCCTGCTGCATCTGGAACTGAAGCGCGAGCTGCCCGAAAGCAAGAAGCCGCGCACCATCCAGATCAATGCCAGCACCCAGCCGACCATCGAGGATAAGTCGGTTAACTAAGCCCGACACCTCCCGGTGACGATAGAGGGCGCAGTCCGCAAGGGCTGCGCCTTTTTGTTTGTGGCATACCCGCCTTCAGGCAACAGCCACACGGAACCTCCCTATCCCCCAGCCAGTTGAGTCCCCCGACCGCCCCAGCGTCAAAGGATTCTCCCATGAAAACCCCCTCCATCGCCCTCAAGTCCAATGCCAAGTCGGCCGTGATCGACATCCTCAATGCCCGCCTGGCCGATGCCATTGATCTGGCGCTCGTCACCAAGCAGGCGCATTGGAACCTCAAGGGGCCCAATTTCATCGCCGTGCATGAAATGCTCGATCCGATGCGCGCAGCCATCGATACCCATGTCGATATTATTGCCGAGCGCATCGCTCAGCTCGACGGCATCGCCCTGGGTACCAGCCAGGTTGTCGCCAAGGCCACCGCACTCGCGCCCTATCCCACCGACATCAGGAAGGTCCCCGACCATCTCGCGGCCCTGGCCGAGCGCTTCGCGGCTCTGGCCAATCAGGTGCGCGAGGATATCGACGCCACCGACGAAGCCGGCGATGCCGATGCCGCCGACATCCTCACCGCCTTCTCGCGCGAGCTCGACAAGGATCTCTGGTTCATCAAATCCCATCTCGAATAGCGCAAGGGCTGTCCAGCCATCTTAAGCGCGGTCCCCGGGACCGCGTTTTCTGTTTTTGAGTCGGCTTTCGCGCCCGACTCGCTTTGAAGTCCTACAATGCCCGCCAAGCCAAATAGGCAAATACCGAAAAATCTCGCCCAAAATAGGGATTTTGCTTAAAATCTGCTCATAATGCTCGCAATTTAAGCAATATGGCCAAAACTGCCACCAGAACTCCTACAAATCCTATAGTGAAATGTCGCCTTTCCTATAGTTTTTTCAAAAAGTCCAGCTTTGGCGCTTGCCGCTAGTTTTGAATTATGCAAATGTGCCGGCGTTAGGGCAGTGCTTCTGTCCTATCTGACGCGTCGCCCCGCTCTCCGCGGCCAGCGCGCACGCTGGTCCGGCTGGCCCGCTATGCCATTAGCGGAAACGGATAGGCGGAGCTAAGATAGCTCGAATTTCGAGCGGCCATTTGGATGCAGCGCCGCTCCCCACGCATGGACGTGTTTGCTCTTTCGAGCCGTACTGTGTAGTACGACCCGCCTGAACAATGCGCCCACCAGAGGAAACAAAGCGCATCCAGCCCGCCGATACCGGCACCATCAGGATGCACACGACATAGCGACAGGCCCGGCAACGGGCGCGACCAGAAAACGAGGAACAAGCCATGGCACACGCGCGGAACGGATCCCAGAACCCCGTCACGACGAAGACCGCCACAGCCAAAACCTTGATTGAAAACGGTCGCCGCGTCGTTCCGTCGGGCCGTCCTGCAGCCCAGGGTCTCTATGACCCGGCCAACGAGCACGATGCCTGCGGCATCGGCATGATCGCCAATATCAAGAACAAGCCCAGCCACGAAGTGGTCGAGAAGGGTCTCGAAATCCTCGAGAACCTCGAACACCGCGGTGCCGTGGGCGCCGATCCCCTGATGGGCGACGGCGCCGGCATCCTGGTGCAGACCCCGCATGCCTTCTTTAAGAAGGTCCTGCCCTTCGCTCTGCCGGAAAAGCACCACTATGCGGTGGCGCAGCTCTTCTATCCCAATACCGATGGCCTGCGCGACCGGGTCAACGCCGTGGTCAAGGCCTGCCTTGCCGCCGAGGGGCTGACCCTGCTCGGCGAGCGCGTCGTGCCGACCGATAACAGCAAGCTCAGCGAAGGCGTCATCGCCACCCAGCCTGTTATCGAGCAGATGGTCATCGCCCGTCCCGATGGGCTGACGCTCGACGAATTCGAGCGCCGGCTGCTCATCGTGCGCAAGGTCATTTCCAATACCGTCTATAAGGAAGTGCCCGAAAGTGACAGCGACAACGGCTTCTATGTCGTGTCCCTGTCGGCCCGCACCATTGTCTACAAGGGCATGTTCCTGGCCTACCAGCTCGGCGCCTTCTATCCCGATCTCGGCGACCCCGATTTCGAGAGCGCCATCGCCCTGGTCCACCAGCGCTTCTCGACCAACACCTTCCCGTCCTGGAAGCTGGCCCATCCCTACCGCATGACCACCCACAATGGTGAAATCAACACCATTAGGGGCAATGTCAACTGGATGGCCGCCCGCCAGGCTTCGGTCTCCTCGCCCCTCTTCGGTGAGGACATCACCAAGATCTGGCCCATTTCCTATGAAGGCCAGTCCGACACCGCCTGCTTCGACAACGCGCTCGAATTC
>CBIGSA010000317.1:0-3946 GCA_966192215.1 uncultured Devosia sp. | reverse complement strand
GCACATCAACGCCGCGATCGAGCTTCTTGTTCTGATCTTCGAAGGAAACACCGCCGATGATGAGCGCCATCGTCAGCCGGTGATTCTTGCCGTATTTCTCGAAATTCTCGGAAACCTGCGCCGCGAGTTCGCGCGTCGGTTCGAGAATGAGCGTGCGCGGCATGCGGGCGCGGGCGCGGCCCTGTTCCAGCAGATGCAGCATGGGCAGCACGAAGCTGGCCGTCTTGCCGGTGCCGGTCTGGGCAATGCCGATGACGTCCTTTTTCTGCAGGACGTGGGGAATGGCCTGCGCCTGGATTTCTGTCGGCTTGCTATAGCCGGCGGCCGCAACCGCTTCGGTTACTTTGGTGGACAGGCCCAGCCCGGAAAAATCGTCGGTCAAATCAGATAATTCCACTTAACAATGTGGCCCGGGGCCAGGTCCAGTCCGAGACATTCGAACGGTGCGCCGGGGTCTTCAGCAGTGGACTGGAAAAGCAGATACGCGGCGGTCCACTACTGGATCGGCCACCGAACGGGATTGCAGCAAGTGCAGGTACGGAGTGGCCCTGAGGCAGTCTGGCAGAGGCGGGTGATGTCGTGATGACAAGCCGTCGAGCCAAAATGCTCCAGCGGCGCGGACCATAGCGCAAAGCCCTTTGGTGTCAACGGCTTTGCGGGCGTTAGGCTTAATTGGCCGGTGTCACGCGGTTCGAGGCTCGTGAAGAACTCGCACCTCACCTTGAGGGCTACTCTTGGCGCGGTGTTCCAGTAGCCCTCATGGTGAGGCGCGCCTCTTCGGCGCCTCGAACCACGAGGGCGTGCCGAAATGCGCTAGACATCCAGGTCCGTCACAAACGCCGCATTCTCCTGGATGAAGTCGAAGCGCGCTTCCGGCTTGGTCCCCATCAGGCGGTCCACGCTCACCCGCGTCGCGTCAAGATCGTCACGTACCTTCACCTGTAGCAGCGTCCGCGACTTCGGCGACATGGTGGTTTCGCGCAGATGGGCGAAGGGCATTTCGCCCAGGCCCTTGAAGCGGGTCATGTCCACCTTGCCCTTGCCGGTGAATTCGGTGGCCAGCAGCTCGTTCTTGTGTGCGTCGTCGCGGGCATAGAGCGTCTTGCCGCCCTGGCTGATGCGGTAGAGCGGCGGCATGGCAAGGTAGAGGTGCCCGCCATCGATCAGCCGCGGCATTTCCTGGAAGAAGAAGGTGATCAGCAGCGATGCGATATGGGCGCCGTCGACATCGGCATCGGTCATGATGATGATCTTGTCGTAGCGCAGGTCGTCCTCGCGGTAGCGGTCTCGCGTGCCGCAACCCAGGGCCTGGATCAGGTCGGCGATGAGCTGGTTGGCGGCGAGCTTGTCGCGGCTGGCGCCGGCCACGTTGAGGATCTTGCCGCGCAAAGGCAGCACAGCCTGGCTGGTACGGTTGCGCGCCTGCTTGGCCGAGCCGCCGGCCGAGTCGCCTTCGACGATGAAGAGTTCGGCGCCCTGGGCGGCGGTCTGCGTGCAATCGGCCAGCTTGCCGGGCAGGCGCAACTTGCGCGTGGCACTGGCACGGTCGATTTCCTTTTCCTTGCGGCGGCGCAGCCGTTCCTCGGCGCGCTCGATCGCCCAATCCAACAGCTTGCCCGCCTGGTTGGGCGAAGCGGCCAGCCAGTGGTCGAAGGCATCGCGCAGGGCATTGTCGACAATGCGCGTGGCCTCGCCCGAGGCCAGCTTGTCCTTGGTCTGGCCCACGAATTCGGGTTCGCGCACGAAGACGGAGAGCATGGCGCTGCAATGGGCGAAAATGTCCTCTGCCGTGAGGATGGCCGCGCCCTTGTTCTTGGTCAGTTCGGCATAGCCCTTGAGCCCGCGGAGTAGGGCGGTGCGCAGGCCCTGTTCATGCGTGCCGCCATCGGGCGTCGGCACGGTGTTGCAATAGGACGAGACCCCGCCATCGCCCAGCGTCCAGGCAATGGCCCATTCCACGGCGCCGTGGCTGCCCGGCTTGCCGTGGCTGCCCGAGAAAATATCGTCGACGATGCGCGTCTCGCCTTCGATACGCGCCGTCATGAAGTCCTTGAGGCCGTTGGGATAGTGGAACACGGCCTTGGCCGGTGCGTCCTCTGTCACCAGGCTCTCGTCGCAACTCCAGCGCAGTTCGACGCCGGCGAAGAGATAGGCCTTGGCCCGTGTCATGCGGTAGAGCCGGGCCGCCGAGAAATGCGCATGTTCGCCGAAAATCTGCGGATCGGGGTGGAAGCGCGTGGTGACGCCGCGGCGGTTCTGTACCCGCCCCAGCGCCTCGATCTCGCCCAGCGGCTTGCCGCGCGAGAAGGACAGCCGGTGAAGCTGCTGTTCGCGCGCCACTTCCACGATCAGGCTGTCGCTGAGGGCATTGACCACCGAGACGCCCACGCCATGCAGGCCCCCTGATGTCTCATAGGCCTTGGAGTCGAACTTGCCGCCGGCATGGAGCACGGTGTGGACGATTTCGAGCGTCGAACGACCCGGATATTTCGGGTGGTTCTCGACCGGGATGCCGCGCCCATTGTCGGATACGGTAACGAAGCCATCCTCGCCCAGATGCACCTCGATGCGGGTGGCATGGCCGGCAATAGCCTCGTCCATCGAATTGTCGATGACTTCGGCAAACAGGTGATGCAGCGCGTTGGAGTCGGTGCCGCCGATATACATGCCCGGCCGGCGCCGCACCGGCTCGAGCCCTTCCAGCACCTCGATATCGGCAGCCGAATAGCTGCCGGGAGCCGTCGCCGCCTTGGGCGCCGGCTTTATGGGTTCGGGCTGGATATTGCGGCGCTCGGGTTCGTCCCCGCCGCCGAAAAGGTCTTCTGCCTGCGACATGCACATTCCGTCTTTTTGCCCGAATCGGGCGATTCCGCCTTTTAGCATATCCCAACCGGTTACCGGTCCATTCCGGAACCGCTTGCCGCGCCGGGCTTTCTCCACAAAGCTGAACGCCAGATGAACGAGCGGTTCCGGCCGGGTTCAAGCCGGAACCGCTCATGTTGCAGATCGCTCAAAGCCAGGAGGCTATCATGATCCGGTCCATCGCCATCGCATTGACGGCGTTGTTGCTCGCGGTTGGTATCGCGGTGCCGGCCCAGGCGCAGTCCCTCAACTTCGGCATCTTCTTCGGGGACGAAGCATCCGACTTCTACCCAGAACGCATCACCTGCCTGAGCGACTATCAGGTGCGTCAGGCGGTGGCCGATCGCGGCTACACCAATATTTATCTCAACGTCATGACCGACAAGCATGTCGAAGTTCGCGCGACGCGCGACGGCTGGGTCTATCTGCTCGATTTCAACTATTGCACCGGCCGCATCGAGGGCCGCACCCAGTTGCGCCCAGCGGGTTAGTCGCCGCCTCCGATACGCACTTTGATACAAACCCGTCCCAAGATCGGGCGCCCGGTTTACGTTCCGTTTGCTTCTTGAAAGCACTTTCTTAAAGGCGCGCTGCTAGAACCATCTCATACGGTCTTTGTCTGGAGTTGCCGTATGCGAACCGACCGGGATCCTCGTTCTGCGTACCAGGTCTCTGCTGGTTCGGTTGCGTCAGATGTTTGGCCGCAAGCCGGGTTTTCAGGTATTGCGTACCGGCTGGCCAAGCTTACCGCCCCGCGTTCGGGGGTTGTCGCACTGGTCGCGGCCATGTTCTACCTGCTCTGATCATCCGATTGATTTCCGCTATCTGCGCGGCTATTGCTGCATGGATGATGCAACGCCAACCGAGGGAGGGCGTCATGACTTTGATGTTTGAGCACCGCTCCCGTGGCCCTGTTCACGCCCTGTGGCTTTTGCTGCAGGGCTGACCGGTACTGGTACGGACGTTCTTCGCTGTCTCCCAATTCTGGTTTGCCCTTCATGGCGGTTCCTGACCGCATGACAGGATTTGGCGTTCTTCGCCGTACCAGTGAGACAAGACAATGGGCTCCATCAGCCTCCGCAAT
>CBIGSA010000316.1:0-3951 GCA_966192215.1 uncultured Devosia sp. | reverse complement strand
ACATCGGCCGGCAGTTGCTGACCCTCTGGATCGAGAAGGGTCGCGTCATCATCGCGTCCGAACTCAACATCCTCGATTTTCTCGGCCTCAACAAATGGGAGGCCTCCCACCACGCACCGCTCACTCCGGCCGACCTGGTCGCGCGCCTCGGCCTGCGCGCCGCCGACCGGCTCGAACCCCTGGTCGAAATGCTGGGCGACCGCCTCGATGACATCGAGGAAGCCCTGATCGTTCAGAACAACCACAAGGCCAATAGCCGCCTTGCCGATTTGCGTCGCAATCTCATCAGCTTCCGCCGCATCGTCTGGCCACAGCGCGATGTGCTCAACACGCTCGAAATCGAGGACCTGAGCTTCTTCACCGCGCGCGACCGGTTGCGCCTGCGCGAGGCCTCGGCCCGCTCCGCCCGCATCGGCGATGAGCTGCAGGCCCTGTCCGAGCGCGCAGTGCTGGTGCATGAACAAATCATCGATGCCCGCGCCGAGCAGATGAACCGTGCCATGCTGGTCCTGGCTGCCGTCACTGTGGTCTTCATGCCGCTGACCCTGCTCACCGGCGCCCTCGGCATGAATGTCGCCGGCATTCCCTTTGCTGACAGTCCCCACGCCTTCTGGTCGGTCTGCGTCGCCCTCTTCGTGCTATCGCTCGGCATCATCTGGTGGATGCGCGGCCGGCGCTGGCTGTAGCGCCGGCCGCTTCCATCAGATACTCGCCGAAACCCGATGCAGCCCGGCATAAAGCCCGTCGGCCGCTATCAGTTCGTCATGCGTGCCTTCTTCCCCGATGCCGTCGGGGGTCAGCACCAGGATGCGGTCGGCATGACGAACCGTCGACAGGCGATGCGCGATGACCAGGGTCGTCCTCCCCTCGGCCAGCGTCAGCAGCGCCTGCTGCACAGCCCTTTCGCTCTCATTGTCCAGCGCGCTGGTCGCTTCGTCGAAGATCAGCACAACGGGGTTCTTGAGAAAGGCCCGGGCAATGGTCAGCCTCTGCTTCTGCCCACCAGACAGCTTCACGCCGCGCTGCCCGATATTGGAATCATAGCCATCGGGCAGGCCCATGATGAAATCATGCGCATTGGCCGCCCTGGCGGCGGCAACCAGTTCGTCCTCGCTGGCCTCTGGCCTGCCATAGCGCAGATTGTCCGCCACCGTGCCGCTGAACAGATAGACGTCCTGCTGCACCACGCCCACACTACGCCGCAGCGACGCAAGCGTCACGTCACGCACATCCTTGCCATCGATGGTGATGGCCCCGGACGTGACGTCATAGAAGCGCGGAATCAGTGCGCACAGCGTGCTCTTGCCCACGCCCGATGACCCCACCAGGGCCACGAACTCGCCCGGCCGGACATCGAGCGATAGTCCCCGGAACACTGGCGGTCCGCCATCACCATAGTCGAAATCCACGTCGTGGAAGGAAATCGCCCCTCTGATTGGACCGATATCGACCGCATCGGGCGCATCGGTAATATCGGGTTCTTCTTCCAGCAGTTCCATGGCACGCACGAAACCGGTTGCGCCCTCCTGCCAGAGCCGGATGAAGTTATCCAGCCGTCGCACCGGATCGACCAATACGCCCACGCAGAGCAGGAAGGTCAGCATCTCCGCCACCGTCAGCTCGGCATGGAGAATGCGGATGGCCCCGCCCACGATCACCATGATCGTGACCAGTTGCGCAAAGCCGTCCATGCCGACCCAGAGCAGCGCCTCGCTGCGATAGCCATCCCTGCGGCTCTGCAGGAAGCTCTGGTTCTCCACCGCGAATCGTTCCAGCTCCACCGCCTCATTGGCAAAGGACTGCACGACGCGCACGCCGCCTAGCGCGTCCTCCACGCGCTCGTTGACACCGGCGATGCGCTCCTTGCTGGCTTTGAGTGCCACATTCATCCGCCGGTTGAAATGCCGCGCATAGAGCACGGCTGGCGGCACCAGCAGCGCGATCAGCCCGGCCAGCACGGGATCGATGAAGGCCAGCACCGTCATTGCCCCGCCAAATTTGAGCAGGCTGATGGCCAGGTCTTCCGGTCCGTGATGGAACAATTCGCCCAGCCACAGGGAGTCGTTGCTGATGCGGCTCATCAACTGGCCGACGCGCTGCCGGTCATAGAAGCCGAAGCTGAGCTTCTGGCAGTGCTCGAATAGTTCCTTGCGCACATCGGCCTCGATGCGCGCGCCCATGGCATGGCCCTGGTAGTCCACGAAATAGGTCGCCAGCGATTGTACGAGGAACACGGCGAGCATGATGCCGCCCATGCCCAGGATTTGCGCTAGCGCATCATCTGCCTGCGCCAGTTCGGGCAGGCGCGTGGTGATGTAGCTGGCGCAGAGGGGCAGGGCGATGGCGCTGGCCGCCACCAGCAGTGCGCAGGCCAGGTCTGCCAGCAGCAGCGGCACATAGGGGCGATAATAGCCCAGGAATTTGCGGGCACGGGTCATCGTCCGGCCCGAAGGGTCCCGGAAGATCAGTCCGGCAAGAAAATCGAAAAGGTTGCGGCTACGGCTGGCGTCTTGGCGCTGCTCCTGCCACGAATTTTGAGAGTGCATGAATGGTCATGTCCTGTTGATTTTTGTCTCCTTTCGTCATGGACAGGGTTTTCATCGTGCGCTCCTTGGTTCGCTGTGCGGCGAGTATGGCCATCGGCCTGGTCGGCGCAACAACTCCCTCGCGTCTTCCGGTGCCCTGGGCTGACTCTGTGACGATTCCGCAACATCGCGTGTGAATCGATTTCATCATCCCTTGCGGCAATGATTTGGCGATATTTGTCGCCACAATCTCACCCTAAACGAGACGGCATAGGCATCTGGGGGCGGATGGCCTGTGAGTGGCGGGTTGGTGCCCGCTCTTGCGCGTTTTCTCACCCCATGGCCGAAACCGGTGGCGAAGCTTTTTGGCTTGGCTCTCTCGGGGTGAACGGCGTTGTGCCCGCATCATACCTCCCGATCGCCATGCGGTCGGCTGAATGCGGTCACAAACGGAGTTTACCGAAATCTTAATGTCCGCTTTCCCGGTCGATCCGGGAGATACCGGACGATACAGTTCGCCCGCCGCGAGCGGGCAAGAAGGAGCAAGATGCGGGCCATTGGGGACCATTCCCTGATTTCCGTTACGACGGCAGCAATCCTCGCCCTGGCGGCGTCGATAGCGCCCGTGCACGCCCAGACGGCCGCCGATGCGGCGCTGAACATGGCCAATATGCTCGATGGGGCGGGGGGCGGTGTATCCGGCGACGATCTGCTGGCTGCCCTCGAAGATGCCGCCAGCGCCGGCCAGCCCATGGCCATGTGGCAACTCGGCACGATGTATGAAAATGGCGAAGGCGTGGACAAGGACCCGGTCAAGGCCTTCGGCTATTTCGCCCAGATCGCCAACCAGCATGCCGATGCCGCCCCCAGGGGCGTCGAGGCCGATATCGTGGCTCAATCCTTCGTCAAGGTCGGCGACTATTACAAGGAAGGCCTGCCAGACGCCGGTATCCCGGCCGATGCCGAACGCTCGCATGCCTTGCTGCTGCATGCCGCCACCTATTTCGGCGATGCCGACGCACAATATCGCGTTGGCCTGCTCTACATGCAGGAAAACGAAATGGGCGTGAACCCGCTGCAAAGCGCGCGCTGGTTCTCCCTGGCCGCCCGCAAGGGCCATTGCCCGGCCCAGGCCCAACTCGGTAACATGGTCTTCAACGGCGTCGATGGCATCGAAGCGCAACCCGTCGAAGGCCTGATGTGGCTTGCCATCGCCCATGAGCGCTGCGCCAACACCGCCGATGCCGGCTGGGTCGATGAGCTGCTCAACCAGGCGGTCTCCATCGCCTCCGCCGATCAGCGCACCGAAGCCTTCGCCTTGGCCGAAAGCGTCGCCCCGCAATTCGCTGGGTTTTGAGCGTTCCGAAACCTTGCCACGCCCTCGTGGTTCGAGGCGCTGAAGAAGCGCACCTCACCATGAGGGCTA
>CBIGSA010000315.1:0-3989 GCA_966192215.1 uncultured Devosia sp. | reverse complement strand
TTGCCAACGCGGTCATCGGCGGAAATGCGAAAATCCATCAAGCGGGACCCTGAAACTGGTGCCTTTGACCTGCTTCTATCCTGTTCGCGCCGGATGGGAAACAAGAGGTTAGCAAGCGGTTAAGAGGCTGCCTGACCGGCTCATGGGATTGTCTATTTGGGCGCGGCATCCCTGCCGCAGCGCTTTCCCACGCGATCACGCAATTCTTCTGTTGGCCAATTGTGGCCGGTTTATGTGGGGTTTCGCAGCTTTGCCCGCGGTGTTGCGGGGGTGTCACAGCATTGTTCCCGTGCCAGGGACGGGCTATGTGCCCCGCACCACAAGAAAGCCCGCCATGTTCCGCCGTCTCGTCCCGCTCCTTTTTGCGCTCCTGGCCAGCCCCGCCCTGGCGCAGGAGCAGGCCATGCTCGACCGGGCGCTGGACACGGCCATCGCCACGTTCGAGGCAGCCCACCCACATCTGGCCCCGGGTGAAATGGGCGTCGATGTCGCCGCCTATCGGGATGCGCTGACCTTGCAGCGTTTCGCCTCCGCCCATTGGGGCGGCACAGTCACGGTCGACATCGCCATCCGCGAGACGCGGACAGGCTCCTGCACGCGTTTTGCCGCCTTCATCCGCATCCCGCCGGAGAATGGTACCGTGCGCCTCGTGCTCTGCCCGCAATTCTTCTCCGATGGCGCCGATGACCTCAGGGTGTTGACCCTGCTGCATGAAATGGTCCATGCGGTCGCCGGGCCGGACGAATGCCGTGCCATGGCCTTCGCCGCCCGGGTAGAGCAGGCCGCGGCAGGCCGCTTCACGCCGGTCGACGCCTATTGGCAGGCCAATGGCTGCGCAGACTCGGGCTATAAGTTGCCCTAGCGCCAGCCCAGTTCGGGCGCCACGAGCTTGAGAATGCTCTCGATGACATGGGCGTTGTAGTCCACGCCCAACTGGTTGGGCACGGTCAGCAGCAGCGTATCGGCCTCGGCAATCGCCTCGTCCGCCGCCAGTTCCTTGATGAGCTGCTCTGGCTCGGCGGCATAGCCACGGCCGAAGACGGCCCGCTTTTCCGGCTCGATATAGCCGAAACTGTCTTCCTCGCGCCCGCCGCCGCCGAAATAGGCGCGGTCCATGTCGTTGACGAGGGCGAAGATCGAGCGGCTGACCGAGACGCGCGGCTCTCGGTCATGGCCCGCCTCTTTCCAGGCGGCGCGATAGGCCCGGATCTGCTCGGCCTGCTGGATATGGAAGGGCTTGCCGCTTTCGTCGAATTTGAGCGTCGAGCTCTGCAGGTTCATGCCCTTTTCGGCAGCCCAGACGGCGGTGGCGTCGCTCGCCGCGCCCCACCAGATGCGCTCGCGCAGGCCAGGTGAATGCGGCTCCAGCCGCAGCATGCCGGGCGGGTTTGGGAACATGGGGCGCGGATTGGGCTGGGCGAAGCCATGACCCTTGAGCACTTCGAGCAGCACATCGGTCTGGCCGCGCGCCATATCGGCATCGGTCTGGCCCTCGGCCGGGGCATAGCCGAAATAGCGCCAGCCATCGATCACCTGTTCTGGCGAGCCGCGGCTGATGCCCAGCTGCAGGCGCCCGCCGGCAATCAGGTCGGCCGCGCCGGCATCCTCGGCCATGTAAAGCGGGTTTTCGTAGCGCATGTCGATCACGGCGGTGCCGATCTCGATCTTGCTGGTCCTGGCCCCGATGGCCGAGAGCAACGGAAAGGGCGAGGCGAGCTGGCGGGCGAAGTGATGCACGCGGAAATAGGCGCCATCGGCGCCCAATTCCTCGGCCGCCACGGCCAGATCAATCGATTGCAGCAGAGCGTCGCTGGCCGAGCGCGTTTGAGACTGTGGCGAGGGCGACCAATGCCCGAAGGAAAGAAAGCCGATCTTTTTCATTGTGAAGCCTCGCGGGGACAGTGCCGGAATGATCAGGCCTAGCTAAGCCGACTTGGCCGCCCAGCCAAGCCGGTTCTGTGCAACGCATTGTTCAGGCGGGTGAACATCCAGACCTCGGTGTCTCAATCCCCGTGGAACGCAGTCGGTTCCTAAACCGTTGAGCTGACACACTTTGATCAGGAGATTCACAATGGACTGGAACCGCGTTGAAGGCAGTTGGAAGCAGGTATCGGGCAAGGTGAAGGAGCAGTGGGGCAAGCTCACCGACGACGATATCGCCCAGATCAACGGCAACCGCGAACAGCTCGAAGGCAAGATTCAGGAGCGCTACGGCAAGGCCAAGGACGAGGTCCGCAAGGATGTCGACGACTGGTACGGCCGCCAGCGCTGGTAGGTCGCTCCGACAAAGCCCGGCGATCCCGCCGGGCTTTTTCTTGTTCAGGCCACTAATGCGAAAGCTTAATCTTCGTAGTCGGCATCGTCATCGTAGGTCAGCGAGGGCGTATTGATCGAGCTGGTGATGCGCTGAATTCATACGACGCCGTCGACGATGTCATAGTCGAAACGCCAGCCGTCGATGATGGCGCGCCGCGCGCCACGGATCGGGATTTCGGCAGCAGTCTGTCCGACATAGGGCTGGTCGCTGAGCAAGCGTGCGGCGCGACTGATGATGTTCCTGAAAGTGACTATGCCGGAATTGGTCTTCCCAGTCAGGTAGGCCACTTGGTGGTCGATGTCCTGCCTCGCCTCGGAAGACAGCTTGACCTTCATCAGGCGGCTTTGCCGCTGCGAATAATCTCATCGAGCTCGGCGATGACGTCGTCCATGTCCTCGCCCTGGCCGGCCATCGCCTCGTCACGGCCACGAAGCACCGAGAGGCAAATGCCGCCCTCGGCCTCGCGCGACAGATAGTATTTCAAGGCACGGACAATGACCCAGCTTCTGGTTCGCTCGGAGCCGGCAGCAATTTTCTCGATATCCGCCAGCATGTCCAGCGGAAGCCGAAGGGTGATCGGATCGGACAGTTCTGCCATGGGCCACCTCCAGTTGTATTACTTGTATTACAGCGGCAGGCATATGTCAAAACCAAGGGGCTGGACGAGCCTAAACGCAAAAGGCCCCGAACAGTGTTCGGGGCCTCGATAAACAAAGCGCGCAGACGCGGACTAAACGTCCAGATTGCTCACGCTCAGCGCATTGTCCTGGATGAAGTCGCGGCGAGGTTCCACGAGGTCACCCATCAGGGCGGTGAATATCTGGTCGGCTTCGTCGGTCTGGTCGATTTCGACCTTGAGGAGGGTGCGCGCATTGGGGTCGAGCGTGGTTTCCCAGAGCTGGGAGGCGTTCATTTCGCCCAGGCCCTTGTAGCGCTGCAGGCTGACGCCCTTGCGCCCGGCATCGGTCACCGCCTTGAACAGGCTCGAAGGGCCATAGATGTTGATCGTCTCGCCCTTGCGGGTCAGAACGGGCACGCCGCCATAGATTTCGTCCAGCCGGTCGGCGAGCTGGCGAAGCTTGCGAGCATCGGCGCTTTGCAGCAAAGCCTTGTCGAGCAGGTGGCGTTCGGAAACGCCGCGCACCGTGCGCGAGAAGGCCAGTTCGTCCGCGTCGGTTATCTCGCCGGTCCAGCCCTGTTCCCATTCATCGGAAATGCGGTCGAGGCGATTGCCGACGCGGGTCAGCACCTCGCCCATCTTGTCCGCATCGGCCAGGCCGTCCGGATCGAGCCCGCCGACAATGGCCGCCTGCTCGACGAGATTGCGATTGTAGCGGGTGTTGAGATTGTCGATGGCGCCGACAATGCCACGCGCCTGCTGCACGATGGCCAGCAGGTCGCTGCCGCCATGCTGATGCCCGTCGCGGGTGGTGAGGACGGCCTCTTCCAGGCCAGCCTCGACCAGGTAGTCGATCAGGGCATCCTCGTCCTTGAGATACTGCTCGGAGCGGCCGCGCGTGGCTTTGTAGAGCGGCGGCTGGGCGATGTAGATATGGCCGCGCTCGATGAGCTCCGGGGTCTGCCGGTAGAAGAAGGTGAGCAGGAGCGTGCGGATATGGGCGCCGTCCACGTCGGCGTCGGTCATGATGATGATCTTGTGGTAGCGCAGCTT
>CBIGSA010000314.1:0-3998 GCA_966192215.1 uncultured Devosia sp. | reverse complement strand
GTCACCTGGCCATAGAGCAGATGCAGTGCGCATTGCAGCACGACGAAGCCGCCCACAGTCAGCAGGAAACGGCGCAGCCGCGCCGTCCGCAGCCCGCCCGCGACACCGCAACCAAGCATCGCAACCCAGCACACGACTGCCACGATACCGGGCGCATCATAGCCGCGCAGGCCAAACTGCTGGTTGTTGACGATGTCGAAAATAGTGCCGCCGCCGACGATTTGGCTGATGAATGGCGAAGGCGAAACGGCCGGCGATACCAAGGTGCCCCACAGGTCTTCCAGCGGCGTCCAGCTCTTTGCCGCGAGGGCCGAGTAGCGGGTTTCGCCGGAAAGGGCCAATAGATCCGGAAAGGCTGGACTCCCCGGAATGACCAAGCTCGACAGCAACGACAATATGGCAACGAGGGCAAAGCTGCCCAGCGCGATCAGCACCGCACGCGGCCAGCTGACGCGCACCGCCAATGCAGCAAGGGCGACGGCCCAATTGGTCACGGTGATACCGAGCGCCAGGGCGGACCCGAGCAGCCACCACACCACGGAGCGCTCGTCGGCACGAACGGCAATGTAGAGCATCAGCGTCACGCTGAGGGCAGAAAAGGCGTAGGTTTCGGCAACGGCAAACCAATGGACATAGGCGGCCGACAGCACGAAAGCGGCGGCAAAGGCGGCGGTGACGAGCCGGGGCATGCCCAGACCTCGCAGGGCCAAGAACAGCAACAGCGTGCTCAGCATGCCGGCCCCAGCGATGATGAGGCCCGCCGCCCGGACCGCATCCATGCCAAAGGCCTGCAGCACCTGCATAATTGGCACAGTCAGCAGCGAGAATAGCGGATGAACCGTGTTGCGATAGTGCCAGCTTGGGCTGGAATTGGCCATTGCACCCAGACTGCGAGGGGTGTCGGCGTCGAACCATACGTTGAAGCCCTTGGGCGCGACATAGAGGGCGGGGTCGAGCAGCGACAAGGCCAGCATCGACACCATGGCGGCGACGATGCCCAGCCCAATCCCGACAACGACATCGACATAGTCCAGCCCGGCAGGCGCGTCCTGCGGCGGCAATGCATTGGGGCCCAGGATCAGCGTGGCGAGCGAAGGCCGCTGCTTGCCACCGGCCGGCAGTACCATTTCCTTGGTCATTTAGTTGGCTCCAAGAACAACGGCGAGGATGATCAATCCCGACAAGCGGCTATTGAAATCACGCGACGCAAAAACGACCGGATCATCGTCGAGCAGCCCCCGGTTGGCCATGAGCAATACACGGCCAATCCAATAGATGAGCACAGGGCAGATAAGGTAGAGCAGCCAGGGATGCGAATACAGCGCCTGCACCTGTTCCGACGCCACATAGAGCGCCAGCACGGTCACCGCGTTCATGCCGCTCGCCGCGGCAACAGCGCCGACAATCGGCGCATCACTGAACTTGTAGTTGCGGTTTTCCAGCTCCGCCAGCCCGTCATCACGGCGCTTGACGAGTTCGGAATACCGCTTGACGAAAGCCAGCGACAAAAACAGGAACATCGAAAAGGCCAGCAGCCACTGCGACGGCGTAACGCCGATCGCCACCGCCCCGCCGAGAATTCTGACCACGTAGAGCCCTGCCAGCGTAACCACATCGGCGATCATCTTGCGCTTTATGTAGATCGAATAGAGCAACCCGATAGCCAGGTATGACGCGACGATGCCCGCCAATGACCAGGTGACGACGGTGCCGGCAATGGCCGCGGCAAGAGCCAGGGCCACCGCGGCCATCAGCGCATTGCGTGTCGAGAGCGCACCACTGGCCAGCGGCCGCAGGCGCTTGGTCGCATGGGCCCGGTCGGCCTGCAGATCCATGATGTCGTTGAGCAGGTAGACACTCGACGCCGCCAGGCAGAAGGCTATGAAAGCACCAAGGCAAGCGGCAAAGGAGGGCCACGAAAACTCCTGTGCCGCCAGGAGAGGCAGGAAGACTAGTCCATTCTTGATATAGTGGTGCACGCGTATAGCGCGCAGCCACTGGCTTATCTGGAAGCGCTGGTCAATACGTGCGCCCAAACCACCCGGCAACGCCCCCTGCCGCCCGCCCCTCGACATTCTTTACCCACCCAGCACCAGATCTAACGACCTGGTGTTCAGTAGATCAACGGCCCAATACTCGCAACCGGGCGTTGTTTTGCTGGTGAACGCTGGGAACTTCTCGTTCACGCCTATCGCGCCGTGCGCCAGGTGCTAGAATACTCTTCGCCATCTTTTGCGCCGGGTGAGCCGACACCATGCTGCAGCTCTCGTTCCGCACCACGATCATCGAATGGCGCGGCCCCGCACCCTTCGTCTATGCGCCGGTGCCCCGCCCGCAAGCTGCCGAGATCGAACGGGTCAAGCGGCAGGCCAGCTACGGCTGGGGCGTGATCCCGGTCGAGGCCGAAATCGGCGGCATGCGCTTCACCACCTCGCTCTTTCCCAAGGACGGCACCTATCTGCTGCCGCTGAAGGTCGCCGTCCGGAAAGAAACCGGCATCACCGTCGGCGATACCGTCGATATAGAGATGACGATCGGAGGCGGCTAGCTTACCGCGCCGCCCAATTGATGCCGCGGCGCAGGATCGTGGCCATTTCGGGCACCTGGAATTCCGAGGAGACGTGGCCGAGCGAGGAGTAGAAGACCCTGCCCTTGCCGTGCTTGCGCTTCCAGACGACCGGCATGGTGACGCCATCGATCCAGCTGGCATGCTCGCCGGTGAAGGTGGTGGTCGCCAGCACCTCGTTGGAGGGATCGACATGCATGTAATATTGCTCGGAGCGGTAGGCGAAGCCGTTGACGCCGGCCATGACCGGATCGTCGGGGCGCGTGATATCGACGCGATAGTCGATGATATTGCCCGGATGGGCCACCCACTGGCCGCCGACCATGAACTGGTAATCGACCGCATCGCGGAAGGCATCGGCCATGCCGCCGTGATGGCCGGCGAGACCCACGCCGCTCTCGACGGCGGCGGTGAGGTTGGAGACTTCCTCCTTCTCGATCTTGCTCATGGTAAAGATCGGGATAATGAGGCTGAGATCGTGGATGGAAGGATCGGCAAAGGCCTCGGTCGTGTCCTCGACATAGACCTTGAAGCCGTCTTCCTCGAGCCAACTCTTGTAGATATTGGCGCATTGCTCGGGCTCGTGGCCGCTCCAGCCACCCCAGACGATCAGTGCTTCCCGCATAACATCCTCCTCACGCGATAAATCGGCCCGGCGCCATTGGCGGCCGGATATTGACTAGTGCAGCGCATGCCGCGCCGGGCCGGTCGTGCCCCAGGGCGAGCCATAGAGTTCGCCCAAGGCCACCGCAGCAGCGCCACGCGCCCAGAATTCGTCGCCCGCCTCGTCGATGACGATCTCGGCCAGCGTGGTGAGCGGGGCCGGAATGGCCCCGGCAAAGGCCTGCCGCAGCGGCGCCAGCAGATACTCGCCCAGCGCCAGGGTCGAACCGGCCAGGATGACACGCGGCGGCGCGAACAGCGCCACCAGATTGGCAATGGCAATACCCAGAGCCGCGCCGGCCCGGGCGGCCGCTTCGCGCAGGCCGGCATCACCCGCCTCGAGCAGGCCCTTGACCTGGGCCATGCCCTGGCCCAGCCGCATGGCCTCGCTCATGCGCGCATCGCCCTTGAGGCAGGCGAGGATCGCCCCTTCTCCTGCCAGGTCGGCCAGCCGCACGGCATTGTCTCCGCCGGCCCCCATGATCATGTCGCCCAGCGTGAGGCTCAGCCCATGCGCGCCGCGGAACAGTTGGCCATTGTGCATGACGCCCAGGCCCAGCACTTCCTCGATGGCCACGAGCACGAAATCGTCATGGTCGCGCGCCTGGCCGAACCAGTGCTGCGCCATGGTGATGGCATTGGCATCGCTCTCGATAATGGTGTCGATGCCCAGCCGCGTGGCGATAGACTGATGCAGCGACACATCGGGATCGCAAAGCACGCTGGAGGCCAGCACCTTGCCGGTGCCATGCTCGATCGTACCAGGGAG
>CBIGSA010000313.1:0-4011 GCA_966192215.1 uncultured Devosia sp. | reverse complement strand
CCGTGTGGGGAAAGCGTGCGCAAAGCCGTTACCGGAAGACCAAGGCGGTTGCCAAGCCCGGAGCCGGAAGCTAGACGGCCTGATAGCTTCTCAACCACCCCGACGCAAGGGCCGCCCGGCAACATGACCCTGAGAAATCAAGTGCTGATCTGGACGGCCTTCCTGGTCGTGCTCGTGCTGCTGCTCTGGCTGTTCCGCGGCATATTGCTGCCCTTCGTGGTGGGGGCGGCGCTGGCCTACCTGCTCAACCCGCTCGTCAACCAGTTGCAAAAGTGGCGGTTCAACCGCGGCTGGGCGACCACGGTGGTGCTTCTGAGCGTCATCACCATCGTGGTGAGCGTATTCCTGATGTTCGTACCGCTGATCGGCCAGCAGATCATCGAATTGCTGCGCGGGGCCCCGGCGCTGGTGGCGGACCTGCAGGCACTGTTCGCGCGCTGGTCGCCGGAAATCAACGAATGGCTGGGGCCGGAGCGGGCGGCGCAACTGCAGACCAGCATCAACGACCTGGCACGGCAGGCGCTGGGCTTCATCGCCACCATACCGGGCGAACTGGTCAATATCGGCATGACCGGCGCGGCGGTGATCGGCTTTACCGTGCTGACGCCCGTGGTGGCTTTCTACCTGCTGCTGGACTGGGAGGGCCTGGTGCATGGCATCGAGGGCCTGCTGCCCCAGGAGCACAAGGGCGAAATCCAGGCCATCCTGCGCGACATCGACAAGTCGATGGCCGGAGTTATCCGGGGGCAGGGTGGCGTGCTGCTGCTCGATGCGGCCTTTTATGCGACGGCGCTCAGCCTGGTGGGGCTCAATTTCGGGCTGGCCGTGGGGCTGATCGGGGGGCTGTTGAGCTTCATCCCCTTTGTCGGCTTTGCCGTGGGCTTCGGGCTCTCGGTGGGCATCGCCATCGTGCAGTATTCGGGCGATGTGTGGATGGTGGCGCTTGTCGCCGGCATCTTCCTGTTCTGGCAGTTCATCGAGGGCAATATCCTTTATCCCAAGCTGGTCGGTTCCTCGATCAACATCAATCCGGTCTGGATGATGTTCGCGCTGCTCGGGCTGGGGGCGCTGTTCGGCTTTGTCGGCCTGCTGCTGGCCGTGCCGATGGCAGCGATCGCTTCGGTGCTGGTGCGTTATGGCGTGCGCAAATACAAGGAAAGCACGCTCTATCTCGGCCGAAATGGTGGGCCCGATGGCACTCCCGGCCAATCCTGACAGCGACGAACCCAAAGGGCAGCTTACGCTGGAACTAGGCCATACGCCCTCGCATGACGAGGCGGATTTCCTGGTCGGGGAAGGCAATGAGCTGGCTTATGGGCGCATCCTGGCCTTTCCGCACTGGCCCGATCCGGTGACGCTGCTGGTCGGCCCGGCCAAATCAGGCAAGTCGCACCTGGCGCGGATTTTCGCCGACCGCAGCGGCGCCCGCTATGCGGGGATGGATGATCTCGAAGCGCTGGCACGGGAAGGTGGCACGGTGCCCCTTATCGTGGAGGACGTGGATCGACTGGGCTATGATGAGGCGGGCCTGTTCCATCTGCTCAACCAGTCGATGCGGGAGCAAAGGCCGATCCTGCTGACGGCGCGCGAAGACATTGCGAACTGGCCGCTGGCGACCGATGATGTGCGCTCGCGAGCAAGGCGGGCCACCGCCTATAGTCTCGAGCTGACGGACGACATTCAATTGTCACAGATGTTCGTGAAATTGTTCGGGGATCGACAGATCAAGGTCGATCCTAGGATCATCGCCTATCTGGTGGCGCGCATGGAGCGTTCCGCCGAAGAAGTCGTGATCCTTGTAGACCTCATGGACCGGCTGGCACTCGCCAAGGGAACGGCCATTACCCGCAGCATCGCCGCCGATGCGCTCGACCGCCGCCGGGTCGCGCAGGGCGGCGCGAGCCACGAACAGGACTGGGACACCGAAGACGATGAATGAAATGAGCGAGTTCGCCGACCCCGAAGCTTCGGGCCCGGACATCGAGGCGCTGCGCAAGAGCCCGGCGCGCTTTGTCAACCGCGAGGTGAGCTGGCTGCAATTCAACATGCGCGTGCTCGAAGAGGCGGGGAACGTCAACCACCCGCTGCTGGAGCGGCTGCGGTTCGTTTCCATCTCAGCCAACAATCTCGACGAATTCTACATGGTGCGCGTGGCCGGCCTCAAAGGGCAGATGCGCGCAGGGCTTTCCAAGCAGAGCGCGGACGGGCTGACCCCGGCTGAGCAGATGGAAGAAATTGCGACCCTGGCGCAGCATCTGCAACTGGAGCAGCAGGACCACTGGCAGAACCTGCGCGAGGAGCTGTTCGCGCAGAATGTGGTGATCCACGAGGCGGATGACCTGACAACGGACCAGGTCAACTACCTGCAGAAGCTGTTCCGCGAAGAAATCTTCCCGGTGCTGACCCCGATCGCGGTCGATCCGGCGCATCCCTTCCCGTTCATCCCCAATCTGGGGCTGGCGCTGGCCTTTGAACTGAAGCGCCCGGACAATGACCTGCCGCTGACTGCATTGGTGCGCATTCCGGGTAATCTCGACCGCTTCATCAACCTGCCGACGGGGTTGGTTTCGGAAGGGCGCAGCGAGGTGGTGACCATCGATACGCTGGTCAAACTCTTCTTCCACAAGATGTTTCCCGGCCATGAAGTGGTCGGGTCGGGCGCGTTCCGCATCATCCGCGACAGCGAAATCGAAATCGACGACGAAGCGGCCGACCTGGTGGTGGAATTCGAGACGGCCCTGCGCCAGCGCCGGCGTGGGCAGGTGATAAGGCTCGAAATCGAAAGCTCGATGCCGCGGGCATTGAAGCGCCAGATCGGGGAACAACTGGGCGTCAAGGAAGGCGACGTGTTCGAGGTTCAGGGCTTCCTAGGCCTGGCCGATGCACGCAAGATCTGCGACGTGGAACGGCCCGACCTGAAGTTCACGCCCTATCACGCACGCTTCCCCGAGCGCATCCGCGACTATAGCGGGGACAGTTTTGCGGCGATCCGGGCCAAGGATATCCTGGTCCATCATCCGTTCGAGAGTTTCGACGTCGTGGCGCAGTTCCTGATGCAGGCGGCGCGCGACCCCGATGTCGTTGCCATCAAGCAGACGCTCTACCGCACCTCCGCCGACAGCCCGATCATCAAGGCGCTGGTGCTCGCAGCGGAGGCCGGCAAGTCGGTGACATGCCTGGTGGAGCTCAAGGCGCGGTTCGACGAAGAAGCCAATATCCGCTGGGCGCGCGACCTGGAACGGGCCGGGGCGCAGGTGGTGTTCGGTTTCATCGAGCTCAAGACCCATGCCAAGCTGAGCCAGGTGGTGCGGCGCGAGAAGGGCAAGCTGGTGAGCTATTGCCATATCGGCACGGGCAACTATCACCCGATCACCGCCAAGATTTACACCGACCTCAGTTATTTCACCATCGACCCGGCGATCACCCGGGACGTCGCCCGGGTGTTCAACTTCATCACCGGTTATGCGCGGCCGACCGAACTCGAGACCATCGCGGTATCGCCGGTCAATCTGCGGCAGACCTTGCTGGACAATATCGCTCGAGAAATCGAGCTGGCCCGCGAGGGACAGCCGGCCGGCATCCTGCTCAAGATGAACTCGCTGGTGGACCCCGAGATCATCGATGCGCTCTATGACGCCAGCCAGGCGGGGGTGAAGATCGACCTCATCGTGCGCGGCATCTGCTGCTTGCGGCCGGGCATTCCCGGATTCTCGGACAATATCCGCGTGAAATCGGTGGTCGGGCGGTTCCTGGAACACAGCCGCATCTATTGCTTCGGCAATGGCGAGGCCATGCCCAGCCCGCGCGCCAAGGTCTATATTTCCTCGGCCGACCTGATGGGACGGAACCTGGACGGGCGCGTGGAAGTGATGGTGCCGATCCTCAACAAGACCGTGCATAAGCAAATCCTCGACCGGATTCTGGTTGCCTATCTCAGAGACAATCGGCAGAGCTGGGAAGTGCTGCCGGATGGCAGTTCGCATCGCGTGCGCATTGCTGAAGGAGAAGAGC
>CBIGSA010000312.1:0-4012 GCA_966192215.1 uncultured Devosia sp. | reverse complement strand
TCGGTCTTCATGTGCACGCGTGACGAAACCTTCACAATATTCGGGGTTGAGGATTGCCTCGCCCGCGGTTATGAGCGCACCGGTTTCTTTGAAATCGATACCCAGAACCGCACCGACTGGACTTTGCAGCTCACCGAGAGCGCTGAAGGCCCCGCCGTTGTTGGTCCTGACGGCAGCGAAGACCTCGAAGACCCCACATTTCTTGTCGACCCCGACGACGTCACGGACGTTCCCCAGGACGACATAAATACGCAGGAAACGGACACGCAATGAGACGCATGCGACGCGCGAAGATCATCGCCACCCTCGGGCCCGCCAGCCACGAAGAAAAGATGATCGAGGACCTGGCCAAGGCCGGCGCGGACGTGTTCCGCATCAATATGAGCCATGCCAGCCACGACCTGCTCAAGCAGACGGTCGAGCGCATCCGCAATGTCGAAAAGCGCCTCAATCATCCGCTCGGCGTGCTGGTCGACTTGCAGGGTCCCAAGCTCCGCGTCTGGAAATTCGCCGATGGCGCCATCAACCTGGTCGCCGGGCAGAAATTCACCCTCGACAGCAATGCCGATGCCCCCGGCACGCTCGACCGCGTCTACCTGCCCCATCCTGAGATCATCGAAAGCGTTTCGGTGGGCGATCGCCTGCTGCTCGACGATGGCAAGCTGGCCCTCAAGGCCACCAAGGTCGGCAACGGCGCCATTGAAACCGAAGTCATCTATGGCGGCAAGCTGAGCGACAAGAAGGGCGTCTCCTTGCCCGATACGCTCCTGCCCACCGGCGCGCTCACCGAGAAGGACCATGCCGACCTGCTGGCGGGTCTGGCTGTCGATGCCGACTGGATTGCTCTCTCCTTCGTGCAGCGCCCCGAGGACATCATCGATGTCCGCAAGATCGTGCAGGGCCGCGCCGGTGTCATGGCCAAGATCGAAAAGCCCCAGGCCATCGATCGCCTCGAGGAAATCGTCAAGCTCTGCGACGCCATCATGGTGGCCCGCGGCGACCTGGGCGTCGAACTTCCCCTCGAAACCGTGCCCGGGCTGCAGAAGCGAATGATCCGCATGTGCCGCCGCTACGGCAAGCCGGTCGTGGTCGCCACCCAGATGCTGGAATCGATGATCACGTCGCCAGTGCCGACCCGCGCCGAAGTCTCCGACGTTTCCATTGCCGTCTTCGAAGGCGCCGATGCCGTCATGCTCTCAGCCGAGTCTGCCTCCGGCCAATACCCGGTTGAAGCCGTCTCCACCATGAACAAGGTGGCCGTGGCCGTCGAGACCGATGCCAATTATCGCGGCATCATCCGCGCCGCCCAGACCGAGCCGGAGGCCACCGCCGCCGACGCCATTTCGGCCGCCACCCGCCAGGTTGCCGAAACGCTCGATCTGGCCGCCATCGTCACCTATACCGCCTCGGGCTCAACCGGTATTCGCGCCGCCCGCGAACGGCCGAGCAAGCCCATCATTGTGCTCTCGCCCAATATGCGCACCATCCGCCGCATGTCGGTGGTCTGGGGCGTCCATTGCGTACAAACCGAGGATGCCGTCAGCCTCGAAGACATGGTCGATCGCGCCTGCGTCATCGCCTACCAGGAGGGCTTTGCCCGCCCCGGCGACCGCATCGCCATCACCGCCGGCATCCCGCTGGGCACGCCAGGCGCCACCAACATGCTCCGCATCGCCTTCGTCCGCCAGGACGGCGCCGGCTCAAGCTGAGCCGGGCAGGAATGGAATGGCAAGGGCCCGCGCGAGCGGGCCTTTTGGTCCCTCCGATTGCTTGGCCGTGGCGATGGCGTCTAAAGTCCCGGCTGCATCGTCAACCGGGAGGGTACAATGCAGGTCCAGGGCTCATGCCATTGTGGCGCCATTACCTTCGAGGCCGAGATCGACCCCGATCGCGTTCGCATCTGCCATTGTACGGATTGCCAACAGCTTTCGGGCACCGCCTTCCGCGTCATGGTCCCCTGCCCGGAAGAGCGGTTCCACCTGACGAAAGGCGACCCTAAAATTTACATCAAGACGGCCGAAAGCGGGCGCAAGCGCCAGCAGGCCTTCTGCGGCAATTGCGGTTCGCCCCTCTATGCCACGTCCGATGAAGCACCCGGAAGCAGAAGCCTGGGCATTCGCATCGGTGTACTGGCCCAGCGGCGCGAACTTGCCCCGAGGCGGCAGTTCTGGTTCCGCTCGGTGCTGCCCTGGCTCCCCCCGCTTCCCGGTATTGCGGCGGATGGCACCGCCCTCGGCGACGCCTTGCCTCATCCCTGATCGTCGAGCAGCGAGACCAGCGTCCGAAAAGCCGTGCGCAGTATCGCTTCGGGCATATTGGCATAGCTAAGCAACAGCGTGCTCTCCTCCAGCGCGGCATCGAGATAGTGCCGGCGCATGAAGGCGACTCCCATGCCACGCTTGGCGGCGCGGTCCACGATGGCCGCCTCGTTGAGCCGCCGGGAAAAATGGGCGGTCGCGTGCAGCCCTGCCGAAATGCCGCGCACATCGACCTCCGGCAGGTCAGCCCTGATGGCAGCCAGCAGCACTTCCCGGCGATCGCGATAGATCATGCGCATCTTGCGCAGGTGCCGGTCATAGTCCCCCGTTCGCAGGAACTGAGCCAAGGCGAACTGATCGATGCGGCTGCGGCCATAGTCCAGCCGCAGCAGTTCCGTCTCCATTTCGGACAGCAGATCGGGCGGCACCACCATCCAGCCCAGGCGGAGCGCGGGGGCCAGCGTCTTGCTGGTCGTCCCGACATAAATGACGTGGTCGGGCGCAAGGCCCTGCAGGGCGCCAACGGGTGCGCGATCGTAGCGGAACTCGGCATCGTAGTCGTCCTCGAGCGCCACGGCATTGTTGTCCCGCAGCCAGGCTGCCAGTGCCAGCCGGCGTGCCCCGCTCATTACCCCGCCAGTGGGAAACTGATGCGCCGGCGTCAGCAACACCGCCTGCGCCCCGCTCGCAGCCAGCGCAGTCACGTCAATGCCATCTTCATCCACGGGGATCGGTCTCAGCGTCAGCCCGGCCTGGCGCCAGACATCGCGGTCCGCATAGCCGGGATCCTCGACCGCGAGCCGCTCCACCCCGCGCCGCGCCAGCGCCCGCGCGACGAATGTCTTGGCCTGCTCGAAGCCGCCCACGATCAGAATCTGGCGCGGGTCGGCGCTCACCCCGCGCACGCGCCCGAGATAGTCGGCCAGCGCCTGGCGCAATGGCCACACACCGAAGCGCTGACGGTAGCCGAAATCGTCGGGCACCATGGCTTTGAGCGCTGAATCGACCGCCTTGACCCAGCGCGCCGCGGGAAAGGTCGAGAGATCAGGGATGCCCGGCCGGAAGTCATAGCGGTAGACGGCGGTTGTGAAGATTTCCGGCGGCAAGGTCCGCGCGTCCTGGCGGGGTGCCGTATCGGCGACCCGCGGCGCAGCGCCCTGCCGCAGCGCCAGATAGCCCTCGGCCGCAAGCTGGGCATAGGCTTCCATCACCAGGGGCCGCGAAATCCCCAGCGCCAGCGCGAGGTCGCGCGTCGACGGCACCTTGCTGCCGGGCCGCAGAACGCCCCTGCGGATGACGTCGCGTAATTGCCGCTCGATCTGGGCGTGCAGGGTTTCCGAACTGCCCCGATCCACGCTGATCAGCAGTTCCACCTCCGAACTGGACAACTATCTTTGCCTCAACTGGTCATTAAATTACTGACCAGCTTGCCATAGCTTGCCCCCTGTCGGCTAGACGCCGCTGGAGAAGCCAAAATGATCTTCATTGATGTCGCCCCCTCTCGTCCGGTCCGGTCCCCCTTTGCTCACATCGTCCGCACCCTTGCCGGGCGGCTGTGCACTGTCAGCAGCGAGCGCAAGCGAAGGGCCGCCCTGCGGGACCTTCTCTTCACGCCGGAACACCGCCTGCGCGATCTAGGCCTGCGGCGCGAAGAGTTACTCGAAGCTCTGGAACGCCGTCATGCGCATCCCAGCGGCCCCGGTCATTTCAACTGACGGATTGCCCCCGTCATCATCGACGCCTGGCTGCCGTCA
>CBIGSA010000311.1:0-4042 GCA_966192215.1 uncultured Devosia sp. | reverse complement strand
GACGAACCGCTCAGCAACCTCGATGCCAAGCTGCGCGGACAGATGCGCATCGAGATCAAGCGGCTGCAGCGCAATCTAGGCACGACCAGCGTCTATGTGACCCACGACCAGCTCGAAGCCATGACGCTGGCCGACCGGCTGGTGGTGATGAATGCCGGGCGCATCGAACAGGTGGGCGCACCGCTCGCGCTCTATGAGCGGCCCGAAACCCTGTTTGTCGCCGGCTTCATCGGCTCGCCGCCGATGAACCTGATCGATATCGGCTATCTCAAAGACAAGGGCGCACTGTCCCTGCCCGAGGGTACCGATCTTGTTGGCATCCGCCCGGACACGATCCACCTGACGCCCCCCGAGACGCCGCATGTGACGCTGACCGCCACGGTCGAGCTCTATGAGCCGATCGGGGGAGAAACGCACCTGCATATGCGACTTGCGGACAGTGGACAGTTGATCATCGCGGCAGTGCCAGCGCGCACGGCGACGCGGGAGGGCGCCCAGGTGTCGCTCCATGTCGGCCTGGCGGATCTGCATCCCTTCAACAAGGAAACCGGCCGGCGCACCGACTGAGCGGCGGCCCGACCACACTTCAGCGTCGAGTGACCTCATGGACCCCCGGCTTTCCGAGCGGCAGAACGACATCCTCTCGCGCATCGGCGCGCGGGGTGCCCAGCAGATCGACCGGCTGGCGCGGGATTACGGGCTCACTACCCAGAGCATAAGGCGCGACATCAACGTGCTCTGCGCGCTCGGGCTGGCCCGGCGCCTGCATGGCGGGGTCGACCTGCCGGTCCTGCCGCAGAATACGTCCATCAACGCGCGCGCGGGCCTGCATGGCGCCGCCAAGCGTCTCATTGCCGCCCGCGTCGCCAGGGACATTCCCGATGGCTCCACCATCTTCATGGGCATCGGCACCACGGTACGCTTCACCGCCGAGGCCCTGCGTGGGCACAAGGGGCTCACCGTCGTCACCAACAATGTCGATGTCGCGCTGATCCTGGGCGATGTGGAAGGGATCGAGCTGCACCTGGCGGGCGGGGTCTGGCGCCCCAATGATCGGGACCTGGTGGGTCCCGAAGCCATTCGCTATTTCGAAAAGTTCCACGCCACCCATGCCGTGGTGGGTGCTGGCAGCCTCAACCCCACCAGCGGCGCATTGGACTACAGCTATGGCGAAGCCCAGATCACCAATGCGATCCTGACCAATTCCCGCACGCGGTTCCTCGTAGCCGATGCCAGCAAGTGGCTGGGCCCGGCCGCGGTCCGTGTCGCACCCTTTTCCGAATTCACCTATTTCGTTACCGATCTCCTGCCACCCGAGCATGCGGAGGCGGAGAGCCTCACCCAGAGCGGCGTCCAGATCGTTCTCTGCGCCGGCCGCTAGGCGATGCGTCGTCGGCGCTGCAAGTAGCGCGGCGAATGCCCCAGATTGCGCTGGAACGATCGGCGCATGCGGCCAGTATCGCCCAGCCCGAACCGCAGCGCGATCTGGTCGAGACTCCCCTCCCCGGCCTCGATGGCCGCCTGGGCGGCATCGACCCGCAGCCGCTCCACGGCTTTGGCGGGCGTCGTGCCGGTCTCGCGAGCAAAGGCCCGGGCGAAATTGCGGGGGCTCATGGCGGCGCGCTCGGCCAGCATTTCGACAGTCAGCGGCGCATCGAGGCTGGTCTTGATCCAGGCGATCAAGTCGGCAAAGCGCCCTGAAAAGCCGCCGACCTCGACCAGACCGGCGAACTGCGACTGCCCGCCGGTGCGCTGGTGGTGTACGACCAGTTGCTGGGCGGTGCGCCGGGCGACATGAGGCCCCTGATCTTGCTCGATCATCGCGAGGGCCAGATCGATCCCCGCCGTGATGCCGGCCGAGGTCCAGACATCGCCATCTTGGGTGAAGATGCGATCGGGCATCAGCTTTACCTCAGGATAGAGGCGGCGGAACCGGTCCGTACTGTCCCAATGGGTGGTTGCGGCCCTGCCGTCGAGCCGACCGGCCTCGGCCAGCAGGAAGGCGCCGGAGCAGACGCTGGCCAGTCGACGTGGCCGGACTTCGGCCAGCCAGGGCACGATACGGTGCAGGGCCTTCATGTCGCGGATGATCTCGCCGCCGGAGACGATGATGGTGTCGAGCCCCTCCGCATCCAGCGGCCCGGCGGCCAGCGCCAAGCCGGACGAGCTTTCCACGCTCCCGGCCTCCGCCGCCAGGATGCGGGTCTCGTAGCCCCGATTGGAAAAGCGCGAGGCGATTTCGAAAGTGGTGGTCGGCCCGATCGTATCCAGCATCTGGAAGCCGGGATGGATGACGATACCAATGCGCAGCATGGCAGGATTTGCCCGAAATATGTCATTTCGGCCAAGCATGGGCTGCGTTATCCCTGTCGTCAACCCAAACGGGAGATGAAGAGATGAAGCTGCGAACAGTCATGCTCGGCCTGGCAGGCGCCGTCGTCCTCGCGGCCGTCGGGTTCGGCGGCTGGATTGTCAGCCTGCCGCCATCGGTCCAGGCCGCCCCCGAGCCCATTCCCGAAGCGGAGACGGCAGCGATCATCGAAGCGCTGCGCCCGCCCAAGCGCACCCGGCCCGTCGTGGCGGTGATCGGCATCAATGATGCGACCGAGACCACCGACTACCTCATGCCGACGGGCATCCTGCGCCGCGCCGACGTGGCCGATGTCTATCTCGTCGCAACGCAGGACGCACCGGTGCAGCTCTATCCCGCCCTGCAGGTCGAGCCCGATACCACCATCGCCGCCTTCGACGCCGCCCATCCGGACGGCGCGGACTATGTCATCGTTCCGGCTATGAGCCGCGACGACGATCCCGCGGTAATGGCATGGCTCAACGACCAGGCGGCCAAGGGCAGCATCGTCATCGGCGTCTGTGCCGGCGCCAAGGTTGTGGCCGCCGCCGGCCTGCTCGACGGCCGCAAGGGCACGACCCACTGGTTCTACAAGCGCGACCTGGCCCGCATCGCGCCCGATGTGACGCAGGTTGCCGACCGGCGCTTCGTCGTCGATGGCGCGGTGGCGACCACGACCGGCATTTCGGCGTCGATCCCGCTGGCACTGACGCTTGTCGAGGCCATTGCCGGGGCGGACAAGGCCGCCGACGTCGCTGATGCCATCGGCATCACGCATTGGGATGCCCGCCATGACAGTGCCGCCTTCGGCCTGTCGCGCGATTTCGTCACCACCGTCATGGGCAACAGCCTGGCCTTCTGGCAGCGCGAAACCGTTGGCATCGCCATGCAACCCGGCTTCGATGCGGTCTCGCTGGCCCTGGCCGCCGATGCCTGGTCGCGCACCTACCGGTCGCGTGCCTTCACCACGGCAACGGCCCCGGAGGCAGTGCCTGATATGACGGGCATCCGCATCATCCCCGACCGCGCGGGCAATGCCGAGCAGGACGATGTCGTCATCGACCTGCAGGGTACTGCTCCGGCCACCGCGCTCGACGACACGCTCGGCGCCATCGGCATGCGCTATGGCGAGGCCACCGCACAGATCGTGGCCAAGCAATTGGAATATCCCAGGAGTCCGACATGACAGACCTTTCCGGCAAGACTGCCCTGGTCACCGGTTCTAGCCATGGGATCGGCGCCGAAATCGCCCGGCGCCTGACGGCCGCCGGCGCCCGCGTGGCTTTGCACGGCCGCGATGAAGCCGCCCTGGCCGCGCTCGGTGCCGAACTGGTCGGCAGCATGATCGTTCGTGGCGACCTACGGGAGCACGCGATGGCCGACAGCATCGCACAAGCAGTGCTCGACAATTTCGGGACGCTCGACATCCTCATTGCCAATGCCGGGGCCAGCTATGCGCCTCCCGAAATGATCGAAGACATTACCGACGAGACCTGGGACGCCAATATGGACGGCAATCTCGGCGCGACCTTCCGGACGGTGCGCGCCCTTCTGCCGGCCATGAAAGCGCGCGCCAGCGGCACCATCGTCATCGTTGCCTCGGCTGCGGGCCGCAAGCCTTGGGGCTATGCGCCCATCGCCTATGGCACGGCCAAGGCGGGGATCGTGCATTTCACCCGCTGCCTGGCCGCA
>CBIGSA010000310.1:0-4075 GCA_966192215.1 uncultured Devosia sp. | reverse complement strand
GACATCTGCGGGCTCAGCACCTGTAACCACCTCTGATGGCACCAGGCTCAGCCCGATGACCTTGCCCGCTTTGCCCACCGGCCCGGCAGGGGCAATGCTGGCAAAAGCCGACAGGTCGTCGGCGACGCGCACCTTGCTTTGCCTACCGGGCAGCGTGGCCAGATCGTCGGCTGACTGTTGATCGCGCACGCTGATATCGTGGGCGGACCATTTGAGCAACGTGGTGAACGCCTTGGTTCGCCGACGCCGGAGCGGGCCGACGCCGATACCGGCCAGCGATACATGCCGCCCCAGTAACCGCGCCAAGGCGAAGATCAGCGACAGCAGTAGCAAGTTGCGCCAATACCCGCGATAGCGCTCGTCGGGATAGGCATCGTGGAAGATCGTCCCGCCCCCCAGCACAACGGTATCGGCCCAAAGCAGACCCTTGAGGATCGCGCCAGGCGATTTGCCATAGCCCTGCTCGACGCCGAGCTGGCGCAGTCCCTCGGATACCGAACCGTCAGGGGTCTGGATGCGGATGGCCATGGGCCGCTTGCGCCGCAGCAGCCGGACCAACCCGACCAGCATCAACTCGTCTCCGAAATTGCGCCCCCCATAATGCCCGAGGATCAATGCCCTCAAGGCGCCGCCTCCGACACCGGCTCGTCGGCAATGCGAATGGCGGACCTGGGCCGGGCATCGGCCAGCAGCTCGGCGAACCGGTCGGCTATGGCATCGATGTCAAAGGCGCGCTCGGCATAGTGCCGGCCGTTGCGCCCCATCTGCTCGCGCAATCCGGCATCTTCGAGCAGCCGTCGCGCATTGGCCACCAGCGTTGCTTCGTCGCCCGGCTCACTGACCAGGCCAGCCTGCTCACGCATCACATTGCGCGCTGCCAGGTTCTGCCTGGGAATGGCCGCCAGAATGGCACGCCCGGCCGACAGGTAGCTCAGCACCTTGGACGGCACGGAGAAAATGCCGGCATCGGGCTCGATCAGCGCGAAGAGCACATCGGCCCCCGCCAGCATGCTCGGCAGCTCCTCCACAGGCACCCAGGGTCGCACATGCAGGTTTGTCAGCCCTTCTTCGGCAGCCGTGGCAGCCAGCGCGGCAGGCGCCGAGCCCTCGGAAAATACATAGACCTCGGCATCGAGGTTGCGCGCCAGTGCCAGCAGCAGATCGGGATTGTGCTTGCGGGCCAGCGTGCCCGAATAGACGATCCGCGGCTTTTCGCCCGGCATATTGGCCCTGGCCCAGTCATTGTCGCGCGGCAGCAGCGGCACGTCGGCAATGATGCCCCAATTTTCGATGACATTGACGCGCGACACGTCCAGGCTCCACGGCGCTGCCTCGAAGACCGACCTGAACTCCTCGGCAATCACCACTACGGCGTCGCTCTTGCGCAACAACGATTTCTCGACCGAGCGGTAATAGGCGCCGGCCAGCCAACCGAGCAGCGCATTCTTCTTGGCCAGGATACGGCCGATTGCCTCCGAATAGATATCCTGCACCCAGAACACATAGCCAGCCTCGACGTCGCGACAGGCCCGATAGATCGCCGGTGCGACTTCGAGCGGGGCATTGGCGGACAGCACCACATCGGGCCGCTCTTCCCGCACCAGACCCGCAATGGCCTTGGCATAGGCGACTTGCTGGCGGCGACGGCGCAGCAGGTTGTCCTTGTCGAAGGTCTCGGGCAGCACCAGTTCCTTTGCCCGGAAGCTCGCGGGGTCGCCCTCGCGCCGGGTGGTCTTGCCCTTGGGGGTCTGGAAGCCCCCAAAGGATGCATAGAGCACGTCATGTCCGCGCACGGCCAGGGCACGCGCCAGTTGTGCTGTGAAGGCGTGCCCGGAGAAATCGTGTACGATAATCTTCATGCCTGATCGATCTCTGTTGCTCGGGCCGCGATGCCGCCGCCAGGATACGCTCGTCCGGCCAGGATGCGTCAGGCGGCGTTGCGCAGAACCTGCTGCTCGATCCACTCATAGGTCCGCTCGAGCCCGGCGCGCAGTGTTTGCGACGGCCGCCAGCCGAGCTTTTCTTCGATCAATCGATTGTCGGAATTGCGCCCCCGTACGCCCGTCGGGCCTGGAATATGCTGCTTGCGCAGGGACTTGCCGGCAATGTCGGACACAATATCGACCAACTGATTGATGGTGACCATTTCATCCGACCCGATATTGACCGGGCCTTCGAAATCCGATCGGGTCAAGCGCACCGTGCCTTCGAGGCATTCGTCGATGAACAGGAACGAGCGGGTCTGGTTGCCGTCGCCGAAAATCTCGATATCGCCGGAATTGGTCGCCATGGCCACCTTGCGGCAGACAGCGGCCGGCGCCTTCTCCTTGCCGCCCTTCCAGGTGCCCTGCGGCCCGAAGATATTGTGGTAGCGCGCCACGCGATTGGTCATGCCGTGGTTACGGTTATAGGCCAGGAACAGGCGCTCGGAGAACAGCTTTTCCCAACCATATTCGCTGTCCGGCGCTGCCGGGTAGGCCGAGGATTCGGCGCAGTTCGGATTGTCCGGATCCTCCTGGTTATAGGCCGGATACATGCAGGCCGACGACGAATAGAAGACCTTTTTGATGTTGCGCTTATGCGCGCGGTCGGCAACGTTGAGGTTGATCGTCGCCGAATTGTGCATGATGTCGGCATCATGTTCGCCGGTGAAGATATATTCCGCCCCGCCCATATCGGCGGCAAGCTGGTACACTTCGTCGAACTTGCGATCGATCACCCGGTCGACGACATTCTGGTCGCGCAGGTCGCCGATGACGAAATCGTCCGCCTCAGTGTCGGAATATTCGGGGAATTTCAGGTCGACACCGCGCACCCAGAACCCTTCCCGCTTGAGCCGCTTGACCAGGTGGCTACCGATGAAACCGCCAGAACCCAATACGATAGCCGTCTTGACACTCATGCGATAACTCCAGATCTTTTTATATACGCAGCCTTCGCCGCACCGGAAATGAGGCTAGTTTAGCCTTATGGCAGGTTCGAGACAGCGCGCTGCGAGCTTGGCTGCCATGCGCCGCGGCCAACCCAAAGGGTGAAACGCACCGGAACCTTGTAGGAGCAACTAGTTACCGTTGATTGAACCGCAACTCTACATAGACTGCTTTTGATAGTTACTTTACTCGACGGATCGAGGGCACCTGACACAATCCAGCTGTAGGATTGCCAAGTCGAAATAATCCCGAAACAATGCCGGGATTGATCTATGTGCCGGGAGCAATATTCGATGCCTGCATTGATCCGTGTCGCCCTACTATTGGCCGCCGCGCTGATGGTCCCCACCGCATCCGGGCAGGACAATGCGTCCCCCGAGCTTGATGCCCTGCTCGCGCAAGCGGCCGACGCACGGACCGAGCAACAGCTCAGCCGCGTGATGACGGAAATAGAGGCGCTTGCTCCAATGCCTGACCTGCTGCCACGCCTGCTCGAGGTCAACCCCAACGCCTATGTCTATGCACTGCAATCCGGCCTGCGCGCGGCCGGCTATGCCAGCCCGCTCAGCGGCATTCTGGGGCGGAGCACCGTGACCCAGCTTTCCGCCTTCTGTGCCGACCAGGGCATCGATGCCCAATGTCGTCTGGGGCCTCTCCTGCCGGACATTGCCCGCACCATCGGCACCGCGCTGGCCGCCGGCAATGCCACCCAATCGGCGGAGACGGGGGCTCCGCCAGCCGAAGTTGAGACCCAGGTCACGGCCGCGCCGGCCGAGCCGTCGGCTGTAGCTTCCGCGGTCGCAGAAACCGGCCTGCCCGCCGGCTGGTCCATCGATGACGGGCAACCCTTCGGCATCGCGACACGTATCGAGGATGCAACCGCAACCGGCGCCACGATCCATGTCGAGGGAAGCCCGGCGCGCAATGGCTGGGTAAACATCTATCTGTCACCCCCCGTCGACGCCGGCGCATCGGGCCGCTGGACTGGCACTATCGGCCGGGCTGCGGTGATCGGACAGACCGATGCCGACCAGACCGTGCGGTTCCTGGTGGCGCTGCGTCCCGCAGGCGGCGGCTATATGGGTGAGCTTTTCGACGGCATCGCCCTTCCGGAGGCCCCCGCGCTGCTGGAGGGGTCCGGCACG
>CBIGSA010000309.1:0-4076 GCA_966192215.1 uncultured Devosia sp. | reverse complement strand
CCTGCGGCCGTTCCCGGTGCGCCAGGCCGATTTCTTCGTGCTGCAGGCGCCCGACGTGCCATCAGTGCTCGTGGAACTGGGTTTCCTGTCCAATGCCGCCGACATGGCCAACCTGCTGCAGGGCGAATGGCAGGACCGCACTGCCGATGCACTGGCGCGGGGCGTCTCGACCTATTTCGACAGCCTCAAGCCCGAGGAATGATGTGACAGATCGGTCACGCAGCGCGACAAGCGTCTCGCCGGAGCCCTCATTTGCGGCCCCGCGGTCCACTTTCAGGCCGCCATCTGCTATGATTCTGCGCTGAATCCGCTGCGCGGAGCGACTATTGCGGGGCGCGAACCCCCTCCGGAGTGACTGACTTTATGCTGCGCTTGCTCGGCTGGATTTTTGGCTTTGGGATGTTCGCGGCACTGGCGGGCATCGCCGTGGCTGCGGTCTATCTGACCAATGTCGCCGCCGGCCTGCCGGACTATACCGTACTCAAGGACTACCAGCCTCCGGTGACGACGCGCGTCCATGCCGCCGACGGCACACTGCTGGCCGAATTCGCCCGCGAGCGCCGGCTGTTCCAGCCCATCGAGACCGTCCCGCCCTTGCTGGTCCACGCCTTCCTCTCGGCCGAGGACAAGGATTTCTATTCCCATGGCGGCATCGCCATCGATGGCGTGTTCCGCGCCTTGCGCGACAATCTGCTGGCGCGCATGGACGGCAACAATGCCATCCAGGGTGGTGGTTCCTCCATCACCCAGCAGGTGGCCAAGAACTTCCTGCTCACCTCCGAACAGACCTGGGATCGGAAGCTGCAGGAAGCCCTGCTGGCCATCCGCATCGAGTCGACCTTCTCCAAGGACCGCATTCTCGAACTCTATCTCAACGAGATCTTCCTCGGCCTCAATTCCTATGGCGTGGCCGCAGCCGCGCTGAACTATTTCGACAAGGCGCTCTACGAGCTGACGCTGAGCGAAGCCGCCTATATCGCCGCACTCCCCAAGGGTCCGAACAATTACCATCCGTTCCGTCGCCCGCAGGCCGCCATCGAGCGCCGCAACTGGGTCATCGATCGCATGGTGGAAAACGGCTACGCCACGCCGGAAGAAGCGGCCATCGCCAAGGACGAGCCGCTCAACGTCATTCCGCGCGCCGGTGGCAGCCAGCTCTATTCGGCCGAGTATTTCACCGAGGAAGTGCGCCGCGAACTGGCCAAGCTCTATGGCGAGGACCAGCTTTATGGCGGCGGCCTCTCGGTGCGCACCACGCTCGAACCCCGTCTTCAGGAATATGCCCGCAGGGCCCTGATGGACGGGCTCATCGCCTATGACCACACCAAGGGCTTCCGCGAGCCCGTTGCCAGCATCGAGATCGGCGAGGACTGGGGGCTCGACGTCGCCAAGATTACGCCGCTGAGCGACGTACCGGAATGGCAACTGGCGGTCGTGCTGGAAATGGGCAGCAATGAAGCCCGCATTGGCCTGCGCCCCGATGGGCTGGCCGGCGGTGCCATAGCCGACGACCGCGTCATCGGCACGTTGTCCGGCCCGGAGATCAAATGGGTCTCCAAGCCTTTGCAGGACATTCTTAAAGTGGGAGATGTGGTCTATGTCTCCCCGGTCGCCGACAAGCCCGGCGTCTATACGTTGGAGCAGGTGCCCGAAATCGAGGGCGCGCTTGTCGCCATGGACCCACGAACCGGCCGTGTCCTGGCCATGGTCGGTGGCTTCTCCTATGCGCTGAGCGAGTTCAACCGCGCCACCCAGGCGCTGCGCCAGCCCGGCTCCTCCTTCAAGCCCATCGTCTATGCCGCTGCCCTCGACAATGGCTACACGCCGGCCTCGGTCGTGCTCGATGCGCCGGTGGAAATCCGCAATGGCGACGGCTCGATCTGGCGGCCGGAAAACTATGCCCAGGAATTCTATGGTCCCCAGACCCTGCGCCGTGGCATCGAACGCAGCCGCAATGTCATGACCGTCCGCCTGGCCCGCGATATCGGCATGCCCCTGGTGGCCGAATATGCCCGGCTATTCGGCGTCTATGACTCGATGCAGCCCGTGCTTGCCATGGCGCTCGGTGCCGGCGAGACCACCGACCTGCGCATGACCGCCGCTTATGCCACCATCGCCAATGGCGGCCGCAAGATCGTCCCGACCCTGATCGACCGCATCCAGGATCGCTATGGCGTCACCGTCTACAAGCACGACCAGCGCCTGTGCCAGGGCTGCGAGGCGACCGACTGGCACGGGCAAGGCGAGCCGATTATCGTGGACAACCGCGAGCAGGTGCTCGACCCCATGACCGCCTACCAGATCACCTCAATGATGGAAGGCGTGATCCAGCGCGGCACCGGCACCGCCGCCAAGGTGCTTAACCGCCCCGTGGCCGGCAAGACCGGCACCACCAACGACTACAAGGACGCCTGGTTCGTTGGCTTCACGCCCGAGCTGGCCGTTGGCGTCTATGTCGGCTACGACCAGCCGCGCTCGATGGGCTCCTCGGTTACCGGCGGCACTTTCGCCACGCCGATCTTCACCGAATTCATGCAGAAGGCGCTCGAAGGCAAGCCGGCGACTCCCTTCAATGTGCCGCCAGGCATGACCACCGCCTGGATCAACCCCAATTCAGGCGTCAAGGCCTTCGACGGCGAGGCCGCCATCGAGGAAGCCTTCAAACCGGGCACCGGCCCGAACCTGATGACCTCGGTCATCGGCGTTGATGTGAACGCCTTCGACGCCATCCAGCGCCAGCAGATGATGCAGCAGCAATATGGCTCGGGCTTCACCACCCAGCCCGGCTATCAGCAGCCGGCGCCCAACGACCAGCCGGTCTATGATCCCCGGACCGGCACATGGGTCAATGCCCAGGCCGGCCGCGGCGGGTTGTTCTAGGGCCTGGCCCGGTTGATCCCGCTGCCATGCTCCGCTAAACGGGGCGCCACTAACTTAGGGAATTGACCAATGCGTGCGGAAATCGAAAAGACCGTCGCCGAAATCGAGCAGGTTCTGACCCTGCTGAGGAGGCATCTTTGACTGGGATACTGCTGAAGTCCGCCTCGACGCGCTGACCGCCGAGACCGAATCCCCCGATTTCTGGAACGACCCGGAAAAGGCCCGCGTGAAGATGCGCGAGCGCGACGAACTCGACGTGGCCGTCAAGGCCGTGCGCGAGCTGGAAACCGGCATCCGCGACAATGTCGAACTGATCGAAATGGGCGAAGCCGAGGGCGATGCCGAGATCGTCAAGGACGCCGAGGAAGCCCTGGTCGAGCTCAAGCAAGCGGCCCGTCGCCGCCAGATCGAGACGCTGCTGTCGGGCGAAGTCGACGCCAATGACTGCTATGTCGAAATCCATTCCGGCGCCGGCGGCACCGAGAGCCAGGATTGGGCCAACATGCTGCTGCGCATGTATACCCGCTGGGCCGAACGCCGGAAGATGAAGGTCGAAGTCATCGAAATGCACAATGGCGAAGAAGCCGGCATCAAATCGGCCACCATCCTGGTCAAGGGCCACAATGCCTATGGCTGGCTGAAGACCGAGAGCGGCGTGCATCGCCTGGTGCGCATCAGCCCCTACGATTCGGCCGCGCGCCGTCATACGAGCTTTTCGAGCTGCTGGGTCTATCCCGTGGTCGATGACTCCATCGACATCGAGATCCGCGAATCCGACCTCAAGGTCGATACCTATCGCGCCTCGGGCGCGGGCGGGCAGCACGTTAACACCACCGACTCGGCCATCCGGATCACCCACATCCCGTCAGGCATCATCGTGGCCTGCCAGGCCGAACGCAGCCAGCACAAGAACCGCGCTACGGCCATGGCCATGCTGAAATCGCGCCTCTACGAGGCCGAGTTGCAGAAGCGCGAGGAGGCCGCCAACGCCCAGGCCGCCAGCAAGACCGATATCGGCTGGGGTCACCAGATCCGTTCCTACGTGCTGCAGCCCTACCAGATGGTCAAGGACCTGCGCACCGGCGTCGAAAGCGGCCAGCCCTCCGTGGTGCTGGATGGCGACCTCGACGAGTTCATGGAAGCCGCTTTGGCCCAGCGCGTTGGCGTGGCGACGGATGTCGTGGCCGAGGAGTAGG
>CBIGSA010000308.1:0-4099 GCA_966192215.1 uncultured Devosia sp. | reverse complement strand
GTCTTCATCGGCGCCTCGACCAAGATCGTCGATCGCAATACCGGGGAAATCCATATCGGCAGGGTGCCGCCCTATTCGGTGGTCGTCTCGGGCAGCCTGCCCGGCAAGCCGCTGCCCAATGGCAATCCGGGACCGAACCTTTACTGCGCCGTCATCGTCAAGACCGTGGACGCCCAGACCCGCAGCAAGACCGGCATCAACGACCTGTTGCGGGACTAAGGCTGACTCTGGCGGCGAAACTGCGATTCACCTAGGATGCAACGCGCCGGATGGGTCCCGGCCTGTCCATTTCCGAGGGGGAACTCATGGATAATCTCGTTGCTCTCTACACGACGACCGACGGCCGTATCTCACGCAAGCAGTGGTGGATCGGCGTCGTCGGCATCATCATCGCCAGCATCGTGCTGGCCATCATCCTGGGCCTGGTTGGCCTGGGCGGCACTTCGGGCTGGGGTCAGGTGATCGCCTTCGTCATCCTGTTCTATCCAAACTGGTGCCTCGGCATCAAACGCCGGCAGGACCGCGACAACAACGCCATGGACTTCAAGATTCTCATGGGCGTATCGGGCCTGCTGACGCTAGTGCAGGCTTTCGGCATCGGCGTCACCATGACCGATCTGGGCAACGGCGTCGTCGTGCCCACGCCCGATATGTGGCTTTCGATACTGTTCCTGCTGCTGGGTGTCTTCGGCATCTACATGCTGGTGCAGCTCGGCTTCCTCAAGGGTACGCCGGGCGCCAACAATTACGGTGCCGACCCGGTCGGCTACGCCGCAGCCTGAACCGGAAGGACGGGAAAGCCTCGTGACGTCTGATCTCGCGGACGATCCCGTCCAACTGCTCAAAGCCCTCATCGCCTGCCCCTCGGTCACGCCCGAGACGGCAGGCGTTTTCGATGTGCTCGGTGGCGTTCTGAGCACCATCGGTTTCACCGTCACCCGCCTGCGCTTCGAAGGCGACGGCTCCTATCCGGTCGACAATCTCTTCGCCATCCGCGGCACGACCGGCCGCCGACTGCTGTTTGCCGGCCATACCGATGTCGTGCCGCCGGGCGATCTGGGCAATTGGACAGCGGACCCATTCACCCCGCGCGAGGCCGACGGCAAGCTCTATGGCCGAGGCGCGGCCGACATGAAGTCGGGCCTTGCCGCTTTCGTCGCCGCCTGCACCGCCATTCCCGCCGACGCCGGCACCATCATGCTCGCCATCACCAATGACGAGGAAGCCGACGCCGTCAACGGCACCGACAAGCTGATGGCCTGGGCCGAGGCGCAGCAGCACCATTTCGACTTCGCCATTGTCGGCGAACCCAGCTCGGCCTCGGTTTTGGGCGACAGCATCAAGATCGGCCGGCGCGGTTCGCTGTCGGGTGCGATCACCGTGACCGGCATACAGGGCCACGTCGCCTATCCCGACAAGGCCAACAATCCCCTGCCCGCGCTGGCCAGGATCGTGACCGCGCTGGACACCGAAATCGACACGGGCACCAAGCATTTTCCGGCGACCAACCTGGAAGTCACGTCCATCGATGTCGGCAATGTAGTATCCAACGTGATCCCGGCTTCCGGCACCATCCGCTTCAACATCCGCTACAACGATCTCTGGACGCCGGAGTCACTGGCCGACTGGGTGCGCGAGCGTATTGCCAGCGTCAATCCTGCCGGCGCGAAAGTAGATTTCGCCGTGGCCGGCACGCCATCCCGCTCGTTCCTTTCGCCGCTGAGCGGGGATGTCGACCTGCTGTCCGACGCCATTGCCGGCGTTACCGGCCGCCGCCCCGAATTCTCGACCGGCGGCGGCACATCGGACGCGCGCTTCATCGCGCAATATGGCCCGGTGGTGGAATGCGGCCTGGTCGGGCCCTCCATGCACAAGGCCGACGAGCATATCGCCGTCAGCGACCTCATCGGATTGACCGATATCTACCGCGCCTTCATGGTCCGCTTCTTTGGAGCGGGCGCATGAAAATCTGGGCTGCCATCAGCAATGCTGCCAGGGGCTGGGTGCTGCTGCTGCGCGGCCAGGACGGCTGGCGCGACCATTTCAAGCTTTCGGCAGCGGGCCTTGCCACGGCCCTGGCGCTCTTCATCTTCATCACCTTCCTGGCCGTTATCATGGTGGCCATCGGCACCGACATTCCCGGCCTGTTCGGCATCGTCGCCAGCATGATCGCGCTGTCTCTGCCGCTGGTCGCCATGGTGCTTGTGCTGGCCGGCACGCGCAGCGCCATGCGCGTCACGGCGCCGACCTATGACATGCTGGTGCCCGGCACTTATCTCCTCATGGCCTTCGTCGTGGTCGAGGGCGTGCTGGCGAGCCTGATCGGTGGGCCGATCGTGCTGCTGAGCTGGCTGGTGCTGGGCTATCTGCTCTACCGGCTGGCGCAGGCCGCGGCCGACTGGCCCATGCCCATAGCCACCGGCTTTGCAGTTTTGACCGTGCTGCTGCTTGTCGCCATGCGGCAAGCACTCTACATGCTGTCGAGCACTGCCGCTTTGCCCACCTGATCGTCGAGACAAGCCCTTGGCCCAGCCGACCACGACCTTCCTCGATGAAATGATGGCTGCCGCGCGCGGCTGCGTGGCCTTGCTGGTGGGCAACCGCCAGGCGCCGTCCTATTTCGATTTCAGCCAGCGCGGCCTGGTGGGCAGCCTCATCGCGACGCTGATCGCCATTGCCCTGGCCGGCTTCGGCCCACTGCTGACCGGTGTTTCGCTGCCGGCGGGCGCAGCGACGCAGTCCATCGTCGTCAATGCCGTGCTGTTCGTGGCCCAGGCGGCCACCGCTTTCGTGGCCCTGCGGCAGATGGGCCGGCAGGATGGCTTCGTGCCCTATCTCGTCGCCTCCAACTGGGTCACGCTGGCCTCGGCTCTGCTGCTGCTGCTCTCCACCCTGCTCGGCCCGGCGGGCATATTCATCCTGGTGATGGTGGTGATCCTGGCGCTGGCGACCTTCATCAATATCGGCCGCTTCGTGGTGACATTGACCGGGATGCAGATCGGCATCCTGTTCGTGTCGCAGGCGGTGGGCGTGTTTCTGGCGCTGGGCATCGTGGCCGTCATCATCGGCCCAGCGCCGCCGGTCTAGTAATCGACTCGCGTCAAATAGAGCCCTGCTGATGGCGCCATGGCGCCGCAGCGGCGGCGGTCGCGGGCATCGAGGGCGGCGCGAAAATCGGCGGGCGACCACTTGCCCTCGCCCACCAGCTTGAGCGAGCCCACCATGGACCGCACCTGGTGATGCAGGAAAGAACGGGCACTGGCCGCGACGACGATGTGATCCAGTTCCCGTCGCACCGAAAACTTATCCAAGGTCCGCAAAGGCGAGTTAGCCTGGCACTCCGATGAGCGGAACGTGGTGAAGTCGTGCAGTCCGAGTATCAGGCCCGCCGCGTGATCCATGGCATCGGCATCGAGCTCCATGGGCACATGCCAGACATGGTTTCGTTCGATCACCGCAGGCGCCCGGCGGTTGAGAATGCGATATTCGTAATGTCGCGCCGTGGCCGAGAAGCGTGCCTCGAAATCATCGCCCACCGCCTCGGCTTCGACGATCGCCACTGGATCGGGCCGCAGGTGATAGTTCAGCGCCTCGCGGACGCGGAACGGGTCCCATTCCTTCGACAGATCGAAATGGGCCACCTGCCCCAGCGCATGCACGCCCGCATCGGTGCGGCCGGCCGCCTGCGTCGTCACCGTCTCGCCGGACATAGCCGCTATCGCCTCTTCCAGCGCCTGCTGCACGCTGGGCCGATCGGCCTGGCGTTGCCAGCCCGAGAACGGGGTTCCGTCATATTCGATGGTGAGCTTGTAGCGCGGCATCTAGCTGACGGTCGGCGGCAGGTTTCCCGCCCCGCGCAGGAAGGTTGCGGCATCCATGGCGCCCTTGCCTTCGCGCTGCACCTGGGTCAGGCGGACGGCACCGCTGCCGCAGGCAATGGTCAGGTTGTCGAGCAGCGTGCCGGGAGCGGCGCTACCCTGTCCCAGCGTCGAGCGCAGGGCCTTGATGCGGGTAGGCTTGCCACCCAGGTCCAGCTCGAACCAGGCGCCAGGAAAGGGGGAGAGGCCCCTGATATGGTTGTGCACCTCTTCGGCAGGGC
>CBIGSA010000307.1:0-4122 GCA_966192215.1 uncultured Devosia sp. | reverse complement strand
GGAGACATAGAGCCAGCCGCCGGCCTCCACGGCGCGGGCGAAGGGCAAGTTCTGGCCACCGGCACCGGACTGTTCGGCCCCGTAACGCTTGATGGGCATGGCAGCACTCCTTGATGGTTTTCTGAAAGCCAATTTCGTAAATCTGCATTCTATCGGGGAAAACCCGCGATTTCGTCAGCAATTTGTGGTCGCAAATGTAAATTTCTTACGTGATTGGGTGGCATGGCCTATGCTAGCTTGCCTGGCGGCAGCGTCCAGCATGCCTGCCCGTTTCCTGCGGTTTTCCTGCGAGTTTCACCGTGCGTGTCTTCACCGCCGCCCTGGCCACCGAAACCAATACATTCTCGCCGATCGCGATCGACAAGCGCGCCTTCGAGGCCTCGCTTTATGCTCGGCCCGGCGAGCACCCGGCGACCCCGACCCTGTGCACGGCGCCGATCACGGTGGGGCGCGAAGTCTGCGCGCGGGAAGGCTGGGAGCTGATCGAGGGCAGCGCGAGCTGGGCCGACCCGGCGGGGCTCGTGGCGCAGGCGACCTATGAGGAATTACGCGACGAAATCCTTACGCAATTGCAGGCCGCCATGCCTGTCGATGGCGTGGTGCTGGGGCTGCATGGCGCCATGGTGGCGCAGGGCTATGACGATCCGGAGGGCGACCTGCTGAGCAGGGTGCGGGAGATCGTTGGGCCGGATGTACTGGTCTGCGCCGAGCTGGACCCGCATAGCCACCTGACGGCGAAGCGGGTGGCGGCGGCCAATTTCTTCGTTGTTTTCAAGGAGTTCCCGCATATCGATTTTGTCGACCGGGCGCGGGATCTGTGGGCCATCGCGGTGCAGGCGCTGAAGGGCGAAGCCAATCCGGTCATGAGCGTGTTCGACTGCCGGATGATCGATGTGTTCCCCACCAGCAAGCAACCGATGCGGGGCTTCGTGGATAAACTGTACACGCTGGAAAAGTCCGAACCGGGGCTGCTGAGCCTGTCGGTCATTCACGGCTTCATGGCTGGCGACGTGCCGGAAATGGGCACCAAGGTCATCGCCGTGACCGATGGGGATAAGTCGAAGGGCGACGCTTTTGCGGAGACGCTGGGGCGGGAACTTTTTGCCATGCGCGGCACCTTCATGGTCAAGCAGGTCGATGAAAAAGCCGCTGTAGATGCGGCCGTGGCCGCGCCGCGCGGGCCGGTGGTGATCGCCGATGTATGGGACAATCCCGGTGGCGGCACGGCGGGCGATGCGACAGTCATTCTGGCAGAGCTGATCGCGCGGGGGATAAGGGATGTGGCGGTGGGCACGATCTGGGACCCGATCGCGGTGCAGATCTGTTTCGCCGCCGGGGAAGGCGCGGAAATCCCGCTGCGCTTCGGAGCCAAATCGGCACCCGATACGGGCAATCCGATCGACAAGCGGGTACTCGTCAAGGCCTTGAAAAAGAATGCGGAAATGCGGTTCGGCGAAAGCTATGCGCCCTTCGGGGACGCTGCCTGGATCAGCTTCGACGGGATCGACGTGATCCTCAACTCGACGCGGGCGCAGAGCTTTGATCCGAGCCTGTTCTCGGTGATGGGGATAGAGCCGACGTCGCGGAAGATATTGCTCATCAAGTCGACCAACCACTTCTACGATTCCTTCAGCAAAATCGCCTCGGAAATCGTCTATTGCTCGGCGGGCAAGCCCTATCCGAACACGCCGGCGACGACGCCTTATCGCAAGGCACGGCGGGATATCTGGCCGATGGTGGAAGACCCCTGGGCGCGTTAGCACTGGGCCGAATGCGCTAGCAGACTGTTAGCATTGACGCGATGAGGGTGTGAATCACGCGATGCTGTTCAACCCACCGTGTCATTCCGGCGAAAGCCGGAATCCATCCCGAGACAGCACAACGCGCGGCGATGATTGAAACATCTCAGGATGGATCCCGGCTTTCGCCGGGATGACATCCCGTTTGTGGATAATCAGTCCGCGGCCCAGTGGCCGTACATGATGGGCATGGTGCCGACCAAGGCCTTGAAGCGGTTCCAGCTCTTGCGCTCGGGCAGGGTCCAGCCGGATTCGGCGATGGCCGAGAGGCGGGGGAAGACCAGGCGGTCGAAGATGGCGCGGTCGGTCATGCTTTCGGACCAGATACAGGCCTGGATGCCGAGCAGGTGCTTAAGGCCCTGTTCGGACATGCCGTCGCGGCTTTCGAATTCGTAGGTTTCCTGCGGGCCCGACCAGCCGGCCCAGCCGGCGCCGGGCTCGGCCCAGGCCTGGCCGTTGGCCATGTCGAGATAGTAGCGCTGGCCGGGGGAAACGACGATGTCGTAGCCGCGTTCGGCCAGGGCGGCGTTGATCTCGACATTGCGCCAGCCGATGACGAAGGCCTTGTCCTTGTCGACGGCATCGCCATGGGCGGCTTCTTCCCAGCCGCCGGTAATGGCGCCCTTCTTCTTGATGATCTCGTGCACGCGGCGGATGAAGGCGGCCTGGATGAGGGCGGTGGGCGAACCCTCGATCTCGTCGGCGCCGTGATGGTTGCCGAGCTGGTTATACTGCTTTTCGTGCTTCTTCCGCATTTCGGGGCCGCCGAGCTTTTCGATCATGTCGAGGGCGAGGGGCGAACCGGACCAGGCGGCGAGCGGCACTTCATCGGCGCCGAGATGGAAAATGCCCGCCGGGAAGAGTTCGAGCATTTCATCGATGACGGTTTCGACGAATTCATAGACCGGCTCGTGGGCCGGGTTGAGGCTGTTATTGGGGAAGCCCTGGACGGACTGGTATTCGCCCGTCTCGGCGGGATCGCGCAGCCAGGGCAGCGATTGCAAGGCGGCGTAGAAATGGCCCGGCATGTCGATTTCGGGGATGACCGCAATGGCGAGGCTATCAGCCAGAGCGACGATCTCGCGGATCACGGGCTTGGAATAATAGCCGCCGGTGGGATGGGGGCCCGAGCCGAGCAGCGGCGGCAGGGCCTTGCCATGGCCGCGCCAGGCGCCGATTTCGGTGAGTTCGGGATAGGCATCGATCTCGACGCGCCAGGCTTCGTCCTCGCTCAAGTGCCAATGGAATTTGTTGAGCTTGTTCCAGGCCATGAGCTTGATGAGGCGGCTGACTTCGGCGCCGGAATAGAATTGGCGCGCCACGTCGAGATGGCAGCCGCGATAGGCAAAGCCCGGCTCGTCGCTGATGGTGCCGCCTGACGGGAAGATGAAGGTCTGCGGATATTGCCTGGCGCCGCGCAGGATGTGGCCCAGCGTGACCAGACCATAGAACATGCCCTGGCGGGTGGAGGCTTCCACAGTCACGGCATCGCCGGCGAAGAGGACTTCGTAGGCCTCGGCGCCCATTCCCGCGCGGTGGCGGACGATGACCGGCAATCCGGCTTCGGAGGCGGGGCGGACGATGCCTTCGACCGGGAAGAGATCAGCCACGAGGCCGGCAAAGGCGCTGGCGGCGCGGGTTGCGTCATCGCCGACCGGCTGGAGATCGAGGCCCGGAGGGGCGGTGCGGGCGCCCGTAGTGGCGACCGATTTGGGCCAGGGAATGATGGAGACCGGCACTGGCGCCTTGGCCGGCACGGGGAATTTGGCCGCGCCCTTGAGCAGTGGCGAATTGTGGCCCTTGGCCTGGGTGGGCGCGGTGGGCAGGGTGACGATAGTACCGTCCGAGAGGGCGACATAGCCCGAATTGGCGCCATCGCTCCAGTGGCGCAGGCCATAGGAGAGGCCGCGGGCGGTGGACTTCCAGGTCTGGCCCGGCTCCAGCACGAAGCCTTCAGGCGGGGCGATCAGCGTGTGATTGGAGAGGCGCTTGAGCAAGCGGCCGTTTTCCAGCGTGGCCTGGGGATCGATGCGGGCCGGGCCCGAAAATCCCAGGGTGAAATCGCGAACGGCCGCATCGCCGGTATTGGTCAGCTCGATGCCATAGCCAAGCGGTTCGCCATCGGTGGCGGGGGTCCAGGTGGTGACGAGGGAGAAGGACGTGGTCATTGGGAAACTCGTTCTGAATTGGTGCCACGCCCTCGTGGTTCGAGGCTCGTGAAGAACGCGCACCTCACCATGAGGGCGTGACGGGATTTCGCATCAGTCTCCCAGCGGTTGGGCGTCGTCGCCGTCGCGGTTGACGACGAGCTGGTGCTTGATGC
>CBIGSA010000306.1:0-4173 GCA_966192215.1 uncultured Devosia sp. | reverse complement strand
GGCCAGCTATGGCGCCAGGACAGCGCAGGTATTCGGCGAAGCCGGCTATGTGTTCGACATGGGCGCGGTCGAGCTCGAGCCATTCGGCTCGGTGAGCTATGCGCTCACCAATACAGATGCCTTTACCGAAACTGGTGGCCCAGCGGCGCTGAGCAGTGGCGCTTCGACCAATGCCACCACGACCACCGTGCTGGGCGGACGCATCGAGACGCCCTTCGCGGTGAACGACATGCTGGTTACCGCACGCGGCATGCTCGGCTGGCAGCACCGGAACGGCATGGCACCCTCTTCGCAGATGAGCCTGGCCGGCAGCACGCCCTTCTCCGTAAGCGGCGCCAGCTTCTCGGGCGATGCGCTGGTCTATGAAGCCGGGCTCAATATCGACGTGAATGCGGGCCTCAATATCGACCTGGTCTATGCCGGCCAGATATCTTCGGGCGAATTCGCTCAAAGCATCAAGGGCATCGTGGGAGCGCGCTTCTAGGTACGCCCGCAACATTGCGTCACCCTGAAGGCCGGGGTAGCCTTGCCGCTCCCATCCGCCGAGGTCGATCTTGCATCAGATAGAGCGGCGCAAAGATGTTCATCCCCTGGTCCAGTCGGTGACGCATAGCGTCTTCACAACGGCCGGCGTGGTTGAATTCCTGCCCGACCAGTGCTGGGACATCACCTTCATCCGCAACCGGCAGGGCACGTTTGTGTTGCGCACCGGACTGACCACGCGACCAGTGCGGTTCGACGTCGAGCCGGGCGACGAGAATTTCGCCATCGCCTTCAAGCCTTTCGCCTATATGCCGCTGATGCCGGGCGACGTGATGCGTGATGAAGGCGTGATGCTCGACATGGCCGGGCCGGATCGCTTCATGCTGGGCGTAGAGAGCTTCGAGATACCGCGGCTGGACAGTGTCGAGGATTTCGTACGACGCTTGCTGACGGCGGAAGCGGTGGAAACCAACCGGCTGGTGGCTTCGGTTGTTTCCGGCCATCCCGACGCGGCGACCGAGCGCACGCTGCAAAGGCATTTCCTCAAGACGACCGGGCTGACGCTCAAGACCTATGGCCAGATCGTTCGAGCGCGACGGGCGCTGGTGCTGCTGGGCAATGGAACGCCGGCGGCCGAGGTCGCATACGCGCTCGGCTACGCGGACCAGCCGCACCTCATCCGCTCGCTGCGGACTTTCATGGGCACGACGCCCGGACAGATTGCCCGGGCGTCGCAGGGGCTCAGTTCACCCGGCTGAAGAAGCTCCTGATATCGGCCACCAAGGCGTCGGACGCATCGGCCGCTGCGAAGTGCCCGCCGCTCTCCATTTCGCTCCACTGCACGATATTGCTGAAAGAGCGCTCCACGAAGGTGCGGACCGAGCGGAAATCCTCGGGAAACGAGGCCACCGCCGTGGGCACGGAAGTGGGGATTTCGCGATAGCCGCCGCCAGTCTGCGCCCCTTCGAGGAAGAAGTCGCCCTGCCCGCTGCCGGAGGCCGTGAACCAGTAGATGGCCGTGTTGGTTAGGAACAGCTCGCGATCGAAACTCGCCGCCGCCTCGCCTTCGAATCCGAAGAACAGTTCGGCGTTCCAGGCCAGTTGCGCCACCGGCGAATCCACCAGGCCGTAGGCCAGCGTGCCCGGGCGCTTGGACTGGATATCGGCATAGCCGTTGTATTTCTGGAATTTCTCCAGATTGGCGAAGCCGGCCAATTCGAATGGGCTGAGCGCGTCCATTTCGCCCGGCGCGCCGGAGGGGAAGGCAAAGACCTGCTGCAGATGGACCCCGATCAGCCCTTCAGGCGCAAGAATAGCCAGTTCGCGCGACACCAGTGCGCCGGCATCCCCGCCCTGGGCGCCGTAGCGCTGGTAGCCCAGTCGCTTCATCAGCACATCCCAGGCGGCGGCAGTGCGCACCGGGTCCCAGCCAGGGCCGGCCAGTGGCGTTGAGAAGCCGTAGCCGGGCAGCGACGGGATGACGAGGTGAAAGGCCTGCGCCCCCGGCTTGCCATGAGCGGAAGGATTGGTCAGCGGGCCGATGACCGGCAGGTATTCGACGAAGCTCGACGGCCAGCCATGGGTCAGCACCAGCGGGATCGCATCGGGCTCGGGCGAACGGATATGGACGAAATGAATGGTCTGGCCGTCGATCTCGGTAAGGAACTGCGGCCAGGCATTGAGCTTTTCCTCCCAGGCGCGCCAGTCATACGAATTGAGCCACTGCCCGGCCAGTTCGCGGATGAAGGGCACGGCCTGACCGCGGCCCCAGTCGCGGGAATAGGTGTTGGGAAACCGGGCCATGCACAGGCGCTGATGCAGGTCGTCGAGCTGGGCCTGCTCGATGGCAATCTTGAACGGGGTAATGGTCATTTGTCAGTCCTCGCTGTGCTGGCTTCGACCGCCGAAGCCTTGTCCCTGGTGTAGCGAGGGGACCGATTTCAATATTGAAGATTTCCGACAATCGGCCGGACGGCCTTGGCGGTGCCGGCAAATGGACCTGCCGGGTACGAGTCAGGCCGGCTCGTTGCTCAGCATGCGGGCGATGAAGGTACGCGCTTCCTCGATCGCCATGCCCAGATCGGCTATCCGCTCCACGGAGAGCGGGCGTCCGGCATGCATTTCGACTTCGGCCGCCTTGGCGAGGTCGGCAATGGTCCAGGCCCCGACCCCGCTGGCAGCACCCTTGATGGAATGAAGGTTGATCGCCAGGTCATCATAGCTGGCGGCCAGTTCCAGCCGCCCGAAATAGGTTTTGACCGTGGTGTCGAACAGGCGGAGGATTTCGTATTCGAGATTTTCGTCGCCCAGGCACTGCTTGGCCAGATGCACCAGGTCAATGGGACGCATGGCCCTGGCATGGACTACCTGATCGAGCTTCTCGACCGCATTTGATCGCTGCGCCATTCTGGCCGCTCCTTCACTGGTGCGGCGACGCGTCCAACAGGACAATACCGCATCAGCCAGCGTAGATCGGCGCCAGTGAACAGGTGATTAAGCCACATCTTCGCCTTTGTTTGGCGGTCCTGATGGCGCCGTTTCATCCCCAGAAAATTAACCCTTGGGTAAGAAACCGTTCGGTTTGCATCAAATTGAATGTATTAATGAGCTTTGAACCAGCGCGCGGCGGCGAGGGTTGGGGGACCGATGCGGGGCATTTGCATCGAATTGCTTCCATTTGACGATGCCACCGGAAACGGGTGCGGCGTCATGATAACTCCCGTAGTCCGCCTTGTTGCTGTGAAGCCGACGCGAGAGTTGTAAAGAGTATGGCGAAGAATCCGACCCCCCAAAACGATCCCGCCGCGCTGGCCTTTTCAGCCGTCGAAGACGCCCTCAAGGAATCGGTGTTCAGCCTCGACAGCACCCCGCCCGCTGCGGAAAAGAAGCCGGCCGATACGGCGCGCTCGGAGCGCCTGCGCGCGGCCGACAAGATTGCCCAGCAGGCCGGCAGCGTCGCCAATGACGACCGCTTCCCGACCTCCAAGATTCTGTACAACCTGCAGAACCGCTCGTCTGCCGCCCCCACCTGGATCGCGCTTGTGCTCTCGGTTGTCTGGCTGGCCGTGGCCGGCGTTGTTGCCTGGCTGCGCTATGGCGCGCAGATGGCCAATTTCAGCCAGTTTGTCGGCACGATCGATTTCATCGGCGTCCTGGCCATCATGATCCTGCCGGTGGTCGGCTTCTTTGCCGTGGCCACCCTGTTCCGTCGCGCCCAGGACCTGCGCAATGCCGCGTCCTCGATCACCCAGGCCGCCATCCGCCTGGCCGAGCCCGAAGTCACCGCCGCCGACAAGGTCGCCTCGGTCGGCCAGGCCGTGCGCCGCGAGGTCAACGCCCTGGGCGATGGCCTGGAACGTGCCCTCTCCCGCGCCGGCGAGCTCGAAGTGATGATCCACAACGAGGTCACGGCGCTCGAACGTACCTATTCGGACAATGAATCGCGCATGCGCGCGCTGATCGCGGAACTCGCCAGCCAGCGCGAAAGCGTGCTGACCAATACCGAACGCGTGCGCGAAGCGATTACCGAGAGCCATACCGGCCTGGTCTTCGACCTCGACATGATCAGCCAGCGCATTGCTGGCACGATCGTGGAAAGCGGCGGCAACCTGACCCGGTCACTCGAAACCGCAGGCAATACGCTGACCAGCACCATTGGCGAGCGCACCGAGAATTTAGTCTCGCTGGTCG
>CBIGSA010000305.1:0-4178 GCA_966192215.1 uncultured Devosia sp. | reverse complement strand
TGGGAGAACACGATGGAAGAAAATCGATCTTTGATTGAGTGGCTGACTGCTATCGTGGGCGCTTGGATTTTGGTGTCCGTCTGGTTGTTGCCCCTGGTTCAGCCCGGGATAACCCTGAGTGGGTCTGCGCAGATGAACCACCTGATCGTTGGTGCCGTCGTGGTCGTTTTGGCCCTGGCAGGCGTCTTTGCATATCAGATCTGGGAAGAATGGCTGCTGGCCGGACTTGGCCTGTGGCTGGTCGCATCTCCCTGGATATTGGGCTTCAGCGATCTAGGAACCTTCGTGCTCAGCGATATCCTGGTCGGGCTGTTCCTGGTTGCCACCAGCGGCTGGCTCGTCTTCACCGACAATGCTGCGGCCTGAGGCCAGGTACCGCCAAGGCGATGACCATCCGACACCTCGATAGAGCCTTCGCCCCGCGCTCCGTGGCGCTGATCGGCGCTTCGGAGCGGCCCGGCTCGCTGGGAGCCCTGGTCCTCTCCAATATCGTGTCTGGCGGCTATGCCGGAACCATATTTCCCGTCAATCCGAAATACACTCAGCTCTCCGGTCGTCCCTGCTTCGCCAGGATGGCCGATCTGCCTGGAGTGCCTGACCTTTGCGTCATTGCCACGCCGGCGGACACAGTGCCGGGCTTGGTCGACGATATCGGGCGGGCTGGCGGCAGGGCGGTGGTGGTTATTACCGCGGGCATCGGCGAGCAGAACGGCCTTCGGCAGCGCATGCTTGAGGCTGCCGGCCGGCATGGCGTCAGGATCATCGGCCCCAATACGATCGGCATACTGGCGCCGCGCGTCAGCCTGAATGCGAGTTTCTGCCACATTCCGGCCCGCAGCGGTTCGCTGGCCCTGCTGTCGCAATCGGGGGCTATCGTTTCCTCGATCGTCGATTGGGCCGAGTCTGAGGGGATCGGCTTTTCGCAACTTGTGTCGCTGGGCGACATGGCCGACGTCGATGTAGGCGATTGCCTCAATATCCTGGCCAACGATCCCTATACATCGGCAATCCTGTTGTATCTCGAATCCATTCCGAAGGCGCGCACGTTCAGGGCGGCGGCGCGCGCCGCGGTACGCCTCAAGCCGGTTGTTGCCCTCAAGGCGGGCCGTCACGAGCAGGCGGCTAAGGCGGCACAGACCCATACCGGTGCCCTGGCGGGAGCGGATAGTGTAGTCGAGGCGGCCTTACGCCGCGCCGGGATCATTCGTGTCGACGATCTCGAAGACTTGTTCTCGGCAGCCGAGATCACGGCGCGCTTCAAGCCGCTCGAACGGGGCCGGGTCGCCATTGTCACCAATGGCGGTGGCGCCGGCGTGCTCGCCGTGGACCATCTGGTCGAGCGCGGTTGTGAACTGGCGGCACTGGCGCCCCAGACCATAGAAGCGCTGAATGCCGTGCTGCCCGCCAACTGGTCGCGCGCTAACCCGATCGATATTATCGGCGATGCTCCACCCGAACGTTATCAGGCGGCGATCAAACAGGTCGCCGCCGATTCCGAAGTCGATCTGCTGCTCGTGATGAACTGCCCGACGGCACTGGCCTCGCCGACCGGGGCCGCCAAGGCTGTGGCCGGCCTCGTCGAGCAAGGACTGATCGGTGACAAGCCGGTTCTTGCCACCTGGCTGGGGCAGTTTGCCGCCGGTGAGGCGCGCCGCCTGCTGAATGCGGCAGGCATGGTCAGTGTCGACACGCCGGCCAAGGCTGCGGACGCGGTCAGCACCCTGACCCGATGGCGCCGGCTCACGTCGCGGTTGCAGCGCGTTCCGTCCATCCATGAGACCATTCATGTCGATCGCGCTGCGGCTGCCATTGTGCTTGCCAAGGCAGTGGCGGCCGGCCGGAAAATGCTGACCGAGTCCGAGGCCAAGGATATTCTGGCCGCCTATGGCATTGCCGTGCCTCGAACGGTTTCGGTGACTACTGCCGACGCGGTGGAGGCGGCTGCGGGCGAGCTTCTTGCAGGTGGAAGCCGCGTGGCAGTCAAGATGCTGTCGAGCACGCTGACGCATAAGTCGGAGGTCGGCGGTGTCGTGCTGAACCTGGATAGCGCCGCGGCCGCCGTCAGCGCTGCCCGGGATATCAAGGCCAGATTGTCGGCAGCCAAGCTTGGTTCGGCGCTGGAAGGCTTTACGGTGCAGCAAATGATAGTCCGCCCCCAGGCCCGGGAATTGCTGGTCGGCGTGACCACCGACCCGGTCTTTGGGCCGGTGCTGATGTTCGGAGCAGGCGGTGTAGCGGTGGAAGTGGTGCGCGACACGACCATGGAACTGCTTCCCGTCGATGACGTGTTGGCCGATGACATGATCGACCGCGTACGGGTGAGCGCCCTGCTTGCCGGTTACCGCAACCAGCCTGCGGCCGATCGCGGTGCGATCGTCATGACGCTCAAGGCGGTCTCGCAATTGCTTATTGATTTCCCCCAGATCGTGGCAATCGACATCAACCCTTTGCTGGCCGACGCCGACGGTGTCATTGCCCTTGATGCCCGCATCGAGGTTGACCCGAAGCGCCAGGCAATCGTTCCGCCAAACCCGGCGCTTGTCATCCGGCCTTACCCTGCGCAATGGGCGACGCACCTGGCTCTGGGAGGGCACAGCTTCGACATACGCCCGATCCGCCCGGTGGATGCTGAGCTCTATCCCCGATTTCTCGAGAATGTCACGCCGGACGACATGCGCCTCCGCTTCCTGGTCCCAACAAAAGGCCTGTCGTCCGACGCACTGATCCGGCTGACCCAACTGGATTACGACCGCGACATAGCCTTTGTCGCCCTGACACGGCCCGATGGCGATCTGGCCGGCGTAGTGCGTTATGCCGCTCACCCGGATGGCAAACGCGCCGAGTTTGGACTGCTGATACGAAGCGATCTGCAGGGCAAGGGCCTGGGCACGGCGCTGATGCAACAGCTCATCGCCTATGCGGAATCTCGCGGCATTGCTGAAATTGTTGGTGCCTTGCTCAGCGAGAACCAGCGCATGGTGGCACTTTGCCGCACGCTTGGCTTTACCGTGACGGCGCACGCCGCCGATCCGTCTCGCAGCGAGGCGCGACTGACATTACACCCGCGTGGTTGATCGAGGCCGACGCAGGGGGAATGGTTTGGCGCCACAGGGGCGCCCGAGGAGAGCAGACATGTACACTTTCGATGCCAGGATGAACGGTATCACCTTCGACGAAGCAGTGGTCCGTACCAAGGCGGCGCTGGCCGCGCAGGGCTTCGGCGTGCTGACCGAAATCGACGTCCAGAAGACGATGAAAACCAAGCTGGACAAGGACATCAAGGCCTATGTCATCCTAGGCGCCTGCAACCCCCGGATGGCCTTCGAGGCCTTGCAGCTGGAACCAAGGGTCGGCGCCATGCTGCCTTGCAACGTCATCGTGCGGGAACTGGATGACAGCGCGATCGAGGTCAGCGCGGTCGACCCCGTTTCCTCGATGGCGGCCATCGACAATGCCGCGCTGAAGGCTGTCGCCGGCAAAGTTCGGGATATGCTCAGAAGCGTGGTGGCGGCACTCTAGCCCTGCTGGTCCGCCCACCTGAGAATGTCAGTGCTGGTCATGGCGCCCGAGACGCGACCCACCTCCTTGCCTTCCCGGAACAGGATCATGGTGGGAATGCCGCGAATGCCCAGGCGCGCTGAAAGCGCCTGGTTATCATCGGAGTTGAGCTTGACAAAGCGGAACCTGGGTTCGGCCAGCTTGGCCGCGGCTTCAAACTGTGGCCCCATAACCTTGCAAGGTCCGCACCACGGTGCCCAGACATCGACCAGCACGGGAATGTCCGACTTGGCGATCTGCCTTTCCAGGATCGCGGCCGGCACGTCCACCGGCAGGCCTGCGAACAGCGGACGTCCGCATTTCCCGCATTTGCCCAGGGCAAGCTTCCGATCCGCAGGGACGCGATTGGTCGCCCCGCAATGCGAACAGACTACCTGTGTCATGTACCGGTCTTGTCCTGCGTCACGGCACGGAGCTTGGCAATTCCAAGCACCTGCAAGGCCAGCTTTTCATAGAACGGCTCGGCTGTCCCGGTACGAATTTTGTGCAGGAAATAGGATTCGAAGCCGATCTTGGCCGCATGGACCCATCGCCCGGAGCCCGACCAGTTGACGTTGCGAGGCGGAATCTGCGGTTGCGCCACAAAGGCCACTCCGCCGTCACCGAAATCGGCCAGGCAC
>CBIGSA010000304.1:0-4235 GCA_966192215.1 uncultured Devosia sp. | reverse complement strand
ACCATGGTCACTGACAGGACGGCGCTGTGCAGCGGATCGACATTGCGCGACACGATCGATTGCAAAGCCACGATCATATTGGCCGCCACCACGATGGGGTCGATCGTCGTCTGCGGCCGCGCCGCGTGGCCGCCCTGGCCGATAATGTCGATATAGAACCGGTCCGTCGCCGCCATGATGCCGCCGGCGCGAATGCCGAAATGCCCGGCAGGCATGCCTGGCCAGTTGTGCATGCCGTAGAATTCGTCGATCCCGAACCGCGCCACCAGCCCGTCTTCGAGCATGGCCTTGCCGCCCGCGCCGCCTTCTTCGGCCGGCTGGAAGATCACGGCGATGCGCCCCGCGAAATTGCGCGTTTCGGCCAGGTACTTGGCCGCACCCAGCAGCATGGCCGTATGCCCGTCATGCCCGCAGGCATGCATCTTGCCCGGCGCGGTTGAGGCATAGTCCTTGCCGGTCTTTTCCGTCACCGGCAGGGCATCCATGTCGGCCCGTAGCCCAATCGTCCGCCCGACGCCGCCATTGCGGCCGTTGATGATGCCGACCACGCCCGTACGCCCGATGCCGGTCACTACCTCGTCGCAACCGAATTCCCGCAGCTTCTGCTCCACGATGCCTGATGTCCGCACCACGTCGTAGAGCACCTCGGGATGCGCATGAAAATCCCGTCGCCAGCCGGCGATCTCCTCGTGAAATTCGGCGATACGGTTCAGTACGGGCATGGGGGAAAGGTCCGAAGCAGTCACTCTGGGTCAGTGTCGCTGTCCCAATCGGTCAGGTCAACCTTACTGCATGCGGCTGTTGGGCACCACCTCACCTCTCCCCGGAGGCGCGAGGGGAGCCCTTTCCAACAATCCCGCACCCACTAGCCCAAATTTCCCCGCGCACGGCTTGCCCGCATCCCGCGTTTTTGCCATGACACCGGCAACCTGCCGGAGCCGCCAATGAAAATCCTGGTCGCCATCAAGCGCGTCGTCGATCACAATGTCCGCATCAGGGTCCGCCCTGACGGAACGGGCGTCGAAACGACAGGCGTCCGCATGTCGATGAACCCCTTCTGCAAGCATGCCGTCGAAGCGGCCGTGCAGCTTTCGGAAGCCGGGCATGGCGATGAAATTGTCGTCGTTTCCATCGGCCCCAAGACCGCCAATGACGTCATCCTCACCGCCCTCGCCATGGGTGCTCATCGCGGCATCCTGATCGAAACCGATGCCGAGCTCGAAACCCTGGCCGTCGCCAAGCTCCTCGCCAAAGTCGTGGAAGAGGAAAATCCGGACATTGTCTTGCTCGGCAAGCAGGCCGTGGACGATGATTCCAATCATGTCGGCCAGATGCTCGCTGCCCTGACGAACCGACCTCAGGCCACCTTCGCTTCCGATATCAAGGTCGTGGGGCAGGGGCTGGAAGTGACCCGCGAGGTCGATTCCGGCCGCGAGACCGTTTCCCTGCCGCTTCCGGCCATCGTCACATCAGACCTGCGCCTCAATACGCCGCGCAACGCCGCCCTGCCTATGGTGATGAAGGCCCGTTCCAAGCCGCTGGCCGTGCGCGCCGCCGCCGAATTCGGCATCGATCTCGCCCCGCGCCTGGTGGTCGAAAAGATATCCCCGCCGCCGGAACGCGTGGCAGGAAAGACCGTTGGCTCGGTTGCCGAACTCGCCGCCTTCATCGCCTCGGATGTCTCCGCCATGGAGGCGCTGTGATGAGCGTTCTGGTTCTGGCCGATCACGATCTCGGCGTCCTCTCGCCCGCTACCGCTCGCGTGGTCGGCGCGGTCAGTGCACTGGGCCCGGTCGATGTCCTCGTCGTCTCCGACGACCCCACCGCAATCGCCCAATCCGCTTCCGCGCTGACAGGCGTAGCTAAAGTACTGACCGCAAAGGGCAGTTCTTTAGCCGATGGGCTCGAAATGCTGCTCTCAACGTTAGCAGTCCGCTATCATTATGTCGCATCAAGCGCAGGGAGTGTTGGCAAGGATGTCATGCCCCGGCTGGCGGCCAAACTGGATCTGATGCCGGTCACCGACATCGTCGCCATCCACGGCCCCAACAGCTTCGACCGGCCCATCTATGCCGGCAATGCCGTCCAGACCGTGACGGACAACCAGCCCCGCCACATAATCACCATCCGCGCCTCGGCGTTCCGCCCCGCCGCGACGGGCAATGCTGCGCCCATCGAAACCATTGATAATCCGGTTGTTTCCGCCGCGCAGCTGATCGCGTCTCACCGCACCGAAAGCGACACGCCTGATCTCGCCACCGCCCAGATCGTGGTCGGCGGAGGCGTTGCGCTCGGTTCGGCCGAGAACTTCCAACTCATTGAAAAGCTCGCCAAAAAGCTCGGAGCCGCCATCGGCGCTACCCGTGCGGCTGTCGATGCGGGCTATGCTCCCAATGACTGGCAGGTCGGCCAGACCGGCAAGATCATCGCCCCCGATCTCTACATCGCCATCGGCATTTCGGGCGCACTGCAACACCTTGCCGGCATCCAGGGTGCCAGGAAGATCGTCGCCATCAACACCGACGCCGAGGCCCCCCTGGTCAAGCTCGCCGATGCGGCGCTGATCGGCGATCTCTTTGAAATCATTCCGCAATTGCTTGCCGAACTGGACAAGGCCGGCATAAAACGATGAGCCAATCTCACCTCGCCCCTCCGGGGAGAGGTCGCCGCGCGGCGGCGGGTGAGGGGTCTTCTCCTCATTGCAAAAATTCCACCGCCCCCTATAACAACCCCGCCTCCCACCGGAACGACTCTTCATCATGTTCGAGACTCTGACCAAGGCCCCCGGCGACAAGATATTGGCGCTCATGGGCGAATACGCGGCCGACCCGCGTCCCACCAAGATCGACCTTGGCGTCGGCGTCTACAAGGATGAGCAGGGCACTACCCCGATCATGTCGGCGGTCAAGAAAGCCGAACAGAAGATTTTTTCGGCTGGCAAGACAAAGACTTACCTCGGCATTGCCGGCAACAAGGGCTATGCCGCCGCCGTGCTCGACCTGGTGTTGGCCGATAGCATCGATCGCTCGCGCGTCCGCATCGCCCAGGCTCCGGGCGGCACTGGTTCGCTCTGGGTTTTGATGCAGCTGGTCAACCGCGCCCGCCCCGGCGCAACCGTCTGGGTTTCCGATCCGACCTGGCCGAACCACAATCCGATCGCGGAAAATTCCGGCCTCAAGGTTAAGACCTACCCCTATTTCGACACTGCGACGCGTGGCGTCAAATTCGCCGAAATGCTGGCCACGCTGGATGGCCTCGGCCAGGGGGACGTCGTTCTCCTGCATGGCTGCTGCCACAACCCGACCGGCGCAAATCTTTCGAACGATCAATGGGATAAGGTTGCCGCGAGCCTGGCCCGCACGGGTGCGCTGCCCTTCATCGACCTGGCCTATCTCGGCTTCGGTGACGGGCTGGAAGCCGACGCCTACGGCCTGCGCAAGGTCCTGTCCTCGGTCCGCGAAGCGCTGGTCGCCTTCTCGGGCTCCAAGAATTTCGGCCTCTACCGCGAACGCGTCGGCGCCGCCATTCTCGTCGCCCGCGATGCCGCCCAGGCCGACATTGCCCAGTCGCAACTGCTCAACATTATCCGCGGCGCCTATAGCCAGCCCCCCGATCATGGCGCGGAGATCATCCGCACCATCCTCGAGGACGCCGAATTGCGTGCTGAATGGGAAGCCGAGCTCAATGGCATGCGCGCCCGCATGATCCGGCTGCGCGAAAAGCTCAGCGAGGCCATCCGCCAGCGGTCGAACTCCAAGGATTTCGACTTCATTGCCGCCCATCGCGGCATGTTTTCGCTGCTGGGCCTCGAAAATTCGGTTGTCGAACATCTTAAGGCCAACAACGGCGTCTATATGATTGGCGATAGCCGCATCAATGTCGCCGGCATCCCGGAAGATCGCGTTGGCGAACTGGCCGACGCCATGCTGGCAGCCATCAAATAGCGCTACCGATTGACCTTGCGGCAAGGCTTTGCCGTGCTACATCTTTGCCCAAGGGCAAGTACACCAGGCTTTAGGAGGGAACCATGAAGTTCTTCGTCGATACTGCGGAAATCAAGGACATCAAGGAGCTCTACGAGACCGGCCTGCTGGATGGTGTGACCACCAATCCGTCGCTGATCGCCAAGTCCGGCCGCGACTTCAAGGAAGTCGTCAAGGAAATCTGCTCGATCGTTCCCGGCCCGGTTTCGGCCGAAGTCGCCAGCCTCGAATATGACGGCATGATCGCCGAAG
>CBIGSA010000303.1:0-4264 GCA_966192215.1 uncultured Devosia sp. | reverse complement strand
CCTGGTTCTCGCATCCGCCAACTGGCATCCCGGCGTCGCCGGCCTCATTGCCGCCCGCCTGCGCGAACGATTCGAGCGACCCACCTTCGCCATCGCGCTCGGACCCGACGGTACCGGCACCGGCTCCGGCCGCTCCATGCCCGGCGTCGATCTCGGTCGCGCCGTGATCGAGGCGGTGGAACGCGGCCTCGTCGCCAAGGGCGGCGGCCATGCCATGGCGGCCGGCGTCACCATCAAGCCCGGCCAGCTCGGTCCGTTCCGGGCCTTCCTCGCCGAGGCGCTGTCCGTCGACGTCACCGCCGCCCGCGCCGCTACCGCCTTGTCCATCGACGCTGCGCTCACCGCCCGTGGCGCCAGCCTTGATCTGGTGCATGATCTTGAGCGGGCAGGGCCCTACGGCTCTGGCAATCCGGGCCCGGTCTTCGCCTTTCCGGCCCATCGCGCCCGCTTCGCGCAGGTCGTCGGCAAGGGCGGCCATGTGAGCTTCACCCTCACCTCCGAAGACGGCGCCCGCCTCAAGGCCATCGCCTTCCGCGCCGCCAGCAGCGCCATTGGCGATGCCCTGCTGCGTGAGCCCGACTCGGCTTTCCATTTTGCCGGTTCGCTGTCCATCGATCACTATCAGGGCCGCGAACAGGTGCAGTTCCGCCTTACCGATCTGGCCCGTCCAAAGGGGTGATCGGCAGAAAACTGCTGCTTGCATATCCTCTTATGGCGGCTAAACTGGCGCCGGGCATACACCGTCAAGCGCCACTTTAGTGGTGCAATGTATGTCGCCGACGCTCAGATTGAGGCGGCAGCCCCAAGGCCGCCGCCAGGTTTTGTAAATTTGGATCAAGCGGCCCGATGACGAAGTCCGTAGCAGAAAATTCCACCGATACCGGCGTAACCCTGTGGACCCGGTTTGCCTCCTGGGCCGTCGAGCGTATCGGCGTCACCATGATCGGCAATCCCCGCCATGGCGCGCTGACAGTTATTTTCCCCAATGGCCGCACCCGTACGGTCGGCAATCCGGCCACCGGCGAACACGCCGTGCTGCGCCTCAACAATTTCCGCGTTCTGCGCGAGGCCATGCAGCGCGGCACGGTCGGCTTTGCCGCCGCCTATATGAGCGGCGATATCGAGGTCGATGACCTCACCGCCCTGTTCCGCTTCTTCCTGCAGAACCGCGACATGTTCGACAGCGCCAATCCCGGCTTTTTCCGCAAGGCGGCCGGCGATCTGCATTATCACCTGTCGCGCCGCAACACGCTGGAAGGCTCCAAGAAGAACATCGCCGAGCACTATGACCTCGGCAACGACTTCTACGGCCAGTGGCTCGACCCATCGATGACCTATTCCTCGGCCGTCTTCACCTCGGGCGATCAGAGCCTCGAGGAGGCTCAGCTTGCCAAATATCGCCGCGTAGCAGACATGGCCGGCATCACCGAGGGCTCCTCCGTGCTGGAGATCGGCTGCGGTTGGGGCGGCTTCGCCGAAACCGTGGCCCGCGACTACAAGGCCCATCTGCGCGGCATCACTCTCTCGGCTGAACAGCTCAAATTCGGCCTCGAGCGCCTGGCCCGCCAGGGCCTCGACAAGTTCGCCACCCTGGTCTTCGAGGATTACCGCCACACCGAAGGCCAGTTCGACCATATCGGCTCCATCGAGATGATCGAGGCCGTGGGCGAGGACAACTGGCCCAGCTATTTCCAGACCATCCATGATCGCCTCAAGCCGGGCGGCACCGCCGCCATCCAGGCCATCACCATCAACGAGGCCGATTTCGAGGGCTATCGCAGCGGCCCCGATTTCATCCAGCGCTACATCTTCCCCGGCGGCATGCTGCTCACCAAGACGGTGATGAAGGAATTCGGCGACAAGTACAATCTCGTGCTTGAAAACGTCGAAACCTTCCGTCTCTCCTATGCCCGCACGCTGAAACTCTGGCGCGAGCGGTTCCTCGAACGCTGGCCCATGATCGCCCCGCTCGGCTATGACGAAGAGTTCAAGCGCAAGTGGGTCTATTACCTGAGCTACTGCGAAGCCGGCTTCACCGAGGGCTCCATCGACGTCGGCATCTACCAGTATCGCAAGCCGGCCTGACAGGCCTGCTTCCGCCCACCCACCATACCGCCCTCGGGCTCGACCCGAGGGTTGTTTACTGAGCAAAGCTATCCCACCCACAATCGCCTCCCCGGACTTGATTCGGGGGTCTGTCGCCGCTTGCGCCGTGTTGAGAGTGACCCGGGGATCAGTCCGCGGGAGGCGCAGGTGGGTGAGGAGAAATAGCGTCCACCCTCGCGCCCAAAACATGACTTGACCATTCAACTTACCTCCCGTAGGAACCGGCCAAGTTTCATCACCAGCGCATGAGCCGCAAATGCTTGTCAGGACCCTGCTTTCTTTCTCCGTCGTCGCCCTTGCTTTGACCCCCGTCATCGCCCAGGCCGAGCCCTGGTCCTATACTGACAGCCTCGGCAACACCGTCACCCTGGACGAAGTACCCACCCGCATCATCGCCAGCCAGGATGCGGCGGCCGGCCTCATCCCGCTGGGCATCCGCCCGGTCGGCATCTATGCCGATGGCCCGCTCGCCGATGCCAAGGCCCTCCAGGGTCTCGACCTGACCGGCATCGAGATCATCGGCCAGGCCTGGGGCGAGGTTGATATCGAAAAGGCCGCTGCCCTGCAGCCCGATCTGGTCATCGCCGAATACTGGCCGCTGGACTCCACCTGGAGTGGTGGCGAGGCCGTGGTCAATGCGCTGAGCCCGCTCGCCCCCATAACTGGCCCCACCAATGGCGATTCCATCCTCGCTTTGATCGAGGATTATGAAGACATTGCCGCCAGCCTGGGCGCCGATCTCAGCGAGCCCTCCGTCGCCGCCGACAAGGCCGCGTTTGAAACCGCCAAGGCCGCCTTCGAGGCGGCCACATCAGCCAAGCCCGACCTGACTGCGCTGGCTGTCTGGGCCGGTGAGGACGCGCTCTATGTCGCCGCCACCGGCGGCTCGGCCGAGCTGATGGACTTCCACGCCTGGGGCCTCAATCTCATCGACCCCGAAGTGGCCGATGACCGCGGCTATTGGGAAACCCTCTCCTGGGAAAACGCCGACAAATACCAGCCCGACCTGATCCTGGTCGACAACCGCTCCCCCGCGACCATGGAAACCGCCTTGGCCCAGCCCACCTGGACCCTGATGAAGGCCGCCGAAGCTGGTGCCGTCACCGATTGGCCGGCCTTCTGGCTCCGCAACTACGGTGCCTATGCCAGCGAACTTGCGAAGCTGACCGCCGCCATCGAGGCCGCCGACGAAAATCTCGGCGAATAATCATGCCTGCTGCTTCCGCCAGCATTGTCACCGCCAGGGGGGCCGCGCTCGCGCTTGGCCTCCTTTGTCTTGGCGGTGCGGTGCTGCTGGTCGCCTTCTTCTCCGTTACCGTAGGCGCCCGCCCCATTACGCTTGAAACCGTGTGGACGGCGCTGACCGCCTTCGATCCCGCCTCCACCGATCACCGCATCATCTGGGACCTGCGCCTGCCGCGTACCGCCATCGGCCTCGCAGTCGGCGCGGCGCTAGGCCTTTCCGGCGCCGTGCTCCAGGGGGCCACGCGCAATCCCCTGGCCGATCCCTCCATCTTGGGCATCCATTCCGGGGCTGCGGTCTTCGTCGTGCTTGGCGTTGCCGTCTTCGGCATCACTCAGCTGAGCGTCTATGTCTGGCTGGCCTTTATCGGGGCAGGAGCCGCTATGCTGATCGTCTATGCAGTCGCCTCGCTCGGCCGCGAAGGCGCCACTCCCGTCAAGCTGGCCTTGGCCGGCGCTGCCATGACTGCCGCCATGCAGTCGGTCACGTCAGCCATCCTGCTCACCAGCCCGCGCACGCTCGATGAAATCCGCTTCTGGCAGGTCGGCTCGCTGGTCGGCCGCGACATGGATATCTTCATCCAGGTCGCCCCGTTCCTCGCCATCGGCATGGTCCTGGCCCTCGCCACAGGCCGCATGCTCGATGGTCTCTCCATGGGCGAGGACATCGCCCGCGCCCTGGGCCAGAATGTCGGTCGCTCCCGCGCCATCGCCGGTCTCGCCGCCGTCATCCTCTCCGGCGCCGCCACCGCCGCGGCCGGCCCCATCGCCTTTGTCGGCCTCACCGTGCCGCATGTCGCCCGCGCCATCACCGGCCCCAACTATCGCTGGATTCTGCCCTATTCCATGCTGCTGGCGCCCATCCTGCTGCTCGGGGCCGATGTCGTCGGCCGCGTCATCGCGCCGCCCGGCGAGG
>CBIGSA010000302.1:0-4268 GCA_966192215.1 uncultured Devosia sp. | reverse complement strand
GGGACGGACACGGCTAGTACTTCGTCTATCCCGAGGCGCGCCGGAACAGCACCAAGATCAAGGCCTTCCGCGACTGGGTCGTGCCGGCGACCGAAGCATTGCGTGCAGGGCAGGGCATCTAGAATATCGCCCGGTCGCGGCTGACGATCTCGCTGAGGAATTCGGCGACCAGCGCCACGCGGCTGATGCTGCGCAGGTCTTCGTGGACAACGGTCCAGTAGCTGCGGGTCAGCGTTTGGGCCGGCAGGACCGGGATAAGGCCCTTGTCCCGGCCGGCCATGAAGGCATGGAGAATGCCGATGCCGGCTCCGGCGCGCACCGCCTCGGTCTGGCCCATGGCTGAAGACACGGCCAGCGAGGAATGCCAGCCCTTGAGGAATTCGCCCGTGTAGTCGAGGGAGGCTGTGTAGAGCAGGTCTTCGACATAGCCGACCAAGCGGTGCGTGGCGAGGTCGGCCAGGGTCTCGGGCGTGCCGTGGCTGTCCAGGTAAGCCTTTGAAGCGTATAGGCCCAGCCGATAATCGGTGAGCTTGCGGGCGACCAGACGACCCTCGCGTGGACGCTCGAGGGTGACGGCAATATCGGCCTCGCGACGGGACAGCGAGAAGGCGCGGGGGACGGGGACCAGCTCGATGCGCAGGCCGGGATGGCGCTCGGTGAGTTCGCCCAACCGCGGGGCGAGGAAGGCGACGCCGAAACCATCGGGAGCGCCGACCCGGACGGTGCCATCGATCATCCTGTCGGCCCCGGCGGATTCGCTGGCCGCCAGCATGGCGCTTTCCATGGCCTCGGCATGGACCAGGAACCGTTCGCCATTGGGTGACAGATCCGAGCCATTGGTGCGCCGGATGAACAGCGTGCTGCCCAGGGCGGTCTCCAGCGCGGTGAGGCGGCGGGCAACCGTGGCGTGATTGAGATTCAGGCTGCGGGCGGCGCCGAGAATCTGGCCGCTGCGGGCTACGGCGAGGAAAATTCGAACGTCGTCCCAGTTCATTGTGCTATAATTCCTGCACAACAGATGCGAAATCTATCGCGTTGAACATATGAATTTATAGCGCGATGAGGTTATCCGAACAAGGAGGGCCTCATGCGCACCATTGGCCATTTTATCGACGGCGCCGAAACCACCGGTTCCAGCACGCAGTTTCAGGACGTGTTCAACCCGGCGACCGGCGAGGTGCAGGCGCGGGTGGCGCTGGCCACGCAGGCCGAACTCGAAGCTGCTGTCGCCTCGGCTGCCGCAGCGCAGCCGGGCTGGGCAGCGACCAATCCGCAGCGCCGGGCGCGGGTATTCTTCAACTATGTAGCCCTGCTCAACCAGCATATGGACGAACTGGCTGAATTGCTGAGCGCCGAACATGGCAAGACCTTTGATGACGCCAAGGGGGACGTGCTGCGCGGGCTCGAAGTGGCCGAATTCGTCGCCGGCGCGCCCCATCTGCTCAAGGGAGCCTATACCGAGGGGGCAGGGCCGGGGATAGATATGTATTCCATGCGCCAGCCGGTGGGGATCGGCGCGGGGATAACCCCGTTCAACTTCCCGGCCATGATCCCGCTCTGGATGCTGTCGCCGGCCATTGCTTCGGGCAATGCCTTCATCCTCAAGCCCTCCGAACGCGACCCGTCGGTGCCGGTGCGGCTGGCGCAACTGGCCATCGAGGCCGGCCTGCCAAAGGGCGTGCTCAACGTGGTGCAGGGCGGCAAGGAGACGGTGGACGGCATATTGAGCCACGAGGCGATCGGCGCGGTGAGCTTTGTCGGCTCGACCCCGATTGCCCGCTATGTCTACGCCACAGCAGCGGCAAATGGTAAGCGCGTGCAGGCCTTTGGCGGCGCCAAGAACCACATGATCATCATGCCCGATGCCGATATGGACAAGGCCGCCGACGCGTTGATGGGATCGGGCTATGGCGCGGCCGGCGAACGCTGCATGGCGGTTTCGGTGGCCGTTCCGGTGGGCGAGGCGACCGCCGACCGGATCATCGAAGCGCTGGTGCCGCGCATCGAAAAACTCAAGGTGGGGCCCTATGCCGACCGGGCGTCGGAGATGGGGCCGCTGGTGACGGCGGCGGCCAAGGAGCGGGTACTGGGCCTGGTGGACAAGGGCGTGGAGCAGGGCGCCAAGCTCGTGGTCGACGGGCGAGATTTCTCGCTGCAGGGCTATGAGAATGGCTTCTTTGTCGGGCCCTGCCTGTTCGACCATGTGACCACCGACATGGACATCTACAAGGAAGAGATTTTCGGCCCCGTCCTGTCGGTGGTGCGAGCGAAGACCTATGAGGAAGCCCTTGAGCTGCCGTCGAAAAATCCCTACGGCAACGGCGTGGCCATCTTCACCCGGGACGGCGACGCGGCGCGCGATTTCGCTTCGCGGGTCAATGTGGGCATGGTGGGGGTCAACGTGCCGGTCCCGGTGCCGGTCGCCTATCACAGCTTCGGCGGCTGGAAGGCGAGCTCGTTCGGGGATTTGAACCAGTATGGCACCGATTCCATGCAGTTCTGGACCAGGGTGAAAACCGTCACCACGCGCTGGCCGAGCGGCATCAAGGATGGCGCGGAATTCCAGTTCCCGACGATGAAATAGGCATAAGGCAGCCTTATGCGAAGCGCGTTAGCGACCCCCCGCAAGTGTTAGCAGACTGTTAGCATCGAGCGAATGGTTGTGCGGTTGTCGCTGCTGCTACGGCCCGTTGGGCCTGGCGACGCTACCTCCGCTCATGGGGGAGGGTGGGCAGGACCTGTACTTTTGCCGCCAACGAAAGGCCCGGTGATTGCTCACCGGGCCTCGTTATTTCCAGCGCGGGGAGGTGCGTCGGAAATTCTTAGACGATGCCGCTGGAGCCCGCCGCCACTTCCGGGCGCACTTCCGCGACCTTCTGGCGGTAGCCGGAGGCGCGGTACGTGGCCAAAAGATCGATGGCGCCGCCCTGTTCCATGCGGGCAGTGGCCAGGATCGGCTCGACATCGGTACGGTAGGCCAGGCGCAGGGCCTGGGTGGCGGCGAGGGCGTCGTTGGCTTCCTGCGCGGCCTTGAGAGCGGCGCGGTCGACCAGGAGGGCCTGGGCATAGGCGCGCTGCACGTCGGCGGCCGACAGCATCAGTGACTCGATCGGGTCGGTGACATTGTGCGACTGGTCGAGCATGTGCGCGGGGTGGAAACCGGCATCGCGGCTTTCGGCGTCCACCAGTTCGTTGAAGACAAGGAACAGGCGGAACGGGTCGATCGAGCCGGCGTCGAGATCGTCGTCGCCATATTTGCTGTCATTGAAATGGAAGCCGCCGAGCTTGCCGAATTGGGCGAGGCGGGCGACGATCATCTCGATATTGACGTTGGGCGCGTGGTGGCCGAGATCGACCAGGCAATAGGCCTTGTCGCCCAGCTCTTTGGCGATCAGGTAATTGGTGCCCCAATCCTGCACGACGGTCGAATAGAAGGCCGGCTCGTACATCTTGTGTTCGGTATAGATGCGCCAGTCATCTGGCAGGGCGGCATAGATGGACTTCATCGAGTCCAGGTAATGCTCGAACTGCCGGGTGAAATTGACCTGGCCAGGGAAGTTGGAGCCGTCGCCGATCCAGACCGTGAGGGCCTTGGCGCCGATGGTCTTGCCGATCTCGACACATTCGAGGTTATGCTCGATGGCCTGCTGCCGCGTGGCCGCGTCGGCGGCCGACAGCGAGCCGAACTTGTAGGACTGAATCTGGCCCCGAGCATCCGAGAAAGTGTTTGAATTCATGGCGTCGAAGCCGAGATTGAAGCGGCTGGCGGCCTGCTTGAGCCGGTTCGGATCGGCCTTGTCCCACGGAATATGGAGCGAGACGGTGCGGGTGGCCTGCGTGAGCTGGGAGATGACGGCGCAATCCTCGATCTTGTCGAAGATATCGCGCGGCTCGCCCTTGCCGGGAAAGCGGGCAAAGCGGGTGCCGCCTGTGCCGACGCCCCAGGAGGGGACGGCGACGGAGAAGGCGGCGACTTTGGCCTTGATGGCGTCGATATCGACGCCGCGCCGGTCGAGGCGCTCGCCGAGCGTGTCGTAGTCGACATGCAGGTCCGCCGCGCGCCTGGCGTTTTCGGCTTCGATAGTGGATTTGTCGATGATCGTGTCGGTCATTTGTTTCCTCCCGCCGCTTCCACTCTCTCGGTGCCATCCCGGCCTTGAGCCGGGATCCATCCTGAGATGTCAGACTGAACCACTTTGCGGCAGTTCGACGATCTCGGGATGGGCCCCGGCTCAAGGCCGGGGTGACTCCGTGGGTGTGGAGAGACA
>CBIGSA010000301.1:0-4302 GCA_966192215.1 uncultured Devosia sp. | reverse complement strand
GTCCATGATCTGCTTGGTGGCCTCGATAAAGGCGATGCCATAGCCATTATGTTCCTCGATGCCCGTCGCCACCGCGAACACATTGGGGTCGAAAATGATGTCCTCGGGCGGGAAGCCGACCTTTTCGGTCAGTAACTTGTAGGCCCGCGTACAGATCGCCACTTTCCGCTCGATCGTATCGGCCTGGCCCTGCTCGTCGAAGGCCATCACCACCACGGCCGCGCCATAGGCACGCACCAGCCGCGCATGATGCAGGAACGCCTCTTCACCTTCCTTCATCGAGATGGAATTGACCAGCGCCTTGCCCTGCACGCATTTCAGGCCCGCCTCGATCACCTCCCACTTGGAGGAATCGATCATCAGCGGCACCTTGGCAATGTCGGGCTCGGCCGCCAGCAGGTTGAGGAAGTCGATCATCACCTGCTTACTGTCGATCAGGCCCTCATCCAAGTTGATGTCGATGACCTGGGCGCCATTGGCCACCTGGTCCCGCGCCACGTCCAGCGCCGCCGTATAGTCGCCGGCGGTGATGAGCTTGCGGAAGCGGGCGGAGCCCGTGACATTGGTGCGCTCGCCCACATTCACGAAGGGAATTTCCGGCGTCAGCGTAAAGGCCTCCAGCCCCGACAGGCGCAGGAATTTTTCGGCCTTGGGCACGGCGCGCGGCTTGTGCCTGCCCACGGCCTCGGCAATCGCCCGGATATGATCCGGCGTCGAGCCGCAACAGCCGCCGACGATGTTCACATAGCCCTCGGCTGCAAAGCCCTCGATCTGCTCTGCCATGAATTCCGGGCTCTCGTCATACTGCCCGAACGCATTGGGCAGGCCCGCATTGGGATAGGCGCAGATAAACGTGTCGGCCACGTCGGACAATTCGCCCAGATGCGCCCGCATAGCATTGGCGCCCAGCGCGCAATTGAGCCCGATCGTGAAGGGATTGCCGTGGCGCACCGAATACCAGAAAGCCGTCGGCGTCTGTCCGCTGAGCGTGCGGCCGCTGAGATCGGTGATCGTGCCGGAAATCATGATCGGCACATCGATCCCGCGCTCGTCGAAAATCCGCCGCGCCGCGAAGATACCCGCCTTGGTATTGAGCGTGTCGGTGATAGTCTCGAACAGCAGCATATCCGCGCCGGCATCGATCAGCCCGCGCAAGGCCTCGCCATAGGCCTCCACGAGTTCATCGAAAGTGATGGCCCGGTGGCCAGGGCTGTTGACGTCGGTCGACATGGACGAGGTCTTGTTGGTCGGCCCCAGTGCGCCCGCCACGAACCGGCGCTTGCCATCCGCCGCCTCGGCACGCCTGGCCGCCCGCCGGGCAACGATCACGCCCTGGTAGTTGATGTCATAGACCGCCTCCTCGCAGGCATAGTCCGCCTGCGCAACCGAGGTCGCCGAGAAGGTGTTGGTTTCGACGATATCGGCGCCGGCCATATAATAGTCGAAGTGGATATCCTCGATCACCTTGGGCTCGGTTATAACCAGCAGATCGTTGTTGCCCTGCAGCGGCAGCTTCCAGTTCTTGAATCGCGTGCCGCGGAAATTCTCCTCGGTCAGCTTCAGCCGCTGGATCATGGTGCCCATGGCGCCGTCCAGAATCAGGATGCGCTCCTGCGCAGCCCTGGTCAGCGCAGAGCGGACCTCGTTCCAGTCGGGGATATGGGGCTCATCATGCTGGCTCATCGCCAAATACCTCGGTTGTCGCTAATCCGATGACATAAAGATATCTTTATATCTGTAAATGCGCAATATCACTCTGGGGTCGGATTTATCCCCGAACAGCCGCGCATTGGCATCAAATGCTACGCTCAATGCTAACAGTCTGTTGCCCTTAACCTCACCGAAACCAGCAAAACGCTAACTGAATGCGAGTGCTACCCGGTCGCGTTATGATCGGCGCTCGCAGTGTAAGTTCAGCGTAGAGTTTGCGTACCGTGACGACGACCTCCTGGCGCCATGCCATCCGCTTTGTCGCCCTCGCGGCCCTTGTCGCCCCCGTGCTCGCGGCCTGCGGCGGCAGCCTTGGCCCCACTGTCAATCGCGCCGCCTTCGGCTCCGAATACGGCAAGGCCTCGCCCCGCGTCACCACGGCCGCCAATCCGCCCAAGGGGGGCGGGCGCTACCAGGTCGGCCAGCCCTATACCGTTCGCGGCCTCCGCTACGTTCCGGCCGAAGACCCCGACTATGTCGCCACCGGCGACGCCTCTTGGTACGGCGCGGATTTCCATGGCCGCAGAACAGCTAACGGGGAAATCTTCTCAGCCAACGCGATCACCGGCGCGCATCCCACGCTGCCTTTGCCATCCTATGTCCGGGTCACCAACCAGGCCAATGGCCGCTCCATCATCGTCCGCGTCAACGATCGCGGCCCCTATATGCCCGGCCGCATCATGGACCTCAGCTACCGCGCCGCGTCCATGCTGGGTTATGTGAATAACGGCCATACCCAGATCAAGGCCGAATATGTCGGCCCGGCGCCGCTCGAAGGCGACGACACCCGTATGCTGATGGCTTCCTACAATGGTCCGGCCGACTTCGGCGGCGGCACACAGTTCGCCCAGGCCGACAATACCAACAGCCTCGCCGACATTGCCGGCAATTTCTTCGGCAGCCTCTTCTCCTATGCCGACACCACCCCGCAGGAACAGGACGCAGCCATCGGCACTGCCCATGCGGCGGTCAACGCCATGGCAACCCGCGCCGGCGACCTCGACGATTGGGTGCAATCCGTCGATGCCGATGCCCGCGACATCAAGCTGGGCCTTGGTATTTTCTCCGACCAGGCCAATGCCATCGCCCTGGCCGAACGCTTCGCTCTGCTGGGCGCGGTCGACGAGGAAGCAGTCACCGTCAATGGCCGTGCCGCGACCCGGCTGACCCTGACCTGGCTCAAGCCCGGCGTCTCAAGAATTGATGCCCTCGATCTGGCAAGGGAACTTGGCCTTACCGACATAATTCTCTATTAGTTTGCAATTGGATAGACTCCGGTACAGCGATAGGACGCAGCGCTCGTGAAACGGATCTGGCAGATACTGGCGATCATGCTGGCCTTGACTGTGCCAGCTTTCGCGCAGGCCGATTTCGACACCAAGGCCAAGTTCGCCATCCTGATGGACGAGGATTCCGGCACGGTCATCTTCCAGAAGGATGCCGACCTGCCCATGGAGCCGGCCAGCATGGCCAAGCTCATGACCGTTGCCGTGGTCTTCAACGAAATCCGCAGCGGGCGCCTGTCCATGGCTGACGAATTCTTCGTCTCCGAACATGCCTGGCGCACCGGCGGCGCCGCTTCGGGCGGCTCGACCATGTTCGCCGAGCTCAACTCCCAGATTTCGGTCGAAGACCTCATCCGCTCGGTCATCATCCAGTCCGGCAACGACGCGGCCATCGTGCTGGCCGAAGGTATTGCCGGCTCTGAAGCCAGCTTTGCTGCCATGATGAACGAGCTAGGCGAGGAAATCGGCCTCGCCGACTCTCACTTCACCAACCCCACCGGCCTGCCGGACCCGGACATGTATGTCACGGCACGCGACCTGGCCGATCTGGCGCGCTACCTGATCCGCGAATTCCCGCAATACTACCACTACTTCTCCGAGCCCGAGATGGAGTGGAACGGCATCAAGCAGCCCAACCGCAATTCGCTGGTGGAACTGGGCATCGGCGTCGATGGCCTCAAGACGGGCCATACCGAGGCCGCCGGCTATGGCTCGGTCATCTCCACCGATGAAGGCGGCCGCCGCCTGGTGGCGGTGATCCATGGCCTCACCTCCATGGCCCAGCGCACCGAGGAGGGCCGCAAGCTCATCACCTGGGGCGCCCGCGCCTTCGAGCGCGTCGCCGCCTATCCCGAAGGCGCCGTGGTCGCCTATGCCGATGTCTATGGCGGCAGCAGTCCCAGCGTCGGCCTGGTGGGCGATGGTGAAGTCGCGCTCTACCTGCCGCGCGGCTCGCGCAAATGCCTCAACGCCCAGGTCAGCTATACCGGCCCGCTGATGCCACCGGTCACCCAGGGCGACAGGATCGCCGAACTGCGCGTCTTCTGCGACGACCAACTGGTGCAGACTGCGCCGCTCTTTGCCGCAGAAAGCGTCGGGGAAGGCGATATCGTCCGCAAGGCCACCGACGCCCTCAAGCAGCTTGCCCTTGGCTGGCTCTGAAACAGGGGGCAGGGGTGTGGCCCCAACCACAGATCGTCACCCTCGGGCGTGACCCGAGGGCTCTTCACTTGACGATTGCCCCGCAAGTGCTTAGCCCTCGGGTCACGCCCGGGTGACGGCCGGTGGGCGTGAACTGAAATGAACC
>CBIGSA010000300.1:0-4306 GCA_966192215.1 uncultured Devosia sp. | reverse complement strand
CCGCCGAGGCAACGACCAAGGCGGCCGCCGTGCCGATCTACCAGACCACATCCTATACTTTCGACGACACCCAGCATGGCGCCGACCTGTTCAACCTGGCCGTGCCGGGCAATATCTATACGCGCATCATGAACCCCACCACGGCGGTTCTCGAACAGCGCTTGGCCGAGATGGAAGGCGGCATTGGCGGCCTCTGCGTCGCCTCGGGCATGGCCGCGATCACCTATGCCATCGAAGCCATCACCGAGGCCGGCGACAACATCGTCTCCATCAGCCAGCTCTATGGCGGCACCTATAACCTGTTCATGCACAGCTTCCCCCGCCAGGGCATTGAAGTGCGCATGGCCGAGGCTGGTGACGCCATCGACAAGCTGATCGACGGCAGGACCAAGGCCGTCTTCTGCGAATCCATCGGCAATCCGGCCGGCAATGTCGTTGATATCGAGCGTCTGGCCGAGGTGGCCCACAAACATGGCGTGCCGCTTATTGTCGACAATACCGTAGCGACACCCTATCTATGCCGTCCCATCGATTTCGGCGCCGATATCGTCATCCATGCCCTGACCAAATATATCGGCGGTCATGGCAATTCCATCGGCGGCATCATCGTCGATAGCGGCAAGTTCGACTGGGTCGCCAACAAGGAGCGCTTCGCGGTGCTCAACCAGCCCGACCCGTCCTATCACGGTGTCGTCTATACCGAAGCCTTGGGCCCGGCCGCCTATATCGGCCGCTGCCGCGTCGTACCCCTGCGCAACAAGGGCGCGGCCCTTTCTCCGCACAATGCCTTCCTCTTCCTCATGGGCCTCGAAACGCTGGGCCTGCGCATGGAACGGCATTGCGAAAATGCCCTCAAGCTGGCGCAGTTCCTCAAGAGCCACCCCAAGGTAAACTGGGTGAACTACGCAGCACTCCCCGACAGCAAATACAATGCCGTCGCCAAGCGCATCACCAAGGGCCAGGCCTCTGGAATTGTCAGCTTCGGCATCAAGGGCGGCCAGGAAGCGGGTGGCAAATTCATCGATGCGCTGAACATGGTGCTGCGCCTGGTCAATATCGGGGATGCCAAGTCGCTGGCCTGCCACCCGGCCTCCACCACCCACCGCCAGCTCAATCCCGAGGAACTGGCTCGCGCTGGCGTCTCCGAGGATCTGGTGCGTATCTCGGTCGGCATCGAGCATATCGACGACATCATCGCCGATATCGAACAGGCACTGGCGAAGGCCTGATCTTTCTGGGGCGAGGGGCGGGGCGGGAACCTTTCATCTCGCGCGTCATCCAATGGTTCAGAACAGCGGCACAGGCCGCCGTCGAACCAGGAGATGCCAAGTGAAAATCCTCGCCCTTGCCGCCGCCGCCCTCATGCTTGGAGCGCCGCCCGCGCTGGCCCACGATGTGCCGGCCGATATCGCCAAGGCACCGCCTTCAGGCAGTTTCGCCGCCGTCAGCGGCCTGGTCCCGCTGCCCGATTTCCTGCCCGGCATGGGCCAGCTCTTCGTCGATCCCGCCACCCTGCCGGCCGGCCCATTCCTGGCCTACGACCATGATGGGGCCCTGGTCAGCACCATCTATATGCTGCCGATCAAGGACCTCAATCCCGATAGCCGCTTCGAGGACCTCGCGGCCCCCGGCGGCAATGTCGATCACGTCGACGTCTACTACAATGCTGGCCATCCCGGCGTTGAAGAGCCGCATATCCATGTCGTGCTCTGGCATGTGCCGGTCGCCGACGAAGCCCGGGTGGCCGAGTGATGCTTACGCGTCGTAACATTCTGCAGGTCGGCGGGGTCACCCTCGCCGCCTTTGCCCTCCGTCCCCTCGTGGCGCTGGGCGCCGAGATCGTCGACCTGACCATGACCGGCCGGCCTGATGGCTCCGATGTTTGGTTCGACCCGATCGGCATCCATATCCAGCCGGGCCAGACCCTGCGCTGGACCAATAGCGATCCGAGCAATGCCCATACCGCGACCGCTTATCACCCGACGATCTTCGATCGCCCGCAACGCATTCCCGAGGGCGCTGAACCCTGGGATTCGGACTATCTGCTGCCCGGCGAGTCCTTTTCGGTGACGCTGACCGTGCCGGGGGTCTATGACTATTATTGCGTGCCGCATGAACATGCCGGCATGGTCGGCCGCATCGTGGTGGGCGATGCGCCGGCGGCGGACTATCCAGCCACTGTTGCCGATCCTGCCCGCACCGCTCTGCCGGATGTCGCTCTGGCCAATTTCCCGGCCATCGCTGATATCCTGGCGGCCGGCACGATATCGCACGAATGAGGTATGGCGTCATGGAGATGATCGCTACCGAACTGGCCACGGAAGAAAGCGAAGCCGCCCTTGTCGCGCAGGCGCGGCAAGGCAGCGAAGCTGCCATTCGCGGCCTCATCAAGGCCAATAACCAGCGCCTGTTCCGCGTGGCGCGCGGCGTGTTGCGCAATGATGCCGAAGCCGAGGACGTGGTGCAGGCCACCTATGTGAAGGCCTTCACCCATCTCGACACCTTCCGTGAAGAGGCGCGTTTCACCACCTGGCTCACCCGCATCGCCCTCAACGATGCCCTGGGCCGCATGCGCAAGCGCCGTCCCACGGCGGAGCTGACGGCGCTGGACGCCGCCGCCGAGGCCGATACCGGCCTTGCCGCCCTGTTCCCGATCTCCCTTGTGCCCCTTCCCGCCGACAGCGAGGCTGACCGAACCGAAATGCGCAAACTGCTCGAACACGCCATCGACGAGCTGCCCGAAGCCTTCCGGCTCGTCTTCATCCTCCGCGATATCGAAGGCCTGTCGGCCGCCGAAGCCGCCAGCCAGCTCGAGATCAAGCCTGAAACGGTCAAGACGCGCCTGCACCGGGCCCGGCAATTGCTGCGTGCCGCTATCGAACGGCAGATTGCCGGTTCCTTTGCCGACGTCTTCCCCTTCGACGGCGCCCGTTGCAACAACCTGGCCGACCGCGTCATCGCAACCCTGTTATCCTCCCAGGGCCTTGGTCGCGCCCCGCTCGTATAGTATAGAGGCGCCCCAATCAGGAGCGCCTCTCAACCCGTGCAAAGCCTCGCCCCCGCCGAAAATTTCGATCTGACCCGCGCCCGCCGCTTTTCCGTGGCGCCGATGATCGACTGGACGGACAGGCACTGCCGCTATCTGCATCGCTTGCTCACGCGCGAAGCCCTTTTGTTCACCGAGATGATCACCAGCGCGGCCATCGTGCATGGCGATGCGCACCGCCACCTGCGCCTCAATGCCGAAGAAGCGCCCGTCGCCCTGCAATTGGGTGGATCCGATCCGGTCGAACTGGCCCAGGCCATCCGTCTCGCCGAAGACTACGCCTATGCCGAAATCAACCTCAATGTTGGCTGCCCCTCCGACCGGGTCCAGTCCGGCCGCTTTGGCGCCTGCCTCATGGCCGAGCCCGACCTGGTGGCCGACTGCGTCCGCGCCATGCGCGACGCCACTGACCGGGCCGTCACCGTCAAGTGCCGCATCGGCATCGACGATCAGGACACCGAAGAGAGCCTCGACCGCTTCGCCGACGCTATGGTCGCCGCTGGCGTCGATGCGCTCTATGTCCATGCCCGCAAGGCTTGGCTCAAGGGCCTTTCCCCCAAGGAAAACCGCACCATCCCGCCGCTCGACTATGATCGCGTTCATCGCCTGCGCGCGCGGCTGGCGCCCTTGCCTGTCATGATCAATGGTGGCCTGGAAACGCTCGAAGTCGCCGAGGCCGAAATGGTCCATATGGATGGCGTCATGCTCGGCCGCGCCGCCTATCATACGCCAATGCTGCTGGCCGAAGTCGATCGCCGCTTCTTCGGCGCGACCACCGAACCGGTAACCCTCGAAGCCGTCATGCAGGCCATGGCCGACTACGCCGATCGCGAGGCAGCCGAGGGCACGCGCGTCAACGCCATTACCCGCCACATGCTCGGCCTCGCCAATGGCCTGCCCGGCGCCCGCCAGTTCCGCCAGATCCTCAGCGTCGACGCCTGCAAGCCAGGCGCGGATTCTTCGGTGATCTTCCGCGCGCTGGATGCCGTCACCCGCCCGCGCCTGGCCGAAGCGAGCTAGCGCGCCAACGCGTCAATGCTAACAGTCCGCTAGCATTAGGGAGGGGTTGCTAACGCTAGTCCAGCAGCTCCAGCGAATTCTGCGTCACGCTGTACCGGCTCAGCGTTTCCAGGAATGTCATGCCCAGCAGGCTCGTTTCCAGCGCGCCATCCTCGGCGATGAAGGCCACGACCCGTTCCCGCACAATGCCGCCCACCTCGATCCGGTCCAGCCGCACCCGCGCCGCCCGCCCGGTGCCAT
>CBIGSA010000299.1:0-4314 GCA_966192215.1 uncultured Devosia sp. | reverse complement strand
CGCCGCCGGCATTCTCGTCTCCAAGTCCGGCGTCACCGGCTCGGCCGACAAGGCCCTTTCGGCCCAGTTCACCGGTTATCCGCGCGCCCTGGGCATGTCCTCTGCCGTTATGGCGCTCCTCGCCTTTCTTCCCGGCATGCCCTTTATCCCGTTCATGGCCCTCGCCGCCGGCGTCGGCTATGTCGCCTGGCGGGCGGCCGGGACCAAGGACGTCAGGGATGCCCAGACTGCCACCAAGGCGGCGCTCGACGCCGCCGCCACCCCGCCCGGCGCCGCCGCAGCCGCGGCCGAAGCGCCGATCACAGACAGCCTCAAGATCGACGAACTCAAGCTCGAACTCGGCTATGGCCTGCTTAGTCTCGTCAAGGAAGACGAGACCGGTACCGATCGCCTCACCGAACAGATCAAGGCCCTTCGCCGGCAGCTCGCCATCGAGCTCGGCTTCGTCATGCCGCCGGTGCGCATCCTCGACAACATGCAGCTCGAGCCCAATGTCTATAAGGTTCGCATCAAGGAAGTCGAAGCCGGCACCGGCGAGATCTATGCCAACCAGCTCATGGTCATGGACCCCTATGGCAACCAGATCGACCTGCCGGGCACCCACACGACCGAACCCACTTTCGGCCTGCCCGCCACCTGGATCGAACCCGCTCTGCGCGACGAGGCCGAATTGCGCGGCCTTTCCATCATCGATCCCTCGACCGTCATCTCGACGCACCTGACCGAAGTGCTCAAGGCCAATGTCGCGGACCTGCTGAGCTATTCTAATGTGCAGTCGCTGCTCTCGGGCCTGCCCAAGGACCAGCAGAAGCTGGTGGAAGACATCGTGCCCGGCCTGATCTCCGTCTCTGGCGTCCAGCGCGTGCTCCAGACCCTGCTCAATGAGCGCATTTCCATCCGCGACCTCTCGACCATCCTCGAGGGCATTGCCGAGATCGCCGGCCCCAACCGCTCGGTGCAGACCATTGCCGAACATGTCCGCAGCCGCCTGGCGCGACAGCTCTGCGCCGCCAATCTCGGCCCCGATGGCAATCTGCCCTTGCTGACCCTCGGCCCGCAATGGGAGCGCGACTTTGCCGAGGCCATGGTGGGCGAAGGCGACAACCGGCATCTGGCCATGGCCCCCAGCCGGCTGCAGCAATTCATCGGCGCCATCCAGACGGCTTATGAGCGCGCCGCCCAGCAGGGCGAATTGCCTGTGCTTATCACCTCGCCCTCCATCCGGCCCCATGTCCGCTCCATTATCGAGCGCTTCCGCCCGCAGACCGTGGTGATGAGCCAGAACGAGGTTCACCCCCGCATCCGACTCAAGACCGTCGGCAGCGTGTGACATGGAGGGCAATGTCAGGTTCCCCGTTCCCGATATTGTCCGCCGCCGCGCCGAAGCCGAGGGCCTGACCGGTCGGGACTGGCTGGCCTCGCTCGACGACAACCTCTACGAGCTCGAGCATGACTGGGGCCTGACCATCGGCCAGGCCATATCGGGCGGCAGCACGGCCTTCGTCGCCGAAGCGGTGGACACGACCGGCAAGAGCTTTGTCATCAAGCTGCCCACCCCCGGCAGCCTGCGCGGGCGGCACGAGGTCACGGTTCTCGCCATTGCCCGTGGCAAGGGCTATGTCCGGCTGATCCGCCAGGATACCGCCCGCCACGCCATGCTGCTCGAGCGTTTGGGCACGCGCCTCGACCAGCACGACATGCCCTATCGGAACAAGATCGACATCATGTGTTCCACCCTGCTCGACGCCTGGATACCTGTCCCGGCGGGCGGGACCTTCGCCACCGGCGCCGAAAAGGCCAACAGCCTCGCCTTGTCCATTCTCGAGAAATGGCAGGAACTCGGCCGCCCCTGCACCCAGCCGGTGATCGACACGGCCCTGATGTATTGCCGCGACCGCGCCGCCGCCTGGCGGCCCGAAAACGCCGTGCTCGCCCATGGCGACCCGCACCCGGCCAATATCCTTGAAGTGCCTGAAACCGGCGGGCGGCAATGGAAATTCATCGATCCCGATGGCCTCGCCATCGAGCCGGCCTACGATCTCGGCGTGCTGCTCCGCGCCTGGCATGAAGGCCTCAGCGGCCGCCACGCGCATGACATGGCCCGCAGCCATGCCCGGCACCTGACAAGCCGCACCCAGGTGCCCGCCGAGGCCATCTGGCAATGGGGGTATATAGAGCGTGTCTCCACCGGCCTGCACCTGATCGAGCTGGGCGAAAAGGAAGAGGGCGGCGCCTATCTCGCCGCAGCCGACGCCGTTCAGGCAACGAGCTAGTTCAGCGGGCCAGCGTACCTGCCGGCGGTGTGGGCTGGCTTATTTCCGCAGCCTCCTCGGACGTGTCGAGCCCGGCTTCCTCGCTCAATTCGCGCTCGGCGCGATACCAGTATTCCTGGTCCCGCCCTTCGGGCGATCCGCTGCTTTCCCAGAGCGCATAGGCGCGGTCGCGAATATCTTTTTCTTGCGGCATGGGCATGGTGGTGGCCTCCCTGAAATGACCATGGCACACAACGGCGCGACCTGCCTTGTGGTTGCGGAACCGTGCCATCGGTCTCGCGTTCTGCCCCACACCCAAGAGGTGCTCCCATGTACAAGCCAGCCGGCCATAACAGCCTGTCGCCCTATCTGATCGTCGAAGATGCCAGGCAGACCCTCGATTTCATCAAGGCGGTGTTCGGTGCCGAGCCCGAAATGATCCATCGCATGCCGGGCGGCACCATCGGTCACGCCGAAATACGCATCGACGATACCATCGTCATGGTCGGCCAGATGCAGGGTGGCGCGACCGGCGCCCATGTCCATGTCTATGTGCCCGATGTCGATGCCAGCTTTGAAAAGGCCAGGGCGGCCGGCGGCAAGGTGGTGCAGGAGCCAGTGCGGAAGGATGATCCCGACAAGCGCGGCGGCATCACCGACCCGTCGGGCATCACCTGGTGGCTCGCCACCACCCAGGGCTTCAACAACCAGTAGGCGATCAACCCCGCGCAGGAATCTCCAATCCGCGCTGCACGGCTGGCCGTGCCAGGCCGCGCTCCAGCCAGGCCGGTACGTTTTTGAGGCTGGCATAGTCCACCAGCTCGCCCGCGCCATAAAAGCCGATCAGGTTACGCACCCAGCCCAGCGTGGCGATATCGGCAATGGAATACTCATCCACGATCCAGTCGCGATTGGCCAGCCGGCTTTCCAGCACGCCAAGCAGGCGCTTCGACTCGGCTGCATAACGGTCGCGAGGGCGCTTGTCCTCATAGGCCGCACCGGCGAATTTGTGGAAAAAGCCGAGCTGCCCGAACATTGGGCCGATCGCCGCCATCTGGAACATTACCCACTGGATGGTTTCGTAGCGCCGGGCCGGATCGTGTGACAGGAACTTGCCGGTCTTTTCGGCCAGGTAGATCAGGATGGCGCCCGACTCGAACAGGGCCAGCGGTTTGCCATCGGGCCCGTTGGGATCGATGATGGCAGGAATTTTCCCGTTGGGATTGAGCGCCAGATATTCGGGCACCCAGGTCTCGTTCTTGCCGATATCGACCAGATGCGGCTCATAGGCCAGGCCCGTCTCTTCCAGCATGATGGAGACCTTCACCCCATTGGGCGTGGGCAGTGAATAGAGCTGGATAATGTCGGGATCGGCCGCCGGCCAGCGTTTGGTGATGGGAAATCCCGAAAGGTCGGCCATAAGTCTATCGCTCCGTCAAAGCCAGTTTCGCGCCGAGCAGCACGAAAGCGCCGGCGAATGTGCGGCGCATCCATAACATGATCGCGGGACGAGAGATCACGTGTCCGCGTATGGCTGCCGCGAACAGACCGTATGCCGCAAACACCACAAAGGTCATGGCCATGAACACCCCGCTCAGCTCCAGCATCCGCGCCACCGCATTGGGCTCGGTGGCTGGTACGAATTGCGGCAGGAAGGCGAAAAAGAAGATCGAGAGCTTGGGATTGAGGATGTTGATCAGGATCGACTCGACGATCACCTTGCCCGCCGATTTCTCCTGCCTGTCCGCCTCGACGCTCAGCGCGCCGGTTTCCCTGAGCGTCGCCCAGGCCATGTAGAGCAGATAGGCCACGCCGGCATATTTGATGATCTCGAAGGCCAGCGCGCTCGTATGCAGGATCGCCGCCAGCCCGGTAATGGCCGCCAGCATATGCGGCACGATACCCAGCGTGCAGCCAAACGCCGCCCAGAGGCTGGCCCTGCGCCCCCGGCTCAGCCCCGCGGCAATGGTATAGAGTGCCCCGGTCCCGGGCGAGACGGCCACGACCCGCGTGGTGACGAGAAATTCGATGCTCATGGCCTGCCTCCATTGGAGCAGCCATC
>CBIGSA010000298.1:0-4315 GCA_966192215.1 uncultured Devosia sp. | reverse complement strand
CCACACACTTGCGTGATATCGCCCCGCTTCCAGCCGAATCTGCGGCGTGCTAACGCTTCGTTCACCAGCAAAACTCATGCTGCGGTAACCACTGGCCCCTAAGGGTCACCGCTCCATTTCCGTCCATCCGGGCCGACGACCTTGACCGCCACCCTGTTTCGCAAAGTTTCCTCGGCGCTGATCCTGCTCTGGGTCGCCTTCGGGCTCGTCGCCTGTGGCGGCTTCCTGCCCAAATCCAGCGATAACCGGCACAACCAGCCGCTGTCGAGCATGGTGCAGGCGGGCCTGCGCAATATGGGGTCGTCACCCGGCGAAGCCATGCTGGTGCGCATCTTCAAGGAAGAAAAAAGCCTCGAAGTGTGGAAGCGCACCACGGCGGGCACGTTCAAGCTGTTCAAGACCTACGAGATCTGCGCCTATTCGGGCGATCTCGGCCCCAAGATCAAGGAAGGCGACCGGCAGAGCCCGGAGGGCTTCTATACGATCACGCCCGGCCTGATGAATCCGCGCTCCAACTATTACCTGGCCTTCAATACCGGCTTCCCCAACAAGTTCGACCGTGTCCATGGGCGCACCGGCAGCGACCTGATGGTGCATGGCGATTGCTCGTCGCGCGGCTGCTACGCCATGACCGACGAGGGCATTGCCGAAATCTATGCCCTGGCGCGCGAAAGCTTCAAGGGCGGCAATCAGAGCTTCCAGCTCCAGATCTTCCCCTTCAAGATGACCGCCACCAAGCTGGCGCAGAAGGCGTCGAGCCCGCATATCGGCTTCTGGAAGGACATCAAGGAAGGCTATGACCTGTTCGAGCTGACCAGGACCCCGCCGGCCTGGGACGTCTGCGAGCGGCAATATATCTTCAATGCTGTGGGCGGCGGTGCGCTCAACCCGATGGGTCCCTGCCCGGCCGTGGTACAGAATGCCGCGCTGAGCGAACGGCAGCAGGCCGAAGAGATCGCCTTTGCCGCGGCCGTGGAAAGCGAAGCGCAGAAGGCAGCGCGCGAGGCCGCGGAGGCCGAGCGGCAGGCGGCAGCCGAAGCGGCTGCGAAAGCACGGGGCGAGGCCATAGGCGGCTTCTTCAGCGGGCTGGGCAACATGTTCGGCGGCGGCGGGCAGGATCCCAATATCGCGCCGGTGATATCGGGCAAGCCGGCGCCCAGGCCCATGCCGCCGCTGCAGCGCTAGGATATTGCCGGGCGGAGGTGCATTCGCTTTCGCCCGACACCATATCCAGGCCGCAATCTGCGCCGATGGACGCGGCAGCCAGCATGGAGGGCATCGCGGTGGAAGAGTCAGCAGCGGTCACGCTCGAGGGTGAACAGCGGCCTGTGCCGGCCGAACGCCGCCGCCTGCCGCTGGCCAATATCCTGAGCTTCGTGGTCGGCCTGGTGGGCATTGCCGCGATCGGCGCCAGCGCCTGGTTCTACAGCGAAACCCAGCGCGAGATCACCCGGCTCTCCACCGACATTGCCCAGTTGCGGGTGAGCCTCGAACTGTTCGGCCGCCAGCAGGGCACGCCTTCGGGCACCGATGCGGCCAGCCTCACGGACCTCGCCAATCGCCTGGCTATCCTGGAAGAAGGCTGGCGTAATGCCCCCGCTCCGACGGCCAGTCTGCCCGCCGTCCCCGCAGCCTCCGCGCCCGCTGCCGCCGATGGCGACTGCCTGCCCACAGGCACGCGCTTCATGGTGGCGGCAGGCGACCGCTATCCGGTCTGCGGCACCGGGGCAGTGGTGGAAATCGGCAGCGTGGACGATGGCTTCATTTCGCTGGCCGACGGCACTGTCATCGCCCAGGGCGGCAATATCGTCCTGCCCAACAGCACTTGCATGATCGGCGTAGTGCCCAGCGACAGCGGCAGCATCAGCGGCTTCGCCGAAATCAGGGTGACGTGCTGAGGTTCACCGGACAACCAGTCGACCTTCCCTCCCCCTTGTGGGGAGGGATCGAGGGTGGGGGTGAGCACACGCACCGAATTTGCGGAACCGTACCCCCACCCTGCTCGATTACGGACTTAGCAAAGAGCTAAGTCCTATCTCACTTCCCTCCCCACAAGGGGGAGGGTGGACGACTGAGAGGGCGGTGGCGAAACCTAGCTAGAACGCACCGTGGCAGTGCTTGAACTTCTTGCCTGAGCCGCAGGGGCATGGGGCATTGCGGGAGACGCCGACCAGCAGCTTGGGGTCGATGGGCCGCAACGACTTGTCGGCATCCTTCTCGTCACCCCGCCCATCGGCAAAGGGGCCGGCAGTGAAGCCGGAGCCCGGCACCGTGCCGGAGACGTCGCTTTCCGCATCATTCTCGCCCGTGGTCGGGTCGATATGGGTCTCGCGCAGCCGGGTGAGATCGGGCACCGGCGGCGCAACGGGGCGCGGCTGCAGCTCGACATGGCTGAGCTGGGTGGTCACCAGTTCGCGCAGGTTGGCCAGCAGCGACTGGAAGAGCTCATAGGCCTCCTGCTTGTATTCGTTGAGCGGATCGCGCTGCGCAATGCCGCGCCAGCCCACCACCTTGGAGAGGTGATCAAGCGTCACCAGATGCTCGCGCCACAGCCCGTCGATCGACTGCAGCAGGATGGACTTTTCCACCTGGCGCATGATGGTCGGATTGGGCGAGCCGGCGGCCGCCATATTGGCGATGGTGCGCTCTTCCTTGGCCTTGGCATGGGCATCGGCAGCAGCAATCAGCCGCTCGGTGACGATTTCGGCGTCGATGCCTTCCTCGGCAGCCCATTCCTTTACCGGCACATCGATATTGAGATAGGTCTTGGCCGCGGCCTCAAGCTGCTCGACATTCCACTGCTCCGGATAGGAGCGCGGCGGAATGGCCTTGGCGACGATATTGTCGACCACATCATGGCGCATGTCGATGACGGTCTCGCTGACATCCTCGGCATCCATCATCTCGATGCGCTGCTCGAAGATCACCTTGCGCTGATCGTTCATCACATCGTCGTATTTGAGGATGTTCTTGCGGATGTCGAAGTTGCGCGCCTCGACCTTGCCCTGGGCCCGCTCGATCGCCTTGGTGACCCAGGGATGGGTGATGCTCTCGCCCTGCTCCAGCCCCAGCTTGCCCAGCATGGAATCCATGCTGTCCACCGGGAAGATGCGCATCAGGTCGTCCTGCAGCGACAGGAAGAAGGCCGAATGGCCCGGATCGCCCTGGCGGCCCGAACGGCCGCGCAGCTGATTGTCGATGCGGCGCGATTCATGGCGTTCGGTGCCGATGACCATCAGCCCGCCGGCGGCCAGCGCCTTGGCCTTGTCCTCGGCGATCTGCTTCTTGATCTCGGCGATCTTGGCTTCGCGCGCCTCGCCCTCGAGATCGGCAGCTTCCTTCTGGATGCGCATCTCGAGATTGCCGCCGAGCTGGATATCGGTACCGCGGCCGGCCATGTTGGTGGCGATGGTGATGGCGCCCGGCAGGCCGGCATCGGCCACGATAAAGGCTTCCTGCTCGTGATGACGGGCATTGAGCACGTTCATCTGGCCGACATTCTTCTTGCGCAGCAATTCGGCCAGCATTTCCGACTTCTCGATCGAGGTCGTGCCGACAAGCACGGGCTGGCCGCGCGTCTGGCAATCCTTGATCAGATCGGCAATGGCGTCGAATTTCTCGGCGGCCGTGCGGTAGATCGCGTCTTCGTCGTCGATACGCTGCACCGGCACATTGGTCGGCACGGTGACCACTTCGAGCTTGTAGATATCGGCGAATTCCTCGGCCTCGGTCGCCGCCGTACCGGTCATGCCGGCCAGCTTCTTGTAGAGGCGGAAATAGTTCTGGAAGGTGATCGAGGCCAGCGTCTGGTTTTCCGGCTGGATCTTGACGTGTTCCTTGGCTTCCAGCGCCTGGTGCAGGCCTTCCGAATAGCGGCGGCCCGGCATCATGCGGCCGGAGAACTCGTCGATGATGACCACTTCGTCATTGCGGACGATATAGTCCTTGTCCTTGCGGAACAGCTTGTGTGCCCGCAGCGCCGAATTGGCGTGGTGCACCAGCGCGACATTTTCGACATCGTAGAGCGAGCCGGATTTGAGCAGCCCCTCTTCGGCCAGCCGCGCCTCGAGCTTTTCGATGCCCTGGTCGGTGAAGGTGGCAGCGCGATGCTTCTCATCGAGCTCGAAATCACCCTCCCCGATGATCGGCATGATCGCATCGATCTTGGTATAGAGTTCGCTGCGGTCGTCCGATGGGCCCGAAATGATCAGCGGCGTGCGCGCCTCGTCGATCAGGATGGAGTCCACTTCATCGACGATCGCGAATTCATGGCCGCGCTGCACCATCTGGGCGCGCGTATATTTCATATTGTCGC
>CBIGSA010000297.1:0-4325 GCA_966192215.1 uncultured Devosia sp. | reverse complement strand
CGCTTCATCACGCTGGGACTGAACTATCGCGTCATCGGCGGTCCGCGCTTTTACGAGCGCAAGGAAATCCGTGATGCCGTCGCCTATCTGCGGCTGGTCGCCCAGCCAGCCGACGACCTGGCTTTCGAACGCATCATCAACGTGCCCAAGCGCGGACTGGGCGACTCCACGGTCAACATGCTGACGGCAACAGCCCGACACCAGCGCGTCCCGCTACTTAATGCTACCCGCATGATGATCGAGACCGAGGAGCTCAAGCCCAAACAACGCACCACCTTGCGAGCGCTCATCGCCCAGTTCGACGACTGGTCCTGGCGCGCCGAAAGCCTGCCGCCCTATCAGCTCGTCGAGCAGATACTCGAAGAAAGCGGCTACATGGACATGCTGGCCGCCGACCGGTCCGCCGAGTCAGAGGGGCGCAAGGAGAACCTCAAGGAACTCAGCCGCTCAATGGAAGAATTCGAGACGCTTGGTGGCTTCCTCGAACATATTGCGCTGGTGATGGATCGCGACAGCGCCGAGTCGAGCGACGCCGTCACCATCATGACGCTTCATTCCGCCAAGGGGCTGGAATTCGACACAGTCTTTCTGACGGGCTGGGAAGACGGCACCTTTCCCAGCCAGCGCTCAATGGATGAATCCGGTCGCGCCGGACTCGAAGAGGAGCGGCGCCTCGGCTATGTTGGCATTACGCGGGGCCGCAAGCGCGTGCGCATCTCGGCTGCGCAGAACCGGCGCATCCACGGCCTCTGGCAGTCGGCCATTCCATCCCGCTTCATCGACGAACTTCCCCCTGACGCGGTCGAAGTAACCGACCGTGGCTCCGCCTATGGCGGCTACGGCTATGGCGGCGGCGCGACCAGCCGCTTCAACAAGGCCGATCCGTTCGAAAGCGTCTATGAAACCCCTGGCTGGCAGCGCGCCCGCGCCCAGCAGGGCAACCGCAAAAGCGCCGGGCCCCTCACCATCGAAGGCGATCTCGTCGCCCGCTCGGTCGACCTGGGTAGTGACCGCTCGGCCTTCGGGATCGGCGAGCGGGTGTTCCACCTGAAATTCGGCTATGGCGCGATCACCGATATCGAGGGCAACAAACTGACCATCGATTTCGAGAAGGCGGGCCGCAAGAAGGTGCTGGAGAGCTTTATCAAGAAGGCTTAGTGGCCCCGGCTAGGGAAACCGCTTCCCGATCTCGGCCAGATAGGCCTTGGCCAGCCGTTCGAACGTCTCCGCGTCCAGCACGATTTCCTGCCCCAGCGCGATCCCCGCCACGGCCTTGTCCGCCTTGTATTTGATCGTGCGGTTCTCCTTCAGCACGCCATCATGCTCCATGATGGAATCGCTGAGCATCCGCATTTCGTTCAGCGGGTTGCCATCCTTGCCTTCGGCGCCGCGCATGCGGTGCATGAAGTGGTGGTCGAGGGCGAGCAGCATGGTGTTGAAATAGCCCGGCGCGAAAGCCGCCAGAGCGGCCTCGGCCTTGGCATTGCCCTTTACCGCCGCCACCAGCGCGGCATAGGCGGCCAGTTGTTCGTCCACCTTGGCGGTGGTGAGTTGCACATAGACTTCCGGATAGCTGGTTACGGCAAGCACGGCGAAACACCCCTTGTCTGGGCCGGACCATCCGGCCTTTGACCTCTTGTCGTGCAACTTGCGCGGACTTCGACATTTTGGCCAAAGATTTCTGGGCCCATCTTCCGCGGCGCCAGTGCCAGCCCTATCTTCTGATCCACACAGAGGAGACGCCGCATGATCATCTCAACCACGCCCACGCTCGAAGGCCGCCCCGTCCGCGAATATCTCGGCATCGTCACCGGCGAGGTGATCGTAGGCGCCAATATCTTCAAGGACCTGTTCGCCGGTATCCGCGACATCGTTGGCGGCCGGGCCGGCGCCTATGAAGGCGCCCTGCGCGACGCCCGACGGGAAGCCTATGAGGAACTGCGCTATGAGGCCGAGCGCATGGGCGCCGATGCCGTTGTCGGCGTCGACCTCGTCTATGTAGTGGTCGGCCAGGGCGGCTCCATGCTGATGGTTTCGATCTCGGGGACGGCGGTCAAGCTCTAGAGCCCTACCCCGCCAAGCGGCTCGGTTTCAAAGCGCTCGCCGAAGCCGGCGATGAGCGGCATGGCCCTGGCGATAGTGGCTTTCACTTCGGGAATACCGAGCGATGCCGCATGGCTGTCCTTGTTGTCCCAGACTTCGGTGATCCAGATACCGTCCTCGCTCGCGGGATCGCGGGCGATGATGTAGCTCAGGCATCCGGACATGGTGCCGACATTCCCGAGCAAGATGGCCAAAAGGTCCTCGCGTTTTCCAGGCGCCGCTAGCATCTTCCCGATCAATCCGTACATCCCGACCTCCATCGAATCTACACCGCCCCGCTGATATGGGGATAAGTCAGATTGACCTTGCGACGGACATGGCGCAACTAGGCGTCAAATCCTGTCAGGAGAGTGCCATGACCGTCGACCAGCTTTCGTCCGTTCCGCTGACCAAGGAACAGGCCTATGCACTGGTCGATGCCGTGATGGAGCGGGACGACCTGGCACTGACTGCTTCGGCACATGAGAATGAAGAGACCGGCGAGTGGATTTTTGAAGCCACCTGCGACAGCCCGCCCGACGTTGAATCATTTTCTGAGCTTGCTCGGCAAACCCTTGGCGGCACTGTGGAATTTTCGGTCGCACCTGTTGACCCAGAGATCAACTGGGTGGCGAAATCGCTGGAGGGCCTGGCGCCCGTCGTTGCGGGCGGTTTCTACGTCTATGGCAGCCATGAGACCGGGCCGGTTCCCCATGGGCTGACGGCGATGAAAATCGATGCGGCCCAGGCCTTTGGTACCGGCCACCACGAGACAACGACCGGCTGCCTGGAAGCCATCGACCGCGTGCTGAAGCGCCGCAAGCCGCGCTACATGCTCGATGTCGGCACCGGCACCGGCGTGCTCGCCATCGCGCTGGCCAAGCGCACGCGCACCACGGTCATCGCCAGCGATATCGACCCGATTTCGGTAACGACCACGATCGACAATGCCAATCAGAACGGGGTGGGCAAGCTTATCATCGCGCTTGAGGCAACGGGCGTAAACCACCCCACCATCACGCAGAATTCGCCCTATGACCTGATCGTGGCCAATATCCTGGCCGGTCCGCTGATGGCGCTGGCCCCCGCCATCGGCCGCATCGCCGGCAAGGGCGCGACGGTGATCCTGTCGGGCATACTGGAGCACCAGGCGCGCGGCGTCATCAACGCCTATGCGCGGCAAGGCATGATCCTGAACCAGAAATTGCAGCGCAAGGACTGGACCACGCTGATCCTGGAAATGCCGTAGCACGAGGGCCGAATGCGTTAGCAGACTGCTAGCATTGACGCATCGGACCCGTGAATCGCGAGAGGGGCAGAAAAAGCAAAACCCCCGAAGCGGGCTCCGGGGATCGTCAGATCGTCAGCAGTAAACTGCAGCGCCTTAGGGACGCTTGGTGAATGCGCCGATCAGCTGGTGCTGCATGCGATAGCTGACCTGGCGGCTCGATTCACGGCCGCGGGCGTCAATGACGGACCCCAGGGCCTTGCGGAAATCGTTCTTGCTCTCAGTCATCTTGGTCTCCATGCACTTCTGACACCGGTCTGTTGCCAGTGTCGCGGCCTATCTAGGCTCACCCGGCAGGTTTGGTTAGAGCCTTTCGGTCAAACCAGCCCTGCAAAACGCGCAAGTCCCGTTACCGCTTCGTAAATTTCCCGATCTTGCCATAGTCGCGCTCGAAGCGTTCGACATAGCGGCGGGCGGAACGTTCGCGGCCGGCGACCAGTGCGTCGAAAGCCCGCGCGAGGAAATTCTTGTCCTGTTCCATCTTCGCTCTCCTTTGTTCTGCACATAAGGTAGGGCACGGCCGGCGATTTGCCACGGGCCGATCCGACACACCAGCCATGCCCGGAATGCAATCCGGCCCGAGGACTTCCGATGACCGCCCAGAGCTTCCCGCCCGCCATCTTCCAGAGCTTCGACGAGAAGTCCGACAAGAAGACGGTGGCGGCGCGGCTCGCCGCTTTGCGGGCGGCCATGGCCAAAGCGGGCCTGGATGCGTTTCTCGTCCCCCGCGCCGATGCGCATCGCGGCGAGTCGGTGCCGGCAAGCGAAGCGCGGTTGGCCTGGGTGACCGGCTTTACCGGCTCGGCCGGCCTGGCCGTGGTGGGCGCCAAGAAGGCCGGCCTGTTCGTCGATAGTCGCTATACACTGCAGGCCCCGGCCCAGACCGACACCAGGAAGGTACGGGTGCATGAATGGCTGCTGGGCGGCATTTCCCCCGATGTAGCCAATTACGTGC
>CBIGSA010000296.1:0-4336 GCA_966192215.1 uncultured Devosia sp. | reverse complement strand
TTCAACACGTTGGATGGCTTGAACACAAGAACCTGCCGCGGGAGGATGGGAACCTCCTCGCCGGTCTTGGGATTGCGGCCGATCCGCTCGTTCTTGGAACGCACCTGGAAGGAGCCAAAAGACGACAGCTTGACGTTGGATCCGGTGATCAGGGCGTCTCCGATCAGTTCGAGCACCCGTTCCACCAGCTCCGCCGACTCGGTCCGCGACAATCCGACGGTGCCATAGACTGCTTCGGCCAGATCGGCCCGCGTTATCGTCTTCTGCGTCATTCGTACCCCCGTGTTGCCGAAAGGTGCAAATCCCCACGCCGGGACGAATTGCCACGTCCCCGATCAAAATTGCTGCCGGCACAATCCCGTTTGGATTGAGCCATACCGCGGGAATCCTTCCATTCGCTCAGCGCTACCGGACCGTCACCCAAACCCCTCATGCGGCCGGTTTCTACGCTGGGTTCCTCCGCCCAAAAAGACACTAACGCCTTGAAACGGCTAAGGTCAACGGCTCACGACACCGGTTACCAGCGAATGAGGGACGCACCCCAGGTAAAGCCGCCACCCATGGCCTCGAGCATGACGAGATCGCCCGGCTTGATGCGGCCATCGGCCACGGCGACGCTCAATGCCAGCGGCACGGAGGCGGCCGAGGTATTGGCATGCAGTGCCACTGTGGTCACCACTTTTTCGGGCGGCAGGCCCAGCTTGGCCCCTGCCCCATCGATGATGCGCTTGTTAGCCTGGTGCGGCACGAACCAATCGAGGTCATCGACGGTGTAGCCGGTCTTTTCGAGCGTGGCATAGACCACATCGGTGATCTTGCCGACGGCGTGGCGGAAGACTTCGGGGCCTTGCATGTGAACATGGCCGGTCGTGCCGGTGGTCGACGGCCCGCCGTCGACATAGAGCTTGTCCCAATGGTGACCATCGGAACGCAGGGCCGAGGCGAGAACGCCGCGCTCGGGTGCGTCGTCATCGAGCTCGAGCTTTTCCACCACTGCAGCACCGGCGCCATCACCAAAGAGGACGCAGGTGGTGCGGTCGGTCCAGTCCAGCAGGCGCGAAAAGGTTTCGGCGCCGATGACAAGCGCCCGGGTGGCCAGGCCGTTCTTGATGTAGCTGTCGGCCGTGGTCATGGCGAAGACGAAACCGGAGCAGACCGCCTGGATGTCGAACGCCATGCCATGATGAATGCCCAGCTTCATCTGCACCAAAGTGGCAGCGGCCGGGAAAGTGTAGTCGGGCGTCGTGGTGGCCACGATGATGAGATCAATCTCATCAGGGGTAACGCCAGCGGCCGCCATGGCCTTTTTCGCCGCCTCGACGGCCAGATCGGACGTAAATTGGCCCTCGGCGGCGATGTGACGCTGCTTGATGCCGACGCGCTGCTGAATCCATTCGTCGGACGTATCCACCATGGTGGACAATTCGGCGTTGGTGAGCACTCTTTCGGGGAGATAGCTGCCGACACCGCGGATGATGGTACGCGTCTTGGTCACGCCGGTTTCGCCTCGGGTTCTGCTTCTTCTGAGGCGGCCGGAGCCACCTTGATGGGAAAGCGCTGCATGGTGTCGCCGATCTTGTCGATCAGGCGGCTGCGGGCCATTTCGTAGGACAGACTCAATGCACTCTTGTAGCCGATCTCGTCGGTGCCGCCGTGCGATTTGATGACAATGCCGTTGAGCCCCATGAACACGCCGCCATTGACCGTACGCGGGTCCATCTTGCGGCGCAGGGCGTTGAGGGCCGAGGTGGCGAACAGGGCGCCGATACGGCTCATCAGGTTGGATTTGAGCGCGCTGCGCAGATAGGAGCCGACCTGGCGGGCGGTGCCTTCGGCGGTCTTGAGCGCGATATTGCCGACAAAGCCCTCGGTGACCACCACGTCCACAGTGCCCTTGCCGATATCGTCGCCTTCCACGAAGCCGTGATAGGTGAAGCCCGAGCCGCTGGCCTCGGTCAGCACGCGGCCGGCCTCCTTGATATAGTCGAGGCCCTTGACCTCCTCGGTGCCGACATTGAGCAGGCCGACCGTCGGCGCATCGTCGTCGAACAGGCATCGCGCCAAGGCGGAACCCAGAATGGCATAGTCGACCAGTTGCTTGGCGTCGGCGCCGATAGTGGCGCCCATGTCGAGCACGATGATGTCGCTGCGCAGGGTGGGCCAGATGGCGGCGATGCCCGGACGCGAAATCCCCTGCATGGGACGCAGGCAGAAGGTCGCCATGGCCATCAGCGCGCCAGTATTGCCACCGGAAATGGCCACATCGGCCTCGCCGTCCTTCACCGCCTGGATTGCCATCCACATCGACGACGTCCCCTTGCCCTTGCGCAGGGCCTGGCTGGGCTTTTCGTCCATGGCGATGACCTGCTCGCAATGGCGAACGGTGGAAGCCGGTTTCAGGTCGGGAAATTCATCGAGCAGCGGCGCGATCTGTTCCTGCCGCCCATGAAAGATGAAACGGGTGTTCTTGCGCTCGCGCAGGGCCAGATAGGCTCCGTGGATCACCGCGCGGGGGGCATTGTCGCCGCCCATGGCATCCACTGATATTGTTATTGTATCGGTCATTTCAGCCCGTTCTGCGCCTCACGAGGAGGCAGCCAAACATATCCCATCGGGGAGTCGGTGCAAGCCCTGCCCGGTATTGCTAGCGGTCAATATCGGTGGACTTCTTGAGCTTTTCGAGCGCTGCAAAGGGCCCGGCGGGGGCTCCGGCGACATCGATGCCCAGCGAGTCGAGGCTTTCGCCCGGCAGGCGCGGATAGGGATCGATAGCCAAGGCCAGGGTCTCGATCAGCAGGGCGCTGAGATCGACTTCGGGTCCATCGATGTGGTCGGGAAAGTCATCGTCTTCCAGGTCGATGAAGACCTCCGAGCCGGGTGTCGGTTTATGATTGTGAGCCTCGGGCAGGAAGACGCGATCGACGATTTCATCGACATGCTGGCCCACCGGCTCGAAGGTCACGACCGAAGGCTGCACGATGTCGGCGACCAACTGGCCCTGGGCGCGGATACCTCCCCGCAGCGGGGCGATTGTGAGCGTTGCCGTGAAGGAATCGACGGCCGAAAGCTTGAGCATTTCGGCCAGGGCGGCGCGCGTCGGCTCGTCCAGCACGACCTTGAGGTCGCGACCGGCCGCCGGCAGACGGTCGATGCGGACCGTGGCATCAAACAGCGGGGTTTCGGCGGCGCTCACGCGGCGGCCTCGAAGATGAGGGCGCCCCCGGTGATGGCTTCGCTCGGTTGGGCGGTCAGGGCCTTGTCTTCGGCCATCAGGTATTCGGCGAGGGAGACAACATGGGGGCCGGTGGCGCCATCGAAGATGTTGCGCGACAGCACGGCCTGCAAGGCTTCAGCATCGTCACGGTCCATGGCTTCGCTCATGGCGGCGAGCAGGCCGAAGAAGATATTGCCCATCTTCTGGATGCGCTTGGGCACGCCGAGATCGCCAACGCCCATTTCGCGCAGCGAGCGATCCATGTCCTTGAAAAACAGGTCGAACACGGCCTGGCTGAAGTCCTTCTGCTCGCCGGTTTCGGCGCGGAGGCGACGGAACAGCAAAGCCAGATGCAGGCTGATCATGTCGAAGCGCCCCGTCACCGTATCGGGGACCTGCCACTCCGCATAGAACCGGGGTTGCCGGGATTGCGCCACAATGGCGCTATAGACGGCGTAAACCGGTGCGGTTGCTGTATTCTTGCGAAACAGAGACAGAATCATGGGATTGCGCTCAGCATCTCTATCAGCCTAACAGAGGCAAACGGCCTAACCGGGCCAATGCCAGCTTGCCAGATGGACAGGTTGGCAGCTAAACATTCCGGCGGCCATGGGGTCGCCGCCTTGTTGCCGTGCCTATAGTCGAGAGCCATCGGGAAAGTCAAATTCATGCCCCTGCGTACTGCCTCCGGTTCCATCGCGCCGTTTGCCGCCGCTGCCCTGCTTGCCATGACGCTGGCAGCATGCACCAGCAGCACGTCGCTGGTCACCAAGCGGACCCAGGGCTATGAGATTTCCGACAGCGCCATGGCGCAAATCCGCCCCGGCCAGAGCCAGCAGCTGGTGACGCTGGTGCTCGGCTCGCCGCAATCGACCAATACGTTCGGCGACCAATCTGCATGGTATTATGTCGAGACCAAGGTGCGGCAGACAGCCTTCGGCATGACGATGGTCGATTCCCGTACCGTGCTGGTGGTCTATTTCGACAAGAACAAGAAGGTGGTCGACAAGGCCGTCTATGGCCTGCAGGACGGCAAGACGATTGCCATCGAAAGCCGTCGCACGCCGTCCTTCGGCGAAGATCGCACGTTCATCGACCAGATCCTGCAGTCGTTCTAAGCGT
>CBIGSA010000295.1:0-4369 GCA_966192215.1 uncultured Devosia sp. | reverse complement strand
TCGGCGCCGAGATTGCCGACCAGGATGACCTTGTTCACGCTGCCTGCCATGGCGAATTCCTTTTCGATTCAGTCCCCGGGGCCCTGGCCCGGCGGGGACGCTCACTTACATAGCGGCGGCACCTTACTCCCGCACGCCGTCCACCGCCTGCCTGTTGCTGCAGTTGTGAACAGAAGTGTTCTTGTTCTCTTTATGTTCCGTTTTTGATAGTCAGTCAAGCGCCTGCCCGTTGCTGACATCCCCTGTCAGCAGCCCTGCCCCAAAGCCTCTGTCTCATCAGGAAACCGGTCATGGACTACGCCCAGGCGCTCTGGCTCTATCTCGTCCTGCTGTTCGGCATCATCGTGGTGCCGGGCATGGACATGTTCTTCGTGCTCGCCAACGCGTTGACGCGCGGCCGCAAGGCCGGGTTCGCCGCCGTAACCGGCATCATGCTGGGCGGTGCGGTCCACACCCTGTTCGGCGCGCTGGCCGTCGGCGTGCTAACCCAGCTACCCACCATGCTTTTTCAGGCGATGATCCTGGTTGGCGCCGGCTATATGGCGTGGATCGGCTACACCCTGTTGCGCAGCACCATTACCGTCGACAACATCGGCGGCGCCACGGCCCGGTCCGACAAGGTGATCTTCCGCCAGGGCCTCGTCACGTGCCTGCTCAATCCGAAGGCCTATCTCTTCGTGCTCGCCGTCTTCCCGCAATTCATGCGGCCCGAATATGGCCCGATCTGGTCGCAGGCCGTGGTCATGGGGGTAATGACGGTCGCCATGCAGTTCCTCATCTATGGCGGGCTCGCACTCGCCGCCGGCCGGGGGCGCGATGCACTGGTCGGGCACCCCGATGTCACCATCTGGATCGGCCGCGGCGCGGGCGCGTTGTTCGTCGCGGCGGCCCTGTTCACCGCCTGGCACGGATTGACCCAGCATGTCGGCCCTTGACCGAATCCATATTGTTCCGCTTATGTTCCGGAGGATAAATGCCGCTTTGGCAAGCTCCCGGGGACACGCTAAACTGATCGGACCGAGGGGCGGCCATGCGCCGAGACCGCTTGCGAGACGGGCAATCCGAGCCTATCTGAATGGCTCCCCCGGACCGAAGCCCGATACCGACTTTGCCGCCGCGCTGCCTTGCGCGCAGAGAGCCATGGACTGAAATGATGACGCCAAAGCCCAGCCAGAACCGTGAGATCATCGTGCGCGGCGCCCGCGAGCACAATCTCAAGGGCATTGATCTCAAGCTGCCGCGCGACAGCCTCATCGTGATGACCGGCCTTTCCGGTTCGGGCAAATCCTCGCTCGCTTTCGACACCATCTATGCCGAAGGCCAGCGCCGCTATGTGGAGTCGCTGTCGGCCTACGCCCGCCAGTTCCTCGAAATGATGCAGAAGCCCGATGTGGAGCATATCGAGGGCCTCAGCCCCGCTATCTCCATCGAGCAGAAGACGACATCGCGCAATCCGCGCTCGACCGTCGGCACCGTTACCGAGATCTACGACTATCTGCGCCTGCTCTTCGCCCGCGTCGGCGTGCCCTATTCGCCCGCCACGGGCCTGCCCATCGAGAGCCAGACCGTCAGCCAGATGGTCGACAAGGTGCTCGAAATGCCCGAGGGTACCCGGCTCTACCTGCTGGCGCCGATCGCCCGCGGCCGCAAGGGCGAATACAAGAAGGAACTGGCCGACCTGATGCGCAAGGGGTTCCAGCGCGTCAAGATCGACGGCGAATACCACGAGATCGAGGATGCCCCGGCCCTCGACAAGAAGTTCAAGCACGATATCGAAGTCGTGGTCGACCGCGTCGTGGTCGGGCCGGACATTGCCGGCCGCCTGGCCGAGAGCTTTGAAACCGCGCTGAAGCTCGCGGACGGCATTGCCCTGGTCGAGCTGGCCGACGAGAAGAACGAAGATGGCACACCGCGCCAGGTTACCTTCTCGGAAAAATTCGCCTGCCCGGTTTCCGGCTTCACCATTGCCGAGATCGAGCCGCGCCTGTTCTCGTTCAACAATCCCTTCGGCGCCTGCCCGGTCTGCGATGGCCTGGGCACCGAGCAGAAGATCGATCCCGACCAGATCGTGCCCGACGCCACCCTGTCGCTGCGCGATGGCGCTATCCTGCCCTGGAGCAAGACTTCGGCGCCCTATTACCAGCAGACCTTGCAGGCGGTAGTGAAGCATTACGGCGCCTCAACCGGCACCGCCTGGAACGAGCTCAGCGAAGAGGTTCAGAATGCGGTGCTCTATGGCACCGGCAAGACGCCGATCAACTTCGTCTATGACGACGGGTTGCGGCAATACAAGACGACCAAGCCCTTCGAGGGCGTCATCGGCAACCTTGAGCGCCGCTACAAGGAAACTGAAAGCGCCGGCATGCGCGAAGAGATCGAGAAATACATGTCGGCCAAGCCCTGCGTGGCCTGCGGCGGCTATCGCCTCAAGCCGGAATCGCTGGCGGTCAAGATCGATGGGCTGCATGTCGGCCAGGTCACCGAGAAGTCGATCCGCGACTCCGTCGAATGGTTCGGCGCCCTGCCGGACAAGCTTACGCCGAACCAGCGGACCATCGGCGAGCGCATCCTCAAGGAAATCAACGAGCGGCTGAATTTCCTCGTCGCTGTCGGCCTCGATTATCTCAGCATGTCGCGCAATTCCGGCACCTTGTCGGGCGGCGAGAGCCAGCGTATTCGCCTCGCCAGCCAGATTGGCTCGGGCTTGACCGGCGTGCTCTACGTCCTCGACGAGCCCAGCATCGGTCTGCATCAGCGCGACAATTCCAAGCTGCTCGAAACCCTGCGGCGTCTGCGCGACATCGGTAACACGGTGATCGTGGTCGAACACGATGAGGATGCCATTCTCACCGCCGACTATGTGGTCGACATCGGCCCCGGCGCCGGCGTGCATGGCGGCCATATCGTGGCCGAGGGTAGCCCGCAGGACATCATCAACCACCCCGATTCCCTGACCGGTAAATATCTCTCGGGCCGCATGGGCATTGCCATGCCGGCCGAGCGCCGCCAGGGCAAGAAGGGCAAGGTGCTTTCCGTCAAGGGCGCGACCGGCAACAATCTCAAGAATGTCTCGGTCGATGTGCCGCTCGGGCTCTTCGTCGCTATTACCGGCGTCAGCGGCGGCGGCAAGTCCACGCTGATGATCGACACCATGTACCAGGCCATCGCCCGGCGCCTCAACGGCGCGCGCGTAGTCCCTGCCCCCCATGAAAGCCTGACCGGGCTCGAATTCCTCGACAAGGTCATCGATATCGACCAGTCGCCCATCGGGCGCACGCCGCGCTCCAATCCGGCCACCTATACCGGCGCCTTCACGCCCCTGCGCGAATGGTTTGCCGGCCTGCCCGAAGCCAAGGCGCGCGGTTACGGACCTGGAAGGTTCTCCTTCAACGTCAAGGGCGGCCGCTGCGAGAAATGCGAGGGCGATGGTGTCCTCAAGATCGAGATGCACTTCCTGCCCGATGTCTATGTCACCTGCGACGTCTGCAAGGGCAAGCGCTACAACCGCGAGACGCTGGAAGTGCAGTTCAAGGGCAAGTCGATTTCCGACGTGCTCGACATGACTATCGATGAGGGCGTGGATTTCTTCTCCGCCGTCCCTGTCATTCGCGACAAGTTCGCGACGCTGCAGCGCGTGGGCCTGGGTTATGTGAAGGTGGGACAGCCCGCCAATACGCTCTCGGGTGGCGAGGCACAGCGCGTCAAGCTCAGCAAGGAACTCTCCAAGCGCGCCACCGGCCGTACGCTCTATATGCTCGACGAGCCGACGACGGGTCTGCATTTCCACGATGTGGCCAAGCTCCTCGACGTGCTGCATGAGCTGGTTGAAGGGGGAAATACGGTTATCGTCATCGAGCACAATCTCGAAGTCATCAAGACGGCCGACTGGATCATCGATCTGGGTCCCGAAGGCGGCGATGGCGGCGGCGAGATCGTGGCCGTGGGTACCCCGGAAGACGTGGCGGCCAATGCCCGTTCCTATACCGGCCAGTTCCTCAAGGAAGTCATGGCGCGGCGGCCGCATTTCGCGACGCGGGCCGCCGAATAGGCCATTGCCGATTCACGCGTCCGCTCCGTCGATGCTAACAGTCTGTTAGCGTATTCGACGGGGTGGTGAATGGTTCCGGCGCCGATCCGCTACGCCGGAAAATGACAGAATCACGAAAAACGCCATGCATGCCGCGCATGAAGCGCTTGACGTTTACGGCATGGTGCTGCCGCACAAATCGGCCCATCTTGCCGGCGTCAGCACTCTATCCGGAAGGGATACGCCGATGTTTGTGCGTGCCGTCTGGCGCCTGAAGCGCCTGGTCGACATCAAGCAGACGTTGCGGGAAATGGACGTTCCCTCGACGCGTGATGCCGATCT
>CBIGSA010000294.1:0-4387 GCA_966192215.1 uncultured Devosia sp. | reverse complement strand
ACGGGGCTTTTTTCGCGGTGTTGAGCTTGGTGCAGCGGCAATTCATGGGCGCAAAGTCGAGGATGGCGCGCCCGTTGTCAATGCCGCAGCGCCAGGGCCGACCGCACGGTTTTCTTAACGATAGCGACGTGTTGTCGGAATCGCTTCTTGCGGCGCAGGCCGTTGTTAACCCCGTCCGGTTCAACATCAGGCTGCCGACACGCATGCGAGGGACCGCTGCCGTGACCGTCATGGTTGGATTGAACATCGTCATTGCTGCCATTCTGGGTTTCACCGCCGCTCTATGCGCCGGGGCCAGCATGGGCATGCGCGGCAACAGGCCGATGAGCTGGCTTGCCGTCGCGCTGGCCATGGGCAGCGTACAGACCCTGGTTATGACTTTCGGCGGTGGCGGCGGGCTGGAAATAGTGGCGGCCGCGATGCTTGCACCGCCCGCCTATCTCTGCGCCGGCCAGGCCATTCGCGCCCTGGCGCCACGCCCGGGCAGCAGCCTGCCGGTGACTGTTGCTGTTCTCGGCCTGTCCGCGACGGCACTGACGTTGCAGGCGATCGGCGCCCCCTATTTTTACCAGGCGCTAGCCGTGCAACTGGGCTGCACCACCGCCGTGATCGACGCAATGGTGCAGATGATACGCCGCGCCCGATGGGGCGTACTGGATAGCATCATCGTCGTTCTGCTCGCCGCGCTGGTTGCCTTCTGCGCAGTCCGGGTGCCCCTGCTGCTGACGCTCTTCGGCCCCGAGGTGACCTTCGCCTCGTTCCGGCGGTCATGGATGGAGACGGCGCTGCTCAGCGTTTCCGGCCTGTTGGTGCCGCCGATCATCTTCCTGCTGCTGGCCCGCACGGTCAGCGACACGCTTGCCGCCTACCAGCGCCAGTCGGAACGCGACGGTCTGACCGGCCTGCTGAACCGGCGCGCCTTCGACATGACCGCCGAAACCGCCCTCCTGGCAGGCGGCGCTGTCATCCTTTGCGACATCGACAATTTCAAGCAGGTCAACGACCGGTTCGGGCATGAGGCAGGCGATGACGTGATCTGCACCCTGGCCGCGTTGCTGGCCGAGTCCGGCCATGCTGCCGGCCGCATCGGCGGCGAGGAATTCGCTCTGCTGCTGCCTGGGCGAACCGCTGCGGAAGCAGTCGAACTGGCCGACAGCATCAGGGCTCGCTTCAACAGCACGGTCCATCCAGTCCTTTCGGGTAATGAATGGCTCAGTGCCAGCTTCGGCATCAGCCATTGTGCACCAGGCGAAAGTCCGCGCGCGGCGTTCCGGCGAGCCGATGTGGCGCTCTATGAAGCCAAGGAAGCCGGTCGCAACCGGGTCAGCGCCTTCTCTCCGGTCCCCGACATGCCGGCCGCAGCATCGGCTCGCGCGGCGGCCTGATCAGTCCAGTCCGGCCTCGGCCAGCACTTTGCGAAACAGCGTCGGCAATGCCTCGCTCCTGAGTGCCTGGCGTCCGGCCCACCAGCCGCCAGCCAGCCCATCCGGCTTTACCGTGGCCGACCACACTTCCAGTTCCAGCCGGAAATGAGTGAAGACATGCACCACCTGCCCGCGATGCCGCCAGTCGGCACTGGCGGGGTATTCCGCCTCGGGCAGTTCCGCGGCCCAGTCCGAGCCTGGCACCTCGGTCATGCCGCCCAGCAGGCCCTTTTCCGGGCGGCTTTGCAGATAGACGTCGCCATCGGCATCCAGCATCACATAGGCATGGCCCTTGCGCACCGGCCGGTTGGCCTTGACGGGCTTGAGCGGATAGCGCGTCGGGGCAGCCTCCTTGGCTCCCAGGCACCCCGGCCGGATGGGGCATAGCATGCAGGCTGCCTGGCGCGGGGCGCAGATGGTAGCGCCCAGATCCATCATGGCCTGGGCAAAATCCCCTGCCCGCTCCGGCACCGAGGCCTGCAAGGCCGCACGCAATTCCTCCTTGGCTTCGCGCACCGGCACGGGCAGCGCATAATAGCGCGCCAGCACCCGGTCGAGATTGCCATCGAGCACGGCCACGCGCTCGTCAAAGCAGATGGCCGCAATGGCGGCGCTGGTATAGGCGCCCACCCCGGGAAGGGTCTGCAAGCCCACGGAACTCTGCGGAAACACTCCGTCATGCTCCCGCACTACCGCCTGCGCGCAGGCATGCAGGTTTCGCGCGCGGGCGTAATAGCCCAGCCCGGCCCATTCCTTGAGCACTCTGTCTAGCGGCGCAGCGGCGAGGTCGAACACATCGGGCCACAGGCTGGTGAAGCGCAGGAAGTAATTCTTCACCGCGGCAACCGTGGTCTGCTGCAGCATGACCTCGCTCAGCCAGACGCGATAGGGATCGGGCCTCGTGCCGCGCGCCCGCTCCGCCGGCGGCACGCGCCAGGGCAGGTCGCGGGCATGGCGGTCATACCAGGCGAGCACGGCCGCAGCGTCGATCGGTGTAGGATCGGGAAGATACATGCGCATCGGGATACAGCGACCTCGCCTCTTCCCACAAGAGCGGTATGGGGCTACTCCATCCCCATGGCCAAGGACGACCTGCCCGAACCGAAACGCCGCAACAAGACCATGTCCGTCGCCGATGTGCTCAGCGGCGCGCTCGACCCTGTGCTGAAAAAGCGCGGCTTTGCCAGCCGGGACATCATCACGCATTGGGCCGCCATGGCGCCGGAGCCCTACGATAGGGTCGCCATTCCCGACAAGCTGACCTGGCCGCGCGGCGAACGCAGTGCCGAAGGCGCCACGCTCCTGCTGCGCTGCGTACCCGGCCACGCGCTGGCCATCGCGCATGAAGGCCCGCGCATCGCCGCCGCCATCAACCGCTATTTCGGCTTCGTGCTGGTGGGCGCTGTCAGATTGTCGGCCGAGCCGTTCACACCGGGTTCAGGCCAGAAGGCGCAAAAGACCGATCAACCGAGCCAGAGCGTGATCGCGAAGGTCGGGGCCCAGGTGGCCGAAGTGACAGATGATGATCTGAGGGAAGCGTTGCGGACACTGGGTCACGCGCTATCCAGCAGGTCGGGGCGGAACAGTTAGTACGGACCGTTCACCGTAGGTTGATGAATGTGCCCACTTGCCCACACAATTGCCCCGTGTAGTGTCGCGCACATCAAAACAGGAGCGTTAGCCGTGAAATTCAACCGCCGTGACACCCTTATCTTGGCCGCTGCCGCATCGGCTCTGAGCCTGTGCGGGGTCGCCGCCGCCAGTGCTGCCGAAGGGGACATGATCGATGTCGCCAAGCTGATGGCGCCCGCTGGCGGCGTGGCGGACCACGTGCAGGGCAGCGAGACCGCGCCCGTTACCGTCATCGAATATGCCTCGCCGACCTGCCCGCATTGCGCGGCCTTCTCCAACAATGTGCTGCCGGCCTTCACCGAGGCCTATGTCAATACCGGCAAGGTCAAGCTGATCGTGCGCCCCTTCGTGCGCAACGTGCTCGACGCCGCCGTGTTCATGCTGGCCGAGGCCGCCGGTCCGACCAACTACCACAACGTGCTCTCGACCTATTTCAAGACGCAGGCCAACTGGGCTGCTTCGCAAACCCCGCGCGACGCCATCCTTGAAATCGCCAAGCAACTGGGCTTTACCCAGGAAACTTTTGATGCCGCATTGACGAATCAGGAGCTGTTCACCGGGATGGAAGCCTTGCGCGAACAGGCGCTCGACGAATTCGGTCTCTCAGGCACCCCGACATTCTATGTCAACGGCAAGACGCTCACTGGTGACAAGACGCTCGAACAGCTCGCCGCTGAGATCGATCCGCTCATTCCTGCCGATTTCGTGCCGACCGCGCCGGCTGCCGAGGCTCCGGCCGCAACCGATGCCATGGCACCCGCAGCGGATACAGCAACCCCTGCTGCGCAGTAACCTGCCCGCTGGCAGCGCCATTCCGGTGGCGCTGCCATGAAATTCTCCCGTCTCAAGCTACATGGCTTCAAGTCGTTCTGCGATGAAACCGTGCTGGTCATGGAACCCGGCCTCACCGGCATTGTCGGCCCCAATGGGTGCGGCAAGTCCAATCTGGTCGAGGCCATGCGCTGGGTCATGGGCGAAAGTTCCTACAAGGCCATGCGCGCTTCGGGCATGGACGATGTGATCTTTTCGGGCTCCGGCAACCGCCCTGCCCGTAACTCGGCCGAAGTCACCCTCATCCTCGACAATGCCGACCGCACCGCTCCCGCCGCGCTCAACAATGCCGATGTGCTGGAAGTCACCCGTCGCATCGAGCGCGAAGCTGGTTCGGTCTATCGCGTCAATGGCAAGGAAGTGCGCGCCCGCGACGTGCAGTTGCTGTTCGCCGACGCTTCCACCGGCGCGCATTCCCCCGCCATGGTGCGGCAGGGCCAGATCGGCGAGCTGATCGCCGCCAAGCCCACCGCCCGCCGGGCGCTGCTCGAGGAAGCCGC
>CBIGSA010000293.1:0-4401 GCA_966192215.1 uncultured Devosia sp. | reverse complement strand
GGCAAGGATTTCAATCTCAATCCATGCCAGGAGCGGCAGCATCCGACCCCATCGCAGAAATAGGGGTAACGTTTAGCCTTCGCCAGCAGACGTGGCGCGTTCTCCTTCGATTATGTCGTTTGGGGCGTATTAATTTCGAGATGACGAGCAAACAGGGCTGCACCCAGGGCGACAATCGCTGAGGCCAGCATCACCATCAGTAGGCCAGACCGAGCATTCTCTTCCGTCAAAACGGCACCAGCGATCGCTGCCATCGTGGAAGCGCCCGCGACGGTGATCGCGCCGGCGAGACCGGCGGCGCTTCCCGTCTGCGTTGCGCGGACCGAAATTGCCGCGGCATTGGCGCTAGGCTGCGTCAGTCCGTTCGACACCCCGACGAACAGACATGGCCCGAACAGTGCCACCACATGATCGACGCCGGCAAGGTAGAGGACGATGCCGAACAAAAGCCCTCCGCAAGCGACAATCCTTCCAGAAATCAGCATTGTGCCCTCCGGGAGCCTGCCCGCGAGCCGCCCGGCCAGAAAACTGCCGAGCATGAAGCCGCCAGTGATGGAGCCCATGTAGAGACCCAGAACGGCCGGCGAGAGATGGAAGGCTGAAGCGGCTAGCGGGGCGCCGGCCAGAAACGCATAGAATGCGCCCACCGAGAAGGCCATGCACATGCAATAGGCCAGGAAGCGTTTGGAGCCGAGCAGTTCGGGATAGGCCTTGTACTGTTCCAGCATCGACATCGATCGCGACGTGTTCGTTTCACGCAGGTCGATCCAACACAATGCCAGGACCGCGATACCAAGAAGGCCCAGAACGCAGAAGCTGGCCCTCCAGCCAAATAGCTGATCAAGCAACCCGCCTGCCGTTGGGCCGAGCATGGGTGCAATAGCCCACGCCATGGCCAGATAGCCGAACCGGCCCGCGGTCTGCTCTCGACTGGTCGTGTCACGGATCACTGCGAGCGACACTGCGTAGGTTGGCGCGATCACAGCCTGCGCCATCCGGCAGGCCAGGAAGGTCCAGGCATCCGGCGCCACGGCGCACCCCACTGTCGCGGCAATAAATATTGCCAGCGCCCCGAGGATGACCGGCCGGCGGCCAAAACGGTCCGAGAGCGGTCCCAGAACGAGCTGAAGGCATGCGGACACAATCGCATAGGCCGCCAGCGAAAGCCCGATCAGCCCATAATCCACCCCGAACTCGGCGGCCATCTGGGGGAGAGATGGAAGGAAGAAGTTGATCGGCAGGATGGCAAGTGCCGACAGAAGGACCAGCGTGGACAGTCGCGGAGAAGCTGAAGAACCCGGCATGATCAAAGCCAATTGCTTGCGTGAGAAACGAGGCAATAAAAAAGCCCCTGCGAGGGGCTGATTTCTCCGCGCATGGGTGCTTTCGCCTGGCAGCTATGCTGCCTTGCCCATGCGCGCACCTACTACGACCATGCCGTTGTTGATCATCATGCGCCAATTGTTACGGCGCGCAGGAATGCCAGTCAACTCGACGTCTGTCGGGAACAATCAGGTTATCGCGGCCTCAGGCCGCCAGCCCCCTTCCCCCCAATCTGCCGTCACCGGATGCGGTCAAAAACCAAGGGGCGCCGAAGCGCCCCTTTTTCATTATTCTTCTGCCGGAGCTTCCGGCGTGTCCGGGGCCTCGGGTTCATCCTCGTCGCCTTCGGGCTCCTTGATGTGTTCTACCGACATCACCTTCTCGCCCTCGGCCGTGTCGAAGACGATCACGCCCTGGCTGCCGCGGCTGACGATGCGGATCGGCTTGTCGCCGCCCACGGGCAGGCGGATGGTCTGGCCGCCGTCGCTGATCAGCATGATCTGGTCGGTATCTTCCACCGGGAAGCTGGCGACCAGGTTGCCGTTGCGCTTGTTGACGGCCATGGCGACGATGCCTTTGCCGCCGCGCCCGGTGATGCGGTATTCGTGGCTGGAGGTGCGCTTGCCATAGCCATTTTCCGAAATGGTCAGGATGAACTGCTCGGTGGCGCTCATCTGCGCATAGCGTTCCTGCGGCAGGTCGCCGGCCACCACATCGGCCTCGTCCGAACCATTCTCCTCCTCGGCACCCTCGCCACGCACCGCCCGGCTCATCTTGAGATAAGCGGCGCGTTCCTCGGCGGTAGCGTCGGAGTGGTTGATGATGGCCATGGAGATGACCTTGTCGCCGTCGGCCAGGTTGATACCGCGCACGCCCATCGAATCGCGGCCCTTGAACACGCGGACCTCGTCCACCGGGAAGCGGATGGCCTGGCCCAGGGCGGTGGTCAGCAGCACGTCGTCATTGGCCGTGGCCGTCTCGACGCCGACGATCTGGTCGCCCTCGTCGAGCTTCATGGCGATCTTGCCGTTCTGGCGCACCTCGACGAAATCGGCCAGCGAGTTGCGGCGCACCGTGCCGCGCGTGGTCGAGAACATGATGTCCAGATTGGCCCAGCTCGTCTCGTCCTCGGGCAGCGGCATGATCGTGGTCAGCCGCTCACCCTGCTCCAGCGGCAGGATGTTGATGAGCGCCTTGCCGCGCGCATTGGCGGCCGCCAGCGGCAGGCGCCACACCTTGAGCTTGTAGGCAATGCCCCGGTCCGTGAAGAACAGCACCGGGGTATGGGTATTGGCGACGAAGAGGCGGCTGACGAAGTCCTCTTCGCGCGTGGCCATGCCCGAGCGGCCCTTGCCGCCGCGGTTCTGCGCCCGATAGGTCGAGAGCGGCACGCGCTTGATATAGCCCTCGTGGGACACGGTCACGACCATGTCCTCGCGGGCGATCAGGTCCTCGTCGTCGAAATCGCCGGCCACATCGGAAATTTCCGTGCGGCGCGGGCTGCCGAACTGTTCCTTGATCTCGGTCAGTTCGGTCCGGATGATTTCGATCACGCGCTCGCGCGACCGCAGGATATCGAGGTAGTCCTCGATTTCGCTGCCCAGCCCGTTGAGCTCGTCGCCGATTTCATCGCGCCCCAGCGCGGTCAGGCGGGCCAGGCGCAGCTCGAGGATGGCACGGGCCTGTTCCTCGCTGAGATTGAACGTGCCGTCCTCATTGATGCGGTGGCGCGGATCGTCGATCAGCGCGATCAGCGGGGCCACATCGGCCGCCGGCCAGCGGCGGGTCATCAACTGCTCGCGCGCCGTCGCCGGATCGGGCGCAGTACGGATCAGGGCGATGACTTCATCGATATTGGCCACGGCCACGGCCAGGCCCACCAGGATATGGGCGCGGTCGCGGGCCTTGTTGAGCAGGAAGCGGGCGCGACGCGTAACCACTTCGTGACGGAAATCGATGAAGGCCGAGAGGATATCGCGCAGGTTCATCAATTGCGGCTTGCCGCCATTGAGCGCCACGAAATTGCAGCCGAACGAGCTTTGCAGCGCCGTGAAGCGGTAGAGCTGGTTCAACACCACATCGGCCAGCGCATCGCGCTTGATCTCGATGACCACACGCATGCCTTCGCGCGAGCTCTCGTCGCGCATGTCGGCAATGCCCTCGATGCGCTTCTCGCGCACCAGTTCGGCGATCTTCTCGACCAGGGTGGCCTTGTTCACCTGATAGGGCAGCTCGGTGATGATGATCGCCTCGCGCTCCTTGCGGATTTCCTCCACCGCAACGCGCCCGCGCACCAGGATCGAACCGCGACCCGTCTCATAGGCCGAGCGGATGCCCGCACGGCCGAGAATGATGCCGCCGGTCGGGAAATCCGGTCCGGGCAGCGCTTCCATCAGCTCTTCGGTCGTCACCTGTTCATTGTCGAGCAGCAGCAGGGCCGCATCGACCGTCTCGCCCAGATTGTGGGTCGGTACGTTGGTCGCCATACCCACGGCAATGCCACTGCCGCCATTGACCAGCATGTTGGGGAAGCGCGCCGGCAGCACGCTCGGCTCCTTTTCGGAGCCGTCATAGTTGTCGCGGAAGTCCACCGTGTCCTTGTCGAGGTCGTCGAGCAGGGAATTGGTGATCTTCTGCATGCGCACTTCGGTGTAACGCATGGCGGCGGGCATATCGCCGTCGACCGAGCCAAAATTGCCCTGCCCTTCCACCAGCATTTCCCCCATGGAGAAATCCTGCGCCATGCGCACCAGAGCCATATAGACCGCGCCGTCGCCATGCGGGTGGTACTTACCAATAACGTCGCCGACCACACGGGCCGACTTGCGATAGGGCTTGTTATATTCGTAGCCATTCTCGTTCATCGAGAACAGGATGCGCCGATGCACGGGCTTGAGGCCATCGCGCACATCGGGCAGCGCGCGGCTCACGATGACGCTCATCGCGTAATCGAGATACGATTTGCGCATCTCGTCGGTAATGGCAATCAGCGAAATATCGGATGGCGGCGGCGCGCCGGTTCCGTCTTGAGGCGTATCGGTCACTGGGGTGATTCTACGTTGGTTATGCTGCCTTCTA
>CBIGSA010000292.1:0-4402 GCA_966192215.1 uncultured Devosia sp. | reverse complement strand
ACATCAAGCAGACGTTGCGGGAAATGGACGTTCCCTCGACGCGTGATGCCGATCTTCTGGGGCTTTCGGGCCCCGACTTCTCCAAGATGACCCGCGGCCTGTTCGACCGCTGAGCCTCCGGGCCACCCCATGGCCGCCGCAATGCCAGCGGGCGGCCATGACTTTGCCCGACCCATTAACCGGACATGAACGATACTGGTTAAAGCCCTGCACTGCGTGCATAACCCATTTGACCAATCTCCCACTGCTCATCCGCCGGGCACTGCCCTAAATATAGCCTCGTAAACGAAAGGAGACTTCCAAATGGACATTCGCAAGACTTTCAAGAAGTGGGCCGCTTACCAGCAGACCGTCCGTGAGCTCGCCGCTCTCGACAATCGTCAGCTCAATGATCTGGGCATTTCGCGTACCGATATCAATCGCATCGCCCGCGATCATGCCAGCGCCCTCTAATATTTGCTCAACTGAACTTTCAGCCAACGCAAATCGAACAGCCGCTTCTCTCTGAGATGCGGCTGTTTTGTTTTGGTCAGAAGGCCAGTCTGCCCACCAATTCCTCATAACTGACCATCACCGCCTTGCGGAAAGCCGGCCGCTGCTGCAGCCGCAGATACCAGTTCTCGACGCCGGGCATGGCCGGCCGGTCGATATCCATGGTGAACCAGCGATAGAGCGCCACCCCGGCCGCAATATCGGCATAGCTCAAACTATCCCCGGCCAGATAATCCCGTTCGGCAAGGCTGGCGTCGGCTATGCGCAATGCGGCAATCGTCTTCGCCAAAGCCCCCGCGATGGCCTTCTCGTCACGTTGCTCCCTAGGTGTGCGTACGAACAGCCAGAACACGGCAATCCAGCCTGGCTGGAAGGTTGTCGCGGTCCAGTCGGTCCATTGATCGACGAGCGCTCGCTCGCGCGGATCGGCTGGCCAAAGCAGATTTTCGCCATAGGTTGCAGCCAGATAGCGCAAGGTAGCGTGGCTTTCCCACACAGTCAGGTCACCGTCCTGGAGGGTCGGAACCAACCCGTTGGGGTTCATGGCGCGATATGCCGGCTCGTTCAGCCCTCCATGCGCACCGCCCACCAGCTTATGGGCATAGGGCAGGCCAAGTTCCTCGAGCGCCCATAGCGTCTTCTGTACATTGGCAGAGCTGGCGCGCCCCCACAGCGTCAGATTTGGACTCAATCTTATCCTCCCGTTTCGGCGCGCATGCTAATCTGCGCTTCGGCAACCACAAGTGCCGGTTGCGCCCCTTCCCCGCGCTTGCTATCTGCCCGCCATGTCCACATCAGAACCCATCCACATCATTGGCGGCGGTCTCGCCGGCTCCGAGGCCGCATGGCAGGCTGCCGAGGCGGGCGCCACGGTGATCGTCCACGAAATGCGCGGCGTCAAAGCGACCGACGCGCACAGCACCGACAGCTTTGCCGAACTGGTCTGCTCCAACAGCTTCCGCTCCGACGACTACGAACAGAACGCCGTCGGCCTGCTGCATGAAGAAATGCGTCGCTGCAACTCGCTCATCATGCGCGCGGCCGACCGGCACAAGCTGCCGGCAGGCGGCGCTTTGGCGGTGGACCGGCACGGCTTTTCCGACGAAGTCACCCGCGCCATCCACAATCACCCGCGGATCACCGTCATCCGCGAGGAAGTGGCCGGCTGGCCGCCGGAAGAGTGGACCAATGTTATCATTGCCAGCGGGCCGCTGACCTCCCCTGCCCTGGCCGATGCCATACTGACCAAGACCGGCGAGGATGCTTTGGCCTTTTTCGACGCCATTGCGCCCATCATCCACAAAGACAGCATCAACATGGACATTGTCTGGGCCCAGTCGCGCTACGATAAGGCAGGCCCTGGCGGCACCGGTGCGGATTATCTCAACTGCCCGATGGACAAGGACCAGTACGTGGCCTTTGTCGAAGCGCTGAAGACTGCGCCTTTGCACGAATTCAAGGATTGGGAAAAGGTCCCATACTTTGATGGCTGCCTGCCCATCGAGGTCATGGCCGAGCGCGGCGTCGAAACACTGCGCCACGGCCCGATGAAGCCGGTCGGCCTCACCAATCCGCGCAATCCCACCGTCAAACCCTATGCCATCGTCCAGCTCCGGCAGGACAATGCGCTGGGCACGCTCTGGAACATGGTCGGCTTCCAGACCAAGATGCGCTACGGCATCCAAGCCGAAATCTTCCGCATGATTCCCGGGCTGGAAGAGGCGCAGTTCGCTCGTCTTGGTGGCCTGCACCGAAACACATTCATCAACTCTCCCAAAGTTTTGCGAGAGGACCTTAAACTGAAAAATGATCCACGTATTCGCTTCGCCGGCCAAGTGACGGGCGTGGAAGGCTATGTGGAAAGCGCCGCTGTCGGTCTCATCACCGGCCGCCTTGCCGCTGCCGAAGCGCGGGGCGAGACGCTGGCCACGCCGCCCAGAACCACGGCGCTCGGGGCGTTGGTTGACCATATTACCGGCGGCCATATCGAATCCGAAAGCTATAGTGGCGCCCGCAGCTTCCAGCCGATGAACGTCAATTTCGGTCTGTTCCCTGAAGTAACGATCACCAGGCCCGAAGGTGTTGGCCGCTGGCGCGGCAACGACAAGACCATTGCCAAGCGCAAGGCGATCACCTCGCGCGCGCTGGAGGACCTAAAGGCCTGGGCATGACCGAAGCCGAACTCGAAACCTACCTACATGACCATATCCCGCTGTCGCGGGCCATGGCAGTGCGCGTGATTTCGATTGCCGATCAACAACTTACGCTCGCCACGCCCCTGGCACCCAATATCAATCACCGCGACACGGTGTTCGGCGGCAGCGCCGCCTCGGTGGCCACGCTCGCCGCCTGGTCCCTGCTGCATCTGCGCCTGGTTGCAGCAGGCCAGCCCAGCCGCGTCGTCATCCAGCACAGCATCATGGACTATCTGGCGCCGATTGCCGGCGACTTCACCGCCACGGCGACGCTCGACGGGGACTGGAACAGCTTCCTGCGCATGCTCACCCGCAAGGGTCGCGCGCGGATCACATTGCAGGCGACGCTGGACTATGCAGGCGAGAAAGCCGGCCAGTTCCATGGCGACTTCGTCGCCTTCGGCAAGGACTGGCTCTAGCGGTTCCGCCAGCTCCACCAGGCCAGGCGCATGATCTTGCGCCAGTCCGGCTCATCGGGGGCCGGCGCAAAAATGCCCAGACGTCGATCCAGCAGCCCAAGTTGCGCCTTGAGCACAGCTATGCTGGCAAAGGCGGGCCTGAGCCTACCCGGCAGCGCCGCAATCGCTCTTTCGGCCTTGCCCAGATGCTCCGCTGCCAGTTCGCCGATCTGTCCAAGCGCTTCCGACAGGCCTTCGCTCTCGGTGCCTGCGAAAACCTCGCCTTCGCGCACGCCATTGGCCGCGAAGATCGACCAGGGCAGCATGATGCGCCCTTGCGCCGCGACATGGCCGAAGGCCCTCAAATGGCCGATCATGGCATGGGCCACGCCTAGATGGCCGGCAGCATCACCGGTCTCGATCGTCTCACCGTCATTAAGGATCATGGCGGCCAGCTGGTAGAGCGTCGACACCGTTTCGCCGGCATAGCCCTCGAAGGTCTCGAGGTCGGGCATGGGATCGTCGTAGAGATCGAAGCGGCGGGCGCCGATCAGCCGCAGCAGCGTACCGGCCGGGATCGTGTAGCGCGCCATCGTGTCCTGCAGGGCATCGGCCACTGGGTTCTGGCGCACGGCGCCATGCCCTTCGCCCTCGAGCGCATCACTCCACCACTGCAAGCGGATTTCGCCCGGCGCGGGGTCGGATACACGCTCGCGGATCGAGGCGACATCGGCATTGAAGGCATACAGCGCCGTGACGGCATCGCGATGTGCACCCGTCAGTACCAGCGTCGAAAGATAGCGGTCCCGGTCATTCTGACGCAGTGTTTCTGCGGCATGAGCGAAACTGGCCTCGGCCATCAGCGCACCTTGTCGACGGCGATCAGCGCCGCCGCCACGGCCCGCTCCTCGGCCAGCAGCACGTTGTAGGTGCGGATGGCACTGCCGGTATTGACCGCCTCGACGATCACCTTCCGCTCACGCAGCGCCTCGCGCAGGTCGCGCGGAATGGCGGCGATATCGGGACCCACCCCGATCAGCAGTACGTCGATATCGTCGGCCACGGCAAAGATCGGGGCCAGTGTCTCGGCGGTGATGTCACCCACGTCGGCGACGCCCCAGGCGAACATGCCCGTGGGCAGGCAGAGCAGCGAGCCGCGATGGGAGATTCCCGCAAAACGGAAGCCCCCATTGCCATAGGCATCGATGCCAACCTGCCCGGGATAATGCGGCGTGTCGGTCACTTGAGCCTCCGGCCCTAGACGGAGGCCCCATCAGCGGCCTTGGGCGCCGGCGTTTCCTCCTCTGACTTCGCCTT
>CBIGSA010000291.1:0-4465 GCA_966192215.1 uncultured Devosia sp. | reverse complement strand
CTGATCATCAACAAGCGCTTTGCCAACATCCCGGCCGGCGCCCCGATCTTCATGTTCAACTGGGCCGAGGACAACATCATCCGCGAGCGGGTGTTCGTCCCCGAGGACAAGCAGGGCGACTATGAACTGCACCCCGAGACGCTTCCGGGCGAACCGGGCGGGGCAGGTCCGGTGTGACCTCTAGCGCTTGAGCTCCTGCCTCCCTCCCCCTTGTGGGATGGGTCGCTGGAGTGGAGCGAAATCACCTCTCCCCTCAGGGGGAGAGGTCGCCCCGAAGGGGCGGGTGAGTGGTTCAGCGTCCGCGATTGGCACCGCGCCTCCGCCAGCTCTGAACCCCTCACCCCACCCTCTCCCCTGAGGGGAGAGGGTGCCCACGTCCAATAGGACGGGGAGCCTGCGGCTCCCTTCAGATGTGATCCCTCCCCCCTCGCCAAAAGGAGGGAGACGACCGAGACCCCGGTGCAATAGCCGGACAGTTTAGAGGCCACGATGCTGCGATTTCTGACGATGCGCGTCCTGGGCGCGATTCCCCTGCTGTTCCTGCTCAGCATCGTGACCTTCGCCATCATTCAGGCGCCGCCAGGAGACTATGGCGACTATATCCGCGCCATGGCCGTCAACCAGGGCGGCGCCACCTTTGAGCAGGCCGACATACAGGCCAACCTCTACCGGGAGGCGCACGGGCTCAACGATCCTATGATCGTGCAGTATTTCCGCTGGATCATCGGCATCGTCACCCGCTTCGATTTCGGCCACTCATTCTACTACAACAAGGATGTCGGCCAGGTCGTGGCCGAGCGCCTGCCTGCCACAATCGCCCTGGCGCTGGTCTGCCACCTGCTGGCCTCCCTGCTGGGCATCGGCCTGGGCATTCTCGCCGCTACCCGCCAATATTCCTGGGTCGATACCGGGCTGGGCATCATCTCCTTCCTGGGCATGACCATTCCCCGGTTCCTACTGGCCATCATCATCCTCTACGTGCTGGTCTTCCGCATGAATGTCAGCGAAGTGGGCATGTTCTTCTCCGCCCGCTATGGCGGCGCGCCCTGGAGCTGGGACAAGTTCGTCAACCTGGTGCAGCATGTCTGGCCCGTGGTGTTCATCGCCACCTTTGGCGGGCTGGCCTACAACATGCGCGTCATGCGGGCCAACCTGCTCGATGTGCTCAACAGCCAGTATGTCGAAACCGCGCGCGCCAAGGGCCTGCCGGAAGGCGCCGTCATCATGAAGCATGCCGTGCCCAACGCGCTCCATCCTCTGGTCGCCTACCAGGGCGTGGTGCTGCCCTACATGCTGACCGGCGAAATCGAGGTCGCCATCGTCTTCGGCCTCGCCACTGTCGGCCCGGCCATTGTCGGCTCCATGGGCGTCGGCGACGTCTATGTCACCGCCACCTTCATGCTCGTGCTGGCCGCCACGTTGATCGTCGGCAACATCATTTCCGACATGCTGCTGGTAGCGCTCGATCCCCGCATCCGTCTCGGGGGAGGCAGCGAATGACCGATCTCGATACCCGTTCGTCCATCCCCCTGCCCCCGGATGCCGCCGGCGGCCCCATGCCCACCGGGGCCGAAGAGGCCGACGTTGCGCCTGCCGTGACGCGCTTCGGCACCGGCAACGAGGGTTATGCCACCCTGGTTTGGCGCCGCTTCCGCCGCTCGACCATGGGCATGATCGGCCTGGTGCTGGTCGTATTACTGCTGCTGGTTTCGATCTTCGCCGACTTCTTCGCCCCGATGGACCCCAAGGCCGCCAACTTGCCCTTTGCGCCGCCGGACGTGATCGCCTTCGAGGACCCCGACGGCAATTTCAGCCTCGTGCCCTATGTCTATCCCATTGGCGATACCGGCGAATTCGACCCCATTACCTTCCAGCCGCTGACCGGCCTCATCAAGGACAATCCGACGCCAACGGGCTTCTTCGTTCCCGGCTATAGCTACCATCTGCTCTGGCTCATCCCGTCCAATATCCACTTCTTTGGTTCCACCGACGGACGGCCGATCCAGTTGCTGGGCACCGACAAGTTCGGCCGCGATATCCTTTCGCGCGGCATTATCGGCTCGCGCATCTCCCTGATGATCGCCCTGGCCGTGGTGACCATGACCACCATTGTCGGGACGCTGGTCGGCATCACATCCGGCTATATCGGCGGGCGGCTCGACGCCTGGGTGCAGCGCTTCGTCGAATTCGTCCTCGCTTTCCCGCAACTGCCGCTCTACCTAGCGCTGACTTCGCTCATCCCGGTGACGGCACCATCCAATGTGTTCCTCACCTTCGTGATCTTCGTCATGGCGGTGCTGGGCTGGGCCCAGTTGAGCCGCGAAGTCCGCTCCAAGACGCTGGCTCTGGCGCGCATCGACTATGTGCGTGCCGCCATCGCCGTGGGCGCCACCGATAGCCGCATCATTGTCAGGCATATCCTGCCCAATGTGCTCAGCCACGTCATCGTGGCGGTCACCCTGGCTGTGCCGACGGTCGTGCTGCTCGAGAGCTTCCTCGGTTTCCTGGGCTTCGCGGTAAAGCCGCCGCTGATCTCCTGGGGCCTTATGCTACAGGATACCGGCACCTTTTCGGTGATCGGTTCCTATCCGTGGATTCTCAGCCCCGTCATCTTCGTGCTGATCACCGTCTTCGCCTTCAATGCGCTGGGCGACGGCCTGCGCGATGCCGTCGACCCCTATTGAGGAACAGGCCATGACCGCTACCGACACGCCTGTTTCCGGCACTCGCCACGACCTGGGCCACCACGACCGCGAACTGATCCTCGACGCGCGCAATGTCGGGGTCAACTTCAAGGTCGAGGGCGGCGTGGTCAACGCCGTCCGCGACGTCTCCTTCCAGCTGCACAAGGGCGAAACCATTGCCCTGGTGGGCGAAAGCGGATCGGGTAAATCCGTGACCGCCCGCACCTTGATGAAGCTCCTGACTAAGCGGGCGACCATCCTGCCGGAGACCAGTATCACCCTGTCCGGCCAGGACATCGTGGCCATGGGCGACCGCGACATGCGCAAGCTCCGCGGCAACGACATTGCCATGATATTCCAGGAGCCCATGAGTTCGCTCAACCCGGTCTATACGATCGGCCAGCAGCTCTGCGAAATCCTGCATCTGCACAACCGCATGAGCCGCAAGCAGGCCATGGACAAGGCCGAGGCCCTGTTGGCCGAGGTGCAGATTCCCGAACCGCGCGCGCGCCTTAACAACTACCCGCACCAGCTCTCGGGCGGCCAGCGCCAGCGCGTCATGATCGCCATGGCGCTCGCCAACCGCCCCGACGTCCTGATCGCCGACGAGCCGACCACTGCGCTCGACGTGACGGTGCAGGCGCAGATTCTAAACCTGATCAAGGATTTGAAGGACAAGTATGGCATGGCGGTGATCCTCATCACCCATGACCTGACCATCGTCCGGCAGTTTTCCGACTATGTCTATGTGATGCAGAACGGGCTGGTGCAGGAGCACAACACGACCGAAGCGCTGTTCGCCAATCCGACCCACCCTTATACCAGGCACCTGCTGGCCTCCGAGCCCAAGGGCACGGCGCTGCCGCTGGCCGAGGGCGCGCATGACACAGTGCTCGAAGGCAAGGAGGTGAAGGTCAGCTTCACCCTCAAACGCGGCGGCTTCTTCAAGCCCGACTTCTTCGAACTCAAGGCGGTGGACAATCTCGATATCCACCTGATGCGCCACGAAACCCTTGGCATCGTGGGCGAAAGCGGCTCGGGCAAGACCACGTTCGGACAGGCGCTGATCCGGCTGATCGGCAACCAGGGCGGGCAGATTTTCTTCGATGGCGAGCGCATCGATAACCGGGATCGTGCCGCCATGCGGCCGCTGCGCAGTCGCATGCAGATCGTGTTCCAGGACCCGTTTGCCAGCCTCAATCCGCGCATGTCGATCCGCCAGATCATCGAGGAAGGGCTGATCGTCAACAATATCGGCGCCAATAGCCGCGACCGCGTCGAACGGGTGCAGCAGGCCCTCAAGGATGCCGGCATGCCGGACAATATTCTGCAGCGCTTTCCGCACGAATTCTCCGGCGGTCAGCGCCAGCGCATCGCCATCGCCCGGGCCATCGCGCTCGAGCCGGAATTCATCCTGCTCGACGAACCGACCTCTGCGCTCGATCTCAGCGTGCAGGCCCAGATTATCGACCTGCTGCGCAAGCTGCAGGACGAGCGGGGCCTCTCCTATCTCTTCATCAGCCATGACCTCAAGGTCGTGCGCGCCCTCTGCCATCGTGTCATGGTCATGCAGCATGGCAAGATCGTCGAGCAGGGGCCGGTGGCCGATGTCCTCACCAATCCACAGACCGAATACACGGCAAGGCTGGTCCGCGCCGCGTTCGAAATAGCCGCCTAGGAGCAACTACGAATGGCAAACCCCAAGATCACCTTCATCGGCGCCGGCTCGGCGGTGTTCATGAAGAACATCGTCGGCGATATCCTGCAGCGCCCCGCCCTTG
>CBIGSA010000290.1:0-4470 GCA_966192215.1 uncultured Devosia sp. | reverse complement strand
CAATGCCAGCTCGGTGACCGATCGCGATCATGTCGCCTTCTATGTGGCCAGGCATTTCGAGAAGGAATTTGAGCGCAAGCCCGACCGGGAGATTGCCGAAGTCGGCTGGTTCGACCGTCGCAACCTGCCCGAAAAGGTCACGCCGGCCACCAGCCAGCGGATCGATGAATATTTCGACGGCGCGCCGAAGCGGGACATCTGGGGGTATTGAGGCCGTACCCCCTCCTGGCCTCCCCCTGAAAAGGGGAGGAACAGATCGCGCTTGTGGCACTATCCTGCCATAGCCACTGCGCCGCTCCCCCTATCAGGGGAGGTTGGGAGGGGTACCCCCTCACTTCAAAAACGGCAGTTCCGGCCCGATGGGAATGATCCGCGTCGGGTTGATGGTGATGTGGCTCCAGTAATAGTGCGTGGTGATGTGGTCGAGGTTCACCGTTTCCTTGACGCCCGGCACCTCATAGAGCGCCTTGAGATAGTGCGAGATGTTCTTGTAGTCGGCGATGCGGCGCCGGTTGCACTTGAAGTGCCCGACATAGACCGCATCGAACCGCACCAGTGTGGTGAATAGCCGCCAGTCGGCCTCGGTGATGCTGTCGCCGGTGAGATAGGGTGTTTCGCCCAGCAGGCCCTCGACCCAGTCCAGCGCCTCGAACAGCTTGCTCACCGCACCATCATAGGCGTCCTGCGTCGTGGCGAAGCCGGCCTTATAGACGCCGTTGTTGATATCGTCATAGACGCGGGCATTGATCGTATCGATCCGCTCACGCAGGGCCTCGGGGTAATAGTCGCCCGTATTGCCGGTCAGCTCGTTGAAGGCCGAGTTGAACATGCGGATGATTTCCGAGCTTTCGTTGGAAACGATCTGCCCGGTCTTTTTGTCCCACAGCACCGGCACGGTGACGCGGCCGCTATAGTCGGGCACGGCCTGGGTATAGACCTGCCAGAGATAGTCCTTGCCCAGCAGGCTATCGCCGGTCGATCCCTCGTCCTGGCGGAAGCTCCAGCCGGTTTCGTCGGGCATCTTGGGCGAGACGACCGAGACCGAGATCAGGTCTTCCAGTTCCTTGAGCTTGCGGAAGATCAGCGTGCGATGCGCCCAGGGACAAGCCAGCGACACATAGAGGTGGTAGCGATCCGCCTCGGCCTTGAAGCCGCCCGTGCCTGAAGGGCCGGCACTGCCGTCCGGGGTGATCCAGTTGCGGAAGCCGGCCTGGCTGCGCTTGAACTCGCCACCGGTCTTCTTGGTGTCATACCACTGGGTGGACCATTTTCCGTCGATCAATTGTCCCATGATCGAGCCCTTTCCGTCATGTTGTCGACTCGTTGTCGGGATCAAATCCCGAGCCTTGGTTGCGTTGCCTGACACATAGCGACGACAGGCGCGAGCGATAAGGCGGTTCCGGAGTAACGAACCGTTGTGCATTTTGGGACACAGGCCGCCGCGCCTCTTGAAAATCGGGGAGGTTGCCATGAATTTTCGTTTTACGCGAAGCCCCTGTGGTGCTAAGCGGATTTCAGGCGTGGAGGCGCCCAGGATGGTGAAGGTTTTGCTGGTGACACGACGACCGTAAGCGGTCTTTCGAAGCGGTGCTCCCGTGAGCGCCGAATTGTCCTGCGCATCTCCCATTCCGGATCATTGACATGACCCTCGTTTCTGCGCCCTCGGCTGCACCTGCCGCTGTCTCCGCCGCTCCCGTTCGCGTTCCCACGGTCCGTCCCGCGACCTCCGCTGATGATGCCTTCATCGAGGAATTGCAGGCCATTGCCTTCGGTCCCGGCCGCTTTTCCAAGACGGCCTATCGCATCCGCGAGCGTTTCCCGATCGATCCCAGCCTGAGCCTCGTCGCCGAAGTGGAAGGCACGGCCTGCGGCTCGGTTTGGATGACGCCGATTTCCATCGGCGGCCTCAATGGCTGGATGCTCGGCCCGCTCGCCACGCATCCCAATTTCCGCAAGCTGGGCGCCGGCAAGCTGTTGGCTCGCGAAGTCACCAAACGCGCTTTGGCGCGGGGCGATGGCCAGTTCGTCATGCTGGTGGGCGACCGCGACTATTACTGCCCGCTGGGCTGGGAACCCACCACTTTGGGCAATATCGAATTCCCCGGTCCGGTCGACCCGACCCGCGTCCTGCTCTTCGCCGAGGACAAGAGCCTCGCTACCACGCTCTCCGGCCCGATCGAGGCCTGGATGCAGGGGTGAGCCCGGGAAAGGGCCCCCACCTAACCTCCCCCTGACAGGGGGAGGAACAGATCGGGGATGTGGCATGATCTCACCGCACCCACTGCGCGGCTCCTCCCCCTGACAGGGGGAGGGTGGGAGGGGGTATCCTCACCGGATAGCCTGCACTATCCTCCCGCTCCCGAAACCACCCCGGGTGCCTGTTTGTCTGCCGACGATGCCATCATCACCCGCCTCAGTGCGCGCCTGCTGACCGTCCCACCGCCCTTGCCGGCGGCGGAAACGCTGGTGCCTGACTGGGCGCCGGATACCCCGTTCAGCCGGCCGCCCGTGCCGGCCGCAGTGCTGATCGCGCTGATTCGGCGGCCCGAGGGCCATACCGTGCTCTATACCGAGCGCTCGCCGGACCTCAGGGCCCATTCCGGCCAGGTGGCCTTTCCCGGTGGCAAGGTGGATGCAGCGGATGAGGATGTTGCCGCCGCGGCCCTGCGCGAGGCTTTCGAGGAAGTGGGCATGGAGCGCGAGGACGCCACTGTGATCGGCTATATGCCGACCTATTTCACCGGCACCAACTATCTCATCACCCCGGTGGTCGCCACGGTCGAGCCGAGCGGCCCTTTCGTGCCCAATCCGGGCGAGGTGCATTCGGTGTTCGAAGTGCCATTGCAGCGCATCCTCGCCAACGAGGCCTATGGCCACTTCCGCATCAGGCGGAACGGTGCCGAGCACCGCACCTGGCAGATCGACCATGACGGCCATCGAATCTGGGGCATCACTGCCAATCTCACCCGGCGCCTCCGCGATCTGGCCATGAGCGAGGCTGTGCCATGAGCGATCCCCTGGTCGAGGCCGAATGGCGGCAGCGCTCCCAAGTGCAGGCGATTTTCGCGGCTTTGGATGGGCACAAGCGCCGTACCCGCGCTGTGGGCGGGGTGGTGCGCGATACGATTATGGGCCGGCCCCATAGCGGCGATATCGACATGGCGACCGAATTGCTGCCCGAGGAGGTCATGGCGCGCGCCAGTGCCGCCGGCATTGCCGCCCATCCCACCGGAATCGAGCATGGCACGGTGACGCTTACTTTGGGCGATACGCTGGTGGAGGTCACCACTTTGCGCCGCGATGTGGAAACCGATGGCCGCCGCGCCGTCGTCGCGTTCGGCACCGACTGGGTCGAGGATGCCGGCCGCCGCGACTTCACCCTCAATGCGCTGTATTGCGCCGCCGATGGCACGCTTTACGATCCGCTCGGTGGGGTCGAGGATGCGCGCAGCGGCATCATCCGCTTCATTGGTGATCCGGCCCGGCGCATTGCCGAGGACGGGCTGCGCGTCTATCGCTTCTTCCGCTTCTCGGCCAGCCACGGCCAGCAGCGGCTGGACCCTGACGGGCTCACCGCCTGTGCGGCCGCTGTCGGCCATCTGGCCCATCTGTCGCGCGAGCGCGTCGGCAACGAAATGCTGCGTATGCTGGCTCTGCCGAAGATTGCGCTGACCCTGGCCGTCATGTCGGAAATCCGCCTGCTGCCGCTTGATGATGCCACCCAGCGTGCGCTGGTGGCCTATGAAAGCCTTGGCGGGCAATATGCGGCAACGCGGCTGGCGCTGATCGGCGGCGCTGATCTGGACGCGCTGCAATCGGCCTGGCGTCTGTCCAAGGAGATGGTGACCAATGCCCGCGCCATTCTGCGCGCCGCCGAGCTGCTGGCTGACGACCGCATCGGCGAGGCCGTGTATCGCCACGGTGAAAAGGCCGTCGAAGGCCTGGCCGCGGCCGCTTCGCTCAATCACTGGGGGCCCGCGCGCCTGGCTGAAACGGCCCGTGTACTCGGCGCCACCGTTGTGCCCGCTTTCCCGGTTTCCGGACACGATCTTGCCGGCCTCGGCATTGCGCCGGGACCGGCCCTTGGTCAGGAACTGGCCCGTCTCGAACAGGCCTGGATCGAGAGCGGTTTCGCTCTCGGCAAAGGCGAATTGCTGGCCCTGGTGCAACGCTGACCTTACCTCCCCCAAAGGGAGAGGTAAGAAGGCCAGCCTCGTCAGTGCTTCGTCTTCTGCCCATCGTCGGTATCGACGATGCGCTCCTTGATGCGCTCGATCATGTCGGGCCGCACCACGGTTTCGCCGTGATAGGTCTTGAGGTTCTCGACCGCGCGGCGAACCACTTCCGCTTCGCTTTCCGCTTCGGCATGCCACGTGGCGCCAGGGATCAGCGATCCGGATTCAAATCGTTTCATATCCTTCCCTCCTTTGTGCCTAGGCACAACGCCCGGGGGGGCAGGGGGTTCCCTAG
>CBIGSA010000289.1:0-4501 GCA_966192215.1 uncultured Devosia sp. | reverse complement strand
ATCGATCAGCACCACGGCGTCGCCCTTGGAGAGAACGATGTCGTCGCTCGCGGGCTTTTCCTGTACGAGATTGTATTCATACTGGAATCCCGAACACCCGCCGCCCGCCACCGAAATGCGCAGTACCGTGCCTTCGGGCTCTTTCGACAGAATCCGCGACACGCGCTTGGCGGCGCGATCGGTCAGCACGACGCCGGGGGAGGCAAGGTCGATAGCAGTCATGATAGGTCCATGCCGTAATGTCATAACGGTAGGGCTAAAATAGTAACTCTTGGCTGAAATGAAAAGGCCCAAAACATTGAGCCCCGATCACCGATGAGCGATACCGCGCCTTACGCCTCCAAGCCTGAACTCTCCCTCGGTCGCCTCCACGGCACAGGCCCCAGTCCCACGCGCTCAGAATTCCAGCGCGACCGCGACCGCATCATCCATTCCACCGCCTTCCGCCGCCTGCAGCAGAAGACCCAGGTTTTCCTGCAATATGGCGGCCATTTCCGCAACCGGCTCACCCATACGCTCGAAGTCAGCCAGATGGCCCGTTCCATCGCCCGCGCTCTGCGACTCGATGAGGACCTGGCCGAGGCCATCGCCCTCAGCCACGATCTGGGCCACACCCCCTTCGGCCATGCCGGCGAACGCGCCCTTCATGCTGCCATGACGCCCTATGGCGGGTTCGATCACAATATCCAGGCCGTGCGCGTCGTTACGCGGCTGGAAAACCGCTATGCCGAGCATGACGGGCTCAACCTTACCTGGGAAACCCTCGAAGGCATCCTCAAGCACAATGGCCCCCTGACCAATCCCGATGGCACGCCCTATGGTCGCTATGTCCATGAGGGCCTGCCTGCCGGCCTCGACGCCATTCCCGCCGTGGCCGATCTGCGCCTCTCCAGCTTCGCCTCGCTCGAAGCCCAGGCTGCCGCCATTGCCGACGACATCGCCTATAATGCCCATGACATAGACGACGCCCTGCGTGCCGGGCTCATCACTCTAGCCGATCTCGCCGATGTGCCGCTGGCCGGCCCCATGGTCCGTGAAGTGCTCGCCCGCTATCCCGATATCGCCCCGAAGCGGCAGGCCCACGAAGTCCAGCGCCGCCTCATTACCCGCGCTATCGAGGATGTCATCACCACCTCCGCAGCCAATATTGCCGCTGCGGGCGTGGCCTCCGCCGAGGATGTCCGCAATGCCGGCTGCACGCTCGTCACCTTCTCGCCGGCTGCGGCCGAGGCCGAGCGCGGCCTCAAGGCCTTCCTCTTCGCTCGCGTCTATCGCCACGAAACCGTCATGGGCCCAGTCCGTCAGAGCGAGACCGTCGTCGCCGACCTCTTCGCCCGCTATATGGCGACACGCGATCTCCCGGGCCGCTGGAGCGAGGCCGCGGCGTCTGCGCCCGACGCGCTCCATCTCGCTCGCGTCGTCGCCGATTTCATCGCCGGCATGACCGATCCCTATGCCCTGGATGAATACCAGCGTCTGTTTGACGCTCGCCCGGATTTCCGTTAACCCCGGCGCACCTTAGTTTCCGGGTTCATCATGGACGTTTTCGCTCTCTTTTCCGCACGCATCGGCAATGCCATGCAGGTTCTCTTCCCCCAGGCCGGGGCAGACCTGCTGGCCCGCATCGTGGTGGAACCGCCGCGAGATCCCGCCCATGGCGATCTCAGCACCAATGCGGCCATGATCGTGGCCAAGCCGCTCGGCATGAATCCGCGCGAAGTCGCCACCGCTTTGGTCGAACACTTCAAGCATGACGCCGATGTCACCTCCGTCGAGGTCGCAGGTCCCGGCTTCATCAATTTCCGCCTGGCTGCCCCCATCTGGCACCAGGTCCTGCGCTCCATCGCCGAACTGGGCGCCGATTACGGCCGCTCGACGCTGGGCGGCGGCGAGCCGGTCAATATCGAATATGTCTCGGCCAACCCCACCGGGCCCATGCATGTCGGTCACACCCGCGGCGCCGTCTTCGGCGACACGCTGGCCTCGCTCATGGCCTATTCCGGCTATGAGGTGACGCGCGAATATTACATCAACGACGCCGGCAGCCAGATCAACACGCTGGCCAATTCCGCCTTCCTGCGCTACCGCGAGGCCCTGGGTGAGACCATCGAAATCCCGCCCGGCTTCTACCCCGGCGATTACCTGGTCCCGGTGGGCCAGGCGCTCAAGGCCGAATTCGGTGATACCCTGCTCGGCAGGCCGGAAGCCGAAGTCATTCCACTCGTCAAGGATCGCGTCCTGGCTGCCATGCTGGAGCTGATCAAGGCCGACCTGGCCAAGCTCAATATCCATCACGACGTCTTCTTCTCCGAACGCACATTGCACGGGGCAGGGGGCGACATCGAGCTCACGCTCGATTGGCTGCGTCGCGAAGGCATGATCTATGAGGGGCGCTTGGAGCCCCCCAAGGGAAAGACGCCTGACGAATGGGAAGATCGCGAGCAGACCCTGTTCCGCGCCACCGACTATGGTGACGATGTCGACCGCCCGCTCATCAAGTCGGATGGTTCCTACACCTATTTCGCCGCCGACATCGCCTATCACCGCAACAAGTTCCTGCGCGGCTTCAAGCACATGATCAACGTGCTGGGCGCCGACCATTCCGGCTATGTCAAGCGCCTGCAGGCGGCCACCAAGGCTGTCTCGCTCAATGCCGCCGACATGGATGTGCGCATCTGCCAGCTCGTGCGCCTGCTCAAGAACGGCGAGCCGTTCAAGATGAGTAAGCGCTCGGGCGACCTGGTTACGCTGGCCGATGTGGTCGAGGAAGTGGGGGCCGACGCCACCCGCTTCATGCTCATGTACCGGCGCAACGACGCCGCGATGGACTTCGACTTTGCCCTGGTTAAGGAGCAGACCAAGGACAACCCGGTCTTCTATGTCCAGTATGCGCATGCCCGCACATACTCCATCTTCAAGACCGCCGCGCGTGACCTGCCGGCCCTCGATTTCTCGCCTGCCGCCCTGGCTGCGGCCGAGATAGAGCGCATCGCCACGCCGGCCGAACTGGACCTTGTCAGGGTCCTTGCTGCCTGGCCGCGCACCGTCACCGCGGCGGCGATCGCGCATGAGCCGCATCGCATTGCCTTCTATGCTCACGAGCTCGCCGCCGCCTTCCATGGCTTCTGGGCCAAGGGCAAGGACGATCCGCATTTACGATTTGTTAACGAAGACGACCCAAAGCTCACTTTGGCTCGACTCGCGCTGGTTGATGCCGTGCGTCAGGTAATCCTCAACGCGCTAGCAATTCTGGGCGTTTCCGCCCCCGAGGAGCTTTCATAATTCGGGCGCATTACTGTGATGACTCGCGGCACGATGCCTCCGTTCGGGCAGAGCCGTAGTAGTCGTAATCGAGAGGGCGCTGGTTGATGTCAGCGAAACCGCAGCCAATGGCCGGACAATCTGACGCCGCAGACGACCTGATTGCCGAGCTTGCCAAGCTCATGGCGCAGGATGCCAAGGGCGATCGGCCGGCAGAAGCAGCCGCTCCGGCCTTCTCGGTGCGTATTCCTGGTGGTGACGCCGCGCCCGCCGCCACGCCGACGCCCGCGCCTCGTTTCGACTTCGACCAAAGCGAGTCTCTTGCTGCCGCCACGCCTGCTCCCGCGGAGGCCGCACCTGTGGCTCCCGCCGGGGCCGCACCTTCGGCTCCCGCCGGGGCCTCACCTTCGGCGCCAGAACCGGCACCCGCTGAACCGGCGCCTGAGCCGTTTCATTTCGATTTCGGTCTCGGCTCCTCCCGCCGCGCCCCTGTGGAGGCTCCCACGTCCGCTGCGGAGCAAGTGGCTCCGGCCGAGCATGACAGCATTGCCGACCTGATTGCCGCTGAACTCACCAGCGAGCCGGAAACGGTTGAGGCGCCCGCCGAGCCCGTGGCGGCCGATCCGCATCCCTATGTTCCGCCCCTGGCGACCCCGGTCGCCGCGCCTGCCGCCACGCAGGACAATCCGGCCCGCGCCGAGTTGCACCAATTCAATCTGCGCAATCCGTCTCGGCCTGAACAGGACAGGTTCAAGGTTCCGCCGGTTTTCGGCCTGGGTTCCCGGCCGGCCACCCCCGTCGAGCCTGTCGTCAGCCCTGCCGCCGCTACGCCCGAGGCGCCGGCAAAGGTCGAGCACTTTGCCAGCCTGCGCCAGCCGAGCCCCGCCGTATCCGTCCCGCCTGCGCCAGCTGCCGAGGATGATGGTCTTGGCCGTGATCCCATTGATGAAATCGAGAGCCTGATCGGTCGCGCCATGCGCGTCGAGTTCGACAAGCCCGGCGATGCCGCGCCTGAAGAGCGTGCAGCGCCCAGCCCGGCCCTGCAGAGCCTGGCCAATGTTGCCGTACCGGTCGCTGCCGCCAAGCCACATTCCGCGCCCGCGTCTTTTTCCGGCGCCGACGAAGCCATCCTTGCCGCAGCTCAGGCCACCGGCGCCGATGTCGGCTGGGTCGAGGCGCCCGAAGTCGATGATGTCGAGGCCGCCGCCGTTGCGGCCGCGCCGCCCCCCGCCCCCGCCAT
>CBIGSA010000288.1:0-4508 GCA_966192215.1 uncultured Devosia sp. | reverse complement strand
CCTCAGCGTTGCGTTGGGCACTGTGGCTTTCACCGGCGCTGAACCCCTCACCCCACCCCTCACCCCTCAGGGGAGAGGGTGCCCAGGTTCCGCGGACTGCTCCGGTAAAGGTGCCATCACGGCCAGGCCGCATAGGACCCGTCCGGGCTGGCCCGCCGCCGCACCTGCTGCCGGTACCGCCCCGGCGAAATGCCCCTGAGCCGGGTGAAGAAGCGGTTGAAATATCCGGCATCGCGGAAGCCCAGTGCGTCGGCGATTTCGCTCACCTGCAGGGCTGAGCGTTCCAGCAGGCTTTCCGCATCCTCCAGCAGCCGTCCATGCACCAGTTGCAGCGGCGATTGCCCGGTGGCGCGCCGGATGGCCGAGGTCAGCCGGTCGGTGGAAATGCCCATCGTGCCGGCATAGTCCGCTATGCGCCACTGCGCGCGGGCATTGAGCTCCACCAGTTGCATGAAGTTCTGCACCAGCACACGCGGCGCGGCCTGCGGTTGCACGGCCACCCCGCCCAGCCGCCAGAAGGCGATGAGCACCAGGCATAGCCGGCTCATGATCGCCTCGCGCATGCCCGGCAAGTCCTCCAGCGCCTCGCGTCTGATATCCTCAAGGTCGCGGATTGCCGCCCGGGCCGCCGAGGATTCGATGCGCATGCCCAGCAAGGGCCGGTCGATGGCCTGCCGCAACGGCCCGGCAATGGAGCTGGCGGGCACGACCCGGCCCAGGGCGGCATCCGACACGGTCATCACCACGCCGCGCGCGCCCGCCTCCAGCCGCACGCTGCCGCGCAACCCGCTGGGCAGCCAGATGACGCAGGGCGCCTCGATGGCGCTGGCCGCATTGTCCAGCCGCACCACGCCGTGGCCCGAGGCGAGCACGAAGCCATGCGCGCCCTGCCGCGCGGCTCTGGCCGAAAAGTCCCACTCGCCGGCCGACAGCGCGCCGGCAATGTCGTCGACTTCGACATCCTGCATCAGGCTCGGGCCGGGCAGGGGTCTGATTGCCGTCTCGGTCATTCGCGCTTCCATGCTGGCAGAAGTCCACAAAAGTACACTTATCTCTCCGTAATGTCCATTTTCGTCGCCCCCCGCCCGCTCTACCGTTCGGGCAAGGGTGGAACCGGACCAATAAGAGGCCAGCAAGGCCGGGCCGGTTGCCGCATCCGGGAGAGCGCCCCCAGGGGCATTGGAGGAGAGCAAGTCATGACCACTTTTCGCCGCAGAACCGTCTTGCAGGGCATGGGCATCAGCGCCCTGGCCACGGCCCTGTCCGGCCTGCCGGTCCTCGCGCAGGACCGTACAGCCATCCGCATCGGCTATGCCGTGCCCAAGACCGGCGCCAATGCCGCCGGCGCCGGCATCTCGACCATTCCGAACTACCTGCTCTGGGTGGATGACGTGAACAAAGCCGGTGGCCTAGAGCTGAGCAAGCTCGGCGTCACCCTGCCGCTCGAAGTGGTCGAATATGACGACCGCTCCACCACCGAAGAGCTGGTGCGCGCAATCGAGCGCCTCGCCACCCAGGATAATGCCGATTTCATCCTGCCCAGCTGGGGCACCGGCCCCAACCTGGCCTCGGGCCCCACTTTCGATCGTTTCGGCTATCCGCAGCTCGCCGCCACTGCCGTCACCGACATGGCGCCCGACCTGGCCCAGCGCTGGAAGCACAGTTTCTGGATGCTGGGCGGCGGGCACGATTATGCCAATGCCCTGGTGCAATTGCTGGTCAAGCAGCGCGAGGCCGGCACGATCAACAACAAGGTGGCCATTGCCTCGGTGGCCGACGGCTTCGGCATCGATCTGTCCAAGGCGGCCACGCCCGCCTTCACCGAAGCCGGGTTCGAGCTGGTCTATGACAAGACCTATCCGCTCGGCACCTCGGACTTCGCGCCCATCATCAACGAGGTCTCGGGCCTGGGCGTCGATACGTTCGTCGCCTTCTCCTATCCGCCCGATACGTTCGCGCTGACCCAGCAGGCCGTGGTCGCCAATTTCAGCCCGAAGGTCTTCTATCTCGGCGTCGGCACCGCCTTTCCGATCTATCCGGGCATTGCCGGGCCCAATCATGACGGCGTCATGGGCGTGGGCGGCATCGACCCCGACAGCGAGGCCTTGGCCGCCTATTTCGAGCGGCACACCGCGCTCAACGGCCAGGCGCCCGATAGCTGGGCCAGCGCCATCACCTATGCGAGCCTCGAGATGCTGCAGCAGGCCATCGAGCGTGTCGGCGACATCGACCGCGAAGCCGTGGCCGCCGAGCTGTCGAGCGGCGAATTCGACACCGTCATCGGCAAGGTGAAGCTGGTCGACAACCAGTTGCGGAGCCTGTGGACCGTCGGCCAGTGGCAGGGCGGCAAATTCGTCGGCCTGGCCCATACCGAGCGGGATGGCGCGCGTGATCCCGTCGTGCCCAAGCCGGCCTGGGTTCCTGCGGGCTGAGGGTATCCCTCCATAACCACAATCACCGGAGCGCCCCATGCTCTTCAGCGCCGTTCTCACCGGTCTTGTCCTCGGGGGCACCTATGCCCTCGTGGCCATGGGTCTGACGCTGCAATATGGCGTAGCGCGCATCATGAACCTGGCCTATGGCGATATCATCATCGCGGCCAGCTTCGGCGCCTTCGTGCTGTTCACTGCCCTCGGCGTCAATCCGCTGCTGGGCATGCTGCTGGTCATTCCCGCCGGCTTCGCGCTGAGCTGGTTCATTTACGCCGTCATGCTGCAGCCCTTGGCCCGTCGCTCGCGCGATCGTGGCCGGCTCGAGGGCGATTCCATCCTCGCCACTTTCGGCCTGCTCTTCGTCATCCAGGGCGTGGCCCTGGTCATTTTCGGCGCCGGTTTCCAGAGCTACAGTTTCCTCGCCGTGCCGGTCGATATCCTTGGCACCACCATCGCCGCTAACCGGCTGCTTGCCTTCGTGCTGGCGGTGGTCTTCGGCCTGGGCCTCTGGCTCATGCTGACCCGCACCCGCTTCGGCACCGTCATCCGCGCCGTCGCCGCCAACCCGGCCTCGGCGCCCCTAGTCGGCATCAATGTCGACAGCGTCGCGCGCTTCGCCTTTGCCCTCGGTGGCGCCCTGGCCGCCGCTGGTGGCGTCGTGGTGTCGATGTATCTCACCTTCTCGGCCACTATGGGCGTCATCTTCACCATGAAGGCGCTGATCGTGGTCATCATGGGCGGCGTCGGCAATCTCATGGGCGCGCTGGCCGCAGGCCTCATCCTCGGTCTGGTCGAAACGCTGGTCGCCAGCTTCATCGATCCGGGCCTGACCCTCGCCGCGACCTATCTCATCTTCCTTGCCGTGCTCGTCATCCGCCCGCAAGGCCTGTTTGGAAAGGCCGCGCGATGATGAAACTGGTGCTCGCCGTCATTGCCCTTGCCGTTCTGGCCTTCGTGCCCGCCTTTGCCGGCCCCTATCCGCTCGGCCTTGGTATCGGCATTCTGGGCTATGGCGTGCTGGCCACCGCCTGGGCCATGTTTTCCGGCCCGACGCGCTACATCTCGCTGGCCACCGTCGCCTTCTTCGGCCTCGGCGCCTATACGGTGGCCGTGCTGGCCGATGTCCTGCCCTATCCGCTGGTCCTGCTGGTCGCGGCCCTTGTCGGCCTCATCGTGGCACTGATCGTCGGCCTCGCCACCCTGCGGCTCGCCGGCATCTATTTCGTCATCTTCACCTTCGGTCTCACCGAACTGGTCCGCCAGCTCGTGACCTATTACGAGGTCAACATCACCCGTACCCTGGGCCGCTATGTCTTCCTGCCGATCGGGCCGGAACACATCTATTGGCAATTGCTGGCGCTGCTCGCCGCCACCCTCACCATCGCCTTCTGGGTCAGCCGCGCGCGCATCGGCCTGGCGCTGCGCGTCATCGGCGACGATCCGGTCGTGGCCAGCCATCTCGGCGTGCGGATCACGCGGACCAAGCTGACGCTGTTCTCCATTTCCTGCGTCATCATGACCCTGGCCGGCGCCATCCAGGCGCCACGCTGGACCTATATCGAGCCGTCCATCGTGTTCAATCCGACCACTTCTTTCCTCGTCGTCATCATGGCCCTGCTCGGCGGACCCAACCGCCTGTTCGGCCCGCTGCTCGGCGCTATCCCGCTCTTCCTGCTGTTCGAATGGCTGAGCGCGAACTTCCCCAACCATTATTCGATCATTCTGGGCCTGCTCTTCATCGCCATCGTCTTCGTGCTGCCCAATGGCGTGCTGGCCGCCGGCGACTCGCTCTGGTCCCGCCTCGCCCGCCGGGAGGCACGGCCATGACGCTGCTGTCCCTCCACAATGTCACCAAGACCTTCGGCGGCCTCACCGCCGTCAATGGCCTCACCTTCGATCTGGCCGCGGGCGAAACCGTGGGCCTGCTCGGCCCCAATGGCTCGGGCAAGACCACCGCGCTCAACATGATCTCGGGCTACCTGCCCCTTTCGGACGGCAACATCACCCTTTCCGGCGCTTCCATAGGCGCGCTGGGCCCTGAGCGTATCGCCAATCGCGGCGTCGCCCGCACCTTCC
>CBIGSA010000287.1:0-4511 GCA_966192215.1 uncultured Devosia sp. | reverse complement strand
CCGATCAACCTGATCGTGCCATGGGGCGCCGGCGGCTCGACCGACCAGGTGACCCGTGTCACCGCGCCGATCCTGGCCGAGGCCCTGGGCGTGGATGTGGTCGTGGTCAATCAGCCGGGCGCCTCGGGCGCTATCGGCACCCAGGAAGTGCTCAATGCACCCCATGACGGCTATACCTGGACGGCCAATGCCATTGCCAACAATGCCACCTATCACGTGTCGGGCCTGCTGGCGGATACCGACATCGATGACTGGCATATCTACCTGTCCGTCGCCAATGTGCCCGTCGTGAGCGTGCCGGCCGACAGCGAATTCACCGATTTCGGCCAGTTGCTGGAGGCGCTCAAGACGCGCGGCCAGGAAATCACCGTGGCCACGGCCGGCATCACCTCGTCGGGCGGCACGGCCATTGCCGCGCTTTCCGATGCCGCCGACGGCTTCCAGTACAACATGATCACCTATGATGGCGGCGGCCCCGCCGCGATCGCCACCGCGGCGGGCGAGGCCATGGTCACCACCCAGCTTGCGGTGGAACAGACCGAACTGATCCGCGGCGGGCGTCTGAAGGCCCTGGCCGTGCTGTCCGACCAGCCGCTGGTGCTCGACGGTGTCGATCCGATCCCGCCGATCACGGACTGGATCCCGGACATGGAACTGGCGCCGGATTATTTCGGCATCTTCATTCCGTCCGACGCGCCGCCCGAAGTGCTGGCCACGGTGGACAAGATCTGGGCCGAAAAGGTGATGAACTCGCCCGAGCTCAAGACCTATGCCGAAACCTTCGGCGCGGTCTTCGCCCCGTCCTATGGTCCGGAAGCCCGTGCCCTGGCCATGCCGGTCGTGATCCTGGAGGCCTGCTCGTCGCTGGCCCGTGGCGAGGCGGTCAATGACCCGTCCACCATCGGCATCGACTGCGAGACCCGCACCGAAGTCGGCGCGCAATAGCCCTATCTTGGTCCGGTGGCGCGATCCGCCGGGCCAATTTCCAATTGGACCATCATGACCACACCAGATGATGCCGGCGCAGCCGCCGATCAAGCCCACAGCCCGGCAATGGTCCGGGCCGATCTATTGACCGCCATCGTCTTCATCGTGCTGGCGGCAGCCATGCTCTACGGTTCCTGGACCATGGATCGGCTGGAAGTGCGGCGCATCCATCCTTTCACCGCACCTGGCGTGGTTCCGGGCCTGCTGAGCGCGGCATTGCTGCTCTGCGGCATCGTGCTCGCCATTCGTTCGCTGCGCCTGCCGGCGCCCGGCGGCTGGACCAGCCTGGCGGCAGCCGTGACGTCCGGCGCGGCCGGTCGCGTCGGCATGGTTCTGGTCCTGACCCTGACCTATACGCTGGGCCTGGTGGGGCTGGTGCCCTTCTGGCTGGCCACGGGTCTGTTCGTCTTCGCCTTCATCCTCGTCTTCGAGATCTGGCTGGCCGAGCCCCGGCGCAGCCTCGCGCAGTCGTCGCCCTGGGCCCTGGGCCTTGCCATAGCGACAGCGGCGATCGTTACCCTCGTTTTCGAACGCGCCTTCCTGGTGCGCCTGCCATGAGTGGAGCCTGAGCCATGCTCGACGGACTCGGATTGCTGCTTGATGGCATAACCCATTTCCTGACCCCGCTATCGCTGTTCAACATTGCCTGGGCCACCCTGCTCGGCATCGTCATCGGCGCGCTGCCCGGGCTGACCGCCACGATGGGCGTGGCGCTGCTGGTGACACTGACCTACAAGATGGCGCCTGACCAGGCGATCCTGTGCCTGATGTGCATCTATTCCGGCGCCATCTATGGCGGCAGCCGCACCGCGATCCTGCTGGCCATTCCGGGCACGCCCGCCAGCGCGGCCACCACGCTGGACGGCCATCCACTGGCGCTGAGCGGCAAGGCCGGCCTCGCCATGGGCCTGGCCACGACCTCTTCGGCGCTGGGCACGATCATCGGCATTGTGGCTCTGGCGCTGATCGCCCCGCTCCTGGCCGAGGCGGCACTCAAATTCGGGACGTATGAATTCTTCTGGCTGGCGCTGTTCGGCGTCGTCATTTCCGGTCAGCTCACGGCGATGGACGATCCGCTCAAGGGCTATATTGCAGGCATATTGGGACTCATGGTGGCCATGGTGGGCATGGAAACGCTGCATGCCCACCAGCGCTTCACCTTCGGCATTTCCGGCCTGGGCGGAGGTATCGACCTGATCCCGGCCATGGTGGGTGCTTTCGGCCTGGCCGAAATCCTGGGCGTCATGAAGCGCACGGTCCATGCCCGCATCGTGTCCTCGGGCGACCGCGTCGTACCCAAGCTCAGCGAAGTGCTCAAATACTGGAAGACCACCCTGCGCTCCGGCGTCATCGGCACTTTTGTCGGCATCGTGCCCGGTGTGGGCGAGGATGTGGGCGCCTGGGCCTCCTATGCCGCCGCCAAGCGCTCCAGCAAGGAGGCGGACCGTTTCGGCAAGGGCAGCCAGGAAGGCTTGATCGCCGCCGAAACCGGCAATTCGGCCGTGGTGCCCGGCGCCATGATCCCCACCCTGACCCTGGCCCTGCCCGGCTCGGCCGCCGCAGCCGTCCTCATCGCGGCCATGTTCATCCACGGCATCCGCCCCGGCCCGTTGCTGATGACCGAAACGCCCGAAGTCCTGTACCAGGTCGTGGCCATCCTGCTGTTTTCGACCCTGGCCATACTGGTCTTCGGACTGAGCCTGACCAGGCCGCTGCTGACCGTGCTGGCCGTGCCGCGCGAGCGGCTGATGGCGGTGGTCTATGTGCTCTGCGTGGTGGGCAGTTTCGCCATCACCCAGCGCATGTTCGACATCTATGTCATGGTCGGCTTCGGCATTGCCGGCTTCATCCTGCGCGAGATGAAATATCCCATGGCCCCGCTGGTGCTCGGCATCATCCTGGGCGACCTGCTCGATCTCAACCTGCGGCGCGGATTGCTGCTGACCAATGGCGATCCAACCCCGTTCTTTACCCGTCCGATCAGTGCTGTTATCTGCCTGGTCATCGTCTTCACCATCCTGATGTCCATTCCGGCGGTATCCAAGCGTGTCAGAGCCCTCTTCAGCCGCGGCAGCGGCGTCACAGCCCAAGGCTGAGGCGGCGCCGGCCAAGCGGGCGCGCAATTCCTCCCGCACCAAGGCGGCGATCCTGGTCGCCGGCCGGGCGGAATTTGCCGAACGCGGCTTCGAGGGCGCGCGGGTGGACGCGATCGCGGCGCTGGCGGGTGCCAATAAACGGCTGCTCTACCACTATTTCGGCAACAAGGAGGACCTCTACCGGGCGGTCCTGCTCGATGCCTATCAGGAAATCCGACGGGGCGAGCGGGCGCTGAGCCTAGATCAGTATGGCCCGGTCGACGCCATGGACCGGCTGGTGCGCTTCACCTTCCGCCACTTCCTCGCCAATCCGTGGTTTCCGCGCCTGCTGGGCACCGAAAACATCGAGAATGCGCGGTTTTTGAAGACCCTGCCCGATATCCAGGCCCTGCATTCCCCGCTGGTCGGGCAGATTCGAACCATTGTCGAGCGCGGGGCCGAGCTGGGCATCTTCCGCCGTGACGTCGATCCGGTGCAGCTCTACATTTCCATCGCCGCTTTGGGCTTCTTCTACGTCTCCAACATGGCGACGCTTTCGGTGATCTTCGCGCGCGACCTCAGCGGCATCGACATGGTGCAGGAGCGCGAAGCCCAGGCCGTGCAGATGGTGCTGGACTACCTGCGGACCAAGCCGGCCTAGCCGCTCACACCAGCGGCGGCAGCACGGCGCCGGCTTTTTCGCGCAGCCGCTCGATCAGCTCGGCCACGCGCGGTTCCTCGACGCGCTCCTGCAGCACATAAATGCCGATCAGGCTTAGCCGCGTCGGCTCGGTCACCGCGATACGCCGCAACCCGCGGCGGATGAATTCTTCCTCCATCACCTCGGTATGCCCGATGACGGCATCGCTCCGCTCGACATAGTCCAGGCACGCCGCCAGCGAATTGGAGGCAAAGACATATTTGCCCTGGTCGAAAGGCGCGCTGCCGCCAGTGGTGCGGCTCCAGGTCTCGAAGAAGCGCTGGTGGCGGATTTCCGGCAGCGAAGAGGTCACCGCCGGATACGCCTCGATCTCGGCAATCGAGCGCGGGCGGCTGAGCAGGGCATGGCCTTCGCGCACGAAATAGCCCTGGCCGACCCGGGTCAGCGGAATCAGCCGCGCGCCCGTGCTGCGGCTCAGCCCCTCGATCTCATGCGCGACGAAGAGCGATATGTCGCCACTCAGCAACTGGTCCATGCAGCGGAGCTGGTTGCCCAGGCTCACATGGATGCGCGCATTGGGATAGGTGCGGGACTAGTCCAGCACCATGTCGCGGATGAACAGCGTCCACCACGAATAGCCAGAGCCGATGCGCAGCCCCTGTTCGGTGCGGCCGCGCTGATGGGCGATGGCATTGAGCGTATTGTCATAGAGCCGGCGCATCAGCCGTCCGTTCTGGTAGAGCGTCTCGCCATATTCGGTCAGTTCCACCCCGCGCGGCGTGCGGATC
>CBIGSA010000286.1:0-4523 GCA_966192215.1 uncultured Devosia sp. | reverse complement strand
AGCGACAGCACCGCGACCTTCGGGCCGTGAACGCGGCCGAACAGCACGCGGTTCTGTTCAGCCTGCGTCTCCTTCGCGGCGCGGGCCTTCTGCTTGCGTGCGGTGCGGAGATTGATGATGTCGGCCATGGGCGATCCGTAAGGTTGTGACCGCCTTCTAGCACATCAGGGAATGTAGGGGCAGGAAACCAGTACGAGCTTGCCCTTGGCGGTCAGGATTGCGGCTTCATAAGCATAGGCATCCTCGAAATACGAGGCTTCCACCATGATGGCACCGGGCGAGATGTGATCGGCGAAAGCGTCGTCGAAATTAACTGTTTCGTCGGTGATCATCTGCATCGGATGCGAGGGGCCGGGTGTGGCAGTGGCCGAGTCAAGGAAGCTGAAGCTGGTCGGCTCCTCGATACGCAGCAGGCCGGCGGGCGTGAAGGGACCTTCAAGGTCCGAGGTGCAGTCGAAATCGCCGAGCAACTGGGCACTGGCGGGCATTGCGGTGGCAGCCAGCAGGCTGGCGGCGAAGATTGTGCGGATCATGGGGTTCTCCTCTTGTGAAGGAGAATGGCGGAGGCCGCCGGGCCGGCCTACCCCTGATCGTGGGTGATGAGGTGGGGCTGGGAAGGCCCCCTCACCCGCCTTGCTTCGCAAGTGGACCTCTCCCCCGAAGGGAGAGGTGAAGGTGCTAAACCAGCCGGCTCTGTTCCATCGCGGCGGCGATGAAGCTGGCGAAGAGCGGGTGGGGTTCGAAGGGCTTGGATTTCAGTTCCGGGTGGAACTGCACGCCGATGAACCAGGGGTGGTCGGTGCGCTCGACGATTTCGGGCAGCTTGCCATCGGGCGAGACGCCGGAAAAAAGCAGGCCGTTCTTTTCCAGCACCTTGCGGTAATCCATGTTCACCTCGTAGCGGTGACGATGCCGCTCGGAAATGCGGGTGGAGCCATAGATGTCGGCCACGCGCGAGCCGCGGGTGAGCTGGGCCGGATAGGCGCCGAGCCGCATCGTGCCGCCGAGATCGCCTTCGGCGGAGCGGCTTTCTTTCTCGTTGCCCTTGGTCCATTCGGTCATCATGCCCACGATCGGCTCCTTGGTGGGGCCGAATTCGGTGGAGGACGCATTCTTGATGCCGGCCGTGTTGCGGGCGGCCTCGACACAGGCCATCTGCATGCCGAAGCAGATGCCGAAATAGGGTACGTCCTTGACGCGGGCGAAGCGGGCCGCCTCGATCTTGCCGGCCGAGCCGCGCTCGCCGAAGCCGCCGGGCACCAGGATGCCGTGGACATGTTCGAGATAGGGCGCGGGGTCGTCGCGCTCAAAGACTTCCGAGTCGATCCATTGCAGGTTGACCTTGACCTTGTTGGCGATGCCGCCATGGGTCAAGGCTTCGGAGAGCGACTTATAGGCGTCCTTGAGGCCGGTATATTTGCCGACAATGGCGATGTTGACCTCGCCTTCGGGATTGTGGAGACGGCTGGTGACGTCGTTCCAGGCGGAAAGGTCGGGTTCCGGCGCATCGGTAATGCCGAAGGCGGCGAGGATTTCGCGGTCCAGGCCTTCCTTGTGATAGGCCAGCGGCACATCATAGATGGAGCCGACATCGAGGCCCTGGATGACGGCGCTTTCGCGCACGTTGCAGAACAGGGAGAGCTTCTTCTTTTCGCCATCGGGAATAGGACGGTCGCAGCGCACCAGCAACACGTCGGGCGCGATGCCGATGGAGCGCAGTTCCTTGACGGAGTGCTGGGTCGGCTTGGTCTTGAGCTCGCCGGCCGAGGGAATGTAGGGCATCAGGGTGAGATGCAGGTAGCAGGCATGGTTGCGCGGCAGATCGTTGCCGAGCTGGCGTATGGCCTCGAAGAATGGCAGGCCTTCGATATCGCCGACGGTGCCGCCGATTTCGACCAGCACGAAGTCGTAGTCGTCATTGCCTTCGATGACGAAATTCTTGATGGCGTCGGTGACGTGGGGAATGACCTGCACGGTGGCGCCGAGATATTCGCCCCGGCGCTCCTTGGCCAGGATGTCCGAATAGATGCGGCCAGTGGTGATGTTGTCGCGCTTGGTGGCGGCGCGGCCGGTGAAGCGCTCGTAGTGACCCAGGTCGAGGTCGGTCTCGGCGCCGTCATCGGTGACGAAGACTTCGCCGTGCTGGGTGGGCGACATGGTGCCCGGATCGATGTTGAGATAGGGGTCGAGCTTCCTCAGGCGGACCTTGTAGCCGCGCGCTTGCAGGACCGCGCCGAGCGCCGCCGATGCAAGACCTTTACCCAATGAGGAGACCACGCCTCCGGTGATGAATACGTACCGAGCCATGGGCGTTCACCTTAATCACATCAACGTCGATTCGTAGAGCGGGCAAGCGGCTCTACACAAAAAGAAGAAGGGGATGTTTCCATCCCCCTCTTTGGTCTCGCCTTGCGGCGGTCAGTTGGTCGCCGGAGCGGCCGGTTCATCAGTCGGCGTCTCCGCCGGGGCCTCGGGCACCGGCAGGTCGCTGGTAGCGTCGGGGGTCGCAGCCTCGGCTGCGGGTGCCTCGGTGGCCGGAGCGGTTTCCGTGGCGGGAACCGGCAGATCGGACGTTTCGGGCTGAAGGGCGTTGAGCGCGTCGAGCACGTTGGTCGGCGTGGTGCCGTCCTCGGTAGTCGTGGCGCCTTCGAGAATGCTCGAGGTGCCGCGATCCAGCTCGGAAAGAATGGTCAGGCCAATGGCCGTGGCGAAGAACAGGGTCGCCAGAATCGCCGTGGTGCGGGTGAGCAGGTTGGCCGAGCCGCGCGCGGTCATGAAACCGCCGCCGCCACCACCGCCGATGCCCAGCGCGCCGCCCTCGGAGCGCTGCAGCAGGATCACTGCGATCAGCGCCAGGACGATCAGCAAATAGGCCACAATCAGGACGTTCGCCATTGTGTCTTCTTATTCAGGTCAGTCAAAGGATGGCGCGTCTTACACGCCTCGCGCGGCAAATGCCAGAGGCCAGGGCCATTTTCCGGCCCTGCCCACGGCACAGGTCTGTCACACGGCCGAGATAATGGTTGCGAAGTCCTTTGCCAAGAGGCTGGCGCCGCCGACCAGGCCGCCATTGACATTGTCGATGGCGAGAATTTCGCGGGCATTCTGCGGCTTGAGCGAGCCGCCATAGAGAATATGGACGGTGTTGCCGCGGTCGCCGAAGCGCTCGACCAGATGCGCCCGGATGGAATTGTGCATCTGGGCGATGTCGTCATTGCTGGGAGTGCGGCCGGTTCCGATGGCCCAGACCGGCTCATAGGCCACGATCAGCGCGTGCTGGTCCACAGCATCGGGAATCGAGCCGGCAAGCTGGCTGGCCACCACCGCTTCGGCGCGGCCGCTGTCGCGCTCGGCTTCGGTCTCGCCGACGCAGATGATGGGCTTGAGGCCGGCGCCGATGGCGGCTTCGGCCTTGGCGCGCACCAGATCGTCGGTTTCGCCATGGGCGGCGCGGCGCTCGGAATGGCCGACAATGACATATTGGGCGCCGGCATCGGCCAGCATGCCAGCCGCGATATCGCCGGTATGAGCGCCCGAGGCGGCGGGGTGGCAATCCTGCCCTCCGGCCAGGATGCCCGAGGTTGCGCCCTGCCGCGCCACGGCGGCGAGGATGGTCGCAGGCGGGCAGATCACCACTATGGCGCGGGGTGCCTCGCCCGTCGTCATCATCGCGGCCAGGGCCGTCAGCTCGTCCAGCGAGGCCCGCAGGCCATTCATTTTCCAGTTCCCTACGATCAGCGGCGTTATTGTCGTTGTCACTCTTTGCTCCTGCTGCCTCTTGCACCGGGGCAAGCTTTGCCCTAACCCCGGCTGTCAAAATGGATTACTAGTGCGCTCCCGCCCGTGCGGTAAAGCCTGGTGTTGCCCAACTGGAACGTCTCAGATGCTCGATAGTTTGCGTGTTTTTGCAAAATCCTGGCCCGGCAAGATCATGGGCGGCTTTCTGCTGGTCGGCCTGGCGGGCTTCGGCATCAACAATGTCATTGCCGACCTGGGCAGCAATACGGTGGCCAAGGTGGGCAGCGAGGACATTACCACGCGCCAGTTCCTGCGCGCCTATCAGAGCCAGTTGAACCAGGTGGCCCAGCAGATCGGCTCGGTGCCGACGGCTCAGGACGCCATCAGCCTGGGCATTCCCTCGATGGTGCTGCAGAACCTGGCGCAGGATGCGGCGCTGGATCAGATGGCCGGCGATTTCGGGCTCGGCGTTTCGGAAAAGAAGCTCAGCGAGATGCTGCGGGAGGATCCCTCGTTCCAGAATGCGCTGGGCGCCTTCAATCCGCAGGCCTTCAGCCAGGTGCTGCAGATGAGCGGGCTGACCGAGGCGGAATATTTCGAGGACCAGGGCGACGCGGCGCGGCGCCAGCAACTGATCCTGAGCCTGTTGGGGGACACGGTGCTGCCCGAGACGGCGTCGCACCTGGTCAACCGCTATGTGGGCGACCAGCGGACGATCGAATATTTCGCGCTGGGCGAGACCAATATCGACACGGTGGCCGAGCCGACCGAGGAAGAGCTGGCCG
>CBIGSA010000285.1:0-4535 GCA_966192215.1 uncultured Devosia sp. | reverse complement strand
GGCTGCCCGCGCTCTTCGTCGCCGCCTTGAGCGCCGCCGTGGCACTGGTCATCGCCCGCGTCACCTATTCGGGCGCATTGGAGCGTCCACCCAGCGAGGCGCGCTTCCCCCTGGCATTGATGGCATTGATCGTGATCGGAGTGCCGACCCTGGTCTATTGGTTGACCGGTGCGACGCTGGCCTTCGAAGTCCCCGTTCTGCAGCGCTTCAACTTCGTTGGCGGACTACAATTGCCGCCCGAATTCGTAGCCCTGGCCTTCGGCCTCACCATCTACACTGCCTCCTTCATCGCCGAGACGGTGCGTGCCGGCATCCAGGCCGTCAACAAGGGGCAGACCGAGGCGGCCCAGTCGCTGGGTCTCAAGGTGGGTGACCGGCTGCGCCTGGTTATCGTCCCGCAGGCCATGCGCGTCATCGTCCCGCCGCTGACCAGCCAGTATCTCAACCTCACCAAGAACTCCTCGCTCGGTGCGGCCATCGGCTATCCCGAACTGGTCAACGTCTTCGCGGGGACGGCCCTGAACCAGACCGGTCGCGCCATAGAATGTATCGCGCTGACCATGCTGGTCTATCTCATCTTCTCGTTGCTGACCTCGGTGCTCATGAACTGGTACAACGCCCGCGTCAGTCTGGTGGAAAGGTAGGAACCCGCCATGACCGATATCGGATTCGTTCGTGCAGACATGGTCGATGCAAAGCCGGCGCCAAACCGCACCAGCGGTGTGATTGCCTGGGCGCAGAAGAACCTGTTCGCCACCCCGCTCGATGGCGTACTCACGGTTCTGGGCCTCATTTTCCTGCTCTGGATCATCCCGCCGATCTATAACTTCTTCATCGGCCATGCCGTCGGTCCGGGCGGCACGGTCGAGGAATGCCTCATGGAAAATGCCGGCGCCTGCTGGGCCTATATCAGCAGCGAGATGGAATTCTTCATCTACGGCTTCTACGACATCCCCCAGCAGTGGCGCCCCAACATCGTCTTCGCCCTTGGCGCGGCTTTGCTCATTCCGCTGCTAATCCCCAAGGTGCCATTCAAGCGCACCAATGCGGTGCTGTTCCTCTTCGTCTATCCTGTGGTCAGCTATTTCCTGCTGGCGGGCGGGGTCTTTGGCCTCTCGCCGATCCCGACGGAGAAATGGGGCGGCCTCCTGGTGACCCTCATCATTTCGGTGGTGGGCATCACCTTGTCCTTCCCGCTGGGCATCATCCTGGCGCTGGGGCGGCAGTCCAAGATGCCCGTCATCAAGACGCTCTGCATCGGCTTCATAGAACTGGTCCGCGCCGTGCCGCTGATCAGCGTGCTGTTCATGGCCTCGATCATGCTGCCGCTGTTCATGCCGCAGGGCATGACCATCGATAAATTCCTGCGCGCTCTAGTCGGCGTGACGCTTTTCACCTCGGCCTATATGGCCGAAGTGGTGCGTGGCGGCCTCCAGGCCATTCCACGCGGGCAATATGAGGCGGGCGCTTCGCTCGGTCTCAGCTACTGGCAACGGATGTACTTCATCATCCTGCCCCAGGCCCTGAAGCATGTGATCCCGGGCATCGTGAACAGTTTCATCGCGCTCTTCAAGGACACGTCGCTCGTATACATCGTGGGCATGAAAGACCTGCTCGAAGCGGTAAAGACCAAGAACGATACCGCGCTCGAATGGCAGTCTGCCAATACGGCCACCACCGGCTATCTGTTTGCCGCCATGGTCTTCTGGGTTTTCTGCTTCAGCATGTCGCGCTACTCCATCTATATGGAGCGCCGTCTCAATACTGGCTACAAGAGGTAGTTCCAATGTCTCAGGTTTCCGAAACTACCGTGGCGCCGACTGCGCGTTCCACCATGCAGATCTCCGATACCAACGTGGCTATCGAGGTCATCGGCATGCACAAGTGGTACGCCGACTTCCATGTGCTGCGCGATATCAACCTCAAGGTGATGGAGGGCGAGCGCATCGTCATTGCCGGCCCATCGGGCTCCGGCAAGTCGACGCTCATCCGCTGCATCAACCGGCTGGAAGAGCACCAGGAAGGTCAGATCATCGTCAATGGCACCGAACTGACGGCCGACCTCAAGCGGATCGACGAGGTGCGGCGTGAGGTGGGCATGGTGTTCCAGCACTTCAACCTGTTCCCGCACCTGACCATCCTGCAGAATCTTACCCTCGCCCCGATCTGGGTGCGCGGCATTCCCAAGGCCGAGGCCGAGGCAACCGCCATGCACTATCTCGAGCGGGTGAAGATCCCGGAGCAGGCCAACAAGTTCCCGGGCCAGCTTTCGGGCGGTCAGCAGCAGCGCGTGGCTATTGCGCGCTCACTCTGCATGCAGCCGCGCATCATGCTGTTCGACGAGCCGACCTCGGCCCTTGACCCCGAAATGGTCAAGGAAGTGCTCGAAGTGATGATCTCGCTGGCCGAGGATGGCATGACCATGCTCTGCGTGACCCACGAAATGGGCTTCGCGCGGCAGGTGGCCAATCGCGTCATCTTCATGGACCAGGGCCAGATCATCGAGCAGAACGAGCCCGAGGCCTTCTTCTCGAACCCGCAGCACGAGCGCACCAAGCTCTTCCTCAGCCAGATCCTTCACTAAGGCACGATCACGGATTGCCCTGGCATTAATGCACAGGGCAATCCGCCCTCCGGCTTGACCCTGACTTCCGGCCTGCCAATATGCTGATGCAAGGCAAGGGAAGCCGCCGGATTTGACCAGATTTTTCAAGCGATTGCTGTCATTGGCAGCAGGCCTTGCCTGCGCGCTGACGCTTGCCGTCGCCCCGGTCGCGGCGCAGACCCTCGAGGCGGTGCGCGAGCGTGGCTTCCTGATCTGCGGCGCCACCAATCCGCTGCCGGGCTTCGCCCAGCAGGATGCACAGGGGCGCTGGTCGGGGTTTGATGTCGACCTTTGCCGCGGTATTGCAGCCGCCATTTTCGGCGACCCCGAAAAGATCGAGTTCCGCGCCCTGCGCGGTGAAACCCGCTTCGCCCCGTTGCAGACCGGCATGGTCGATGTGCTGACGCGCAACGGTCCCTGGACCGAGCGTCGTGACACCCTCTACAACGCCGCCTATGTCGGCACCGCCTTCTTCGACGGCCAGGCCTTTCTCGTGCCGCAGTCGCTGGGCGCCGTCTCGGCCTTCGAGCTCGACAATGTCAGCGTCTGCGTCATCGATGGCGGCGAGGAACTGGAGCGCATCCAGGAATTCTTTTTCGCCAATCAGGCCAGCTACACCGAAGTGCCCTATGAGGACGTGGCCGATCTGGCCGTCGCCTACCAGGCGGGCCTCTGCCAGGCCGTCTCGGCCTCGGGCAGGCAGCTCCAAGCTATCCGCCGCGCGCTGCCCGATCCCTCGGCTCACCGCATCCTGCCCGAACGCATCTCCAAGGAATTGCTCGGCCCCGTCGTGCGGGAGGGTGATCCGCAATGGTTCAACATCGTCCGCTGGACGCTCTTCGCCCTCATCAATGCCGAGGAAGTCGGCATTACTCAGCTCAATGTCGATTCCCTGCTGGCTGCCCGCACACCCGCCGTGCGCCGTATTTTGGGCGTCGAGGGCGATTTCGGCACGCCGCTGGGCCTTACGCCGTCCTTCATGGCCGACATCCTGCGCGCCGTCGGCAATTACGGCGAAATGTATGATCGCCATTTCGGCCCGCAGACCGGCGCTGCCCTGCTGCGCGGCCAGAACGCCCTCTGGGCCAATGGCGGCCAGCTCTACGCCCCGCCGGTACGCTAGCTACGCCGCGAAAACTACGGTCACGCGCCGGTTTTGCTTGCCCTTTTTCTCGATCTTGCCGAGGGCAAGCCTGCCGATTTCCTGCGTATTTCTCACATGCGTCCCGCCGCAGGGCTGCAGGTCGACATCCCCGATGCGGATCAGCCGCACGCGACCCTGGCCCATGGGCGGTTTCACATTCATCGTCTTGATAAGATCGGGGTTGGCCGCCATCTCGGCATCAGTGATCCATTCCTGCGTCACCGCATGGTTACCCGCCATCATGGCGTTGAGCGCCGCCTCCAGGGCTGGCAGGTCCTCGGGCACTTCGGGCATGTCGAAATCGAGCCGACCCTTGTCTTCGCCCACCGAACCGCCCGTCACCGCAAACGGGAACACCACCGACAGCAGATGCAGCGCCGTATGCATCCGCATCAGCCGATAGCGCCGCTCCCAGTCGATGCCGGCCGTCACGGCGTCGCCCACGGCAACCGAATCTTGTCCCTCTGCCGGCACATGCACGATCCGAGTTTTGTCACCGTCGGGATGGATCGCTGTCGCAATCGATATGACCGACCCATCGGCTCGTGTGATCGTGCCGCTGTCGCCCGGCTGGCCACCCGATGCGGCATAGAACACTGTCCGGTCCAGCACGATCCCGCCATCCGCGGTCACTTCAATCACCTTGGCCGACGTGGATTGCAGGTAGCTGTCGTCACGGAACAGGAATTCGGTCATGGCTGAAAATCTCAGAGCAGGGGGGAGAGCAGGCGGGCGGCCTGGGTCAGGAAGCGCATGGGCAGCGTCCGGCCCTTGACCTCCGCCATT
>CBIGSA010000284.1:0-4549 GCA_966192215.1 uncultured Devosia sp. | reverse complement strand
TGGGCTGCATCAGCCGCAGCGACACCCAGATGCACAAAGCGCCCATCACAGCCGCCAGCGCGGCAAACAGATAGGCATGGGCCCCGAACAGCCCCACCAGCCAGCCAAAGCCGACCAGGGCGACCACGGACGCGACCTGCTGCAACACAGTGAAGAGGCTCTGCGTTTCGGCGGCGATGTCCTCGCTGGTCCAATTGGCGATGAAATGCACGCAGCCGAGATAGCCCAGGGCGAAGGTGACGCCATGGCTCAGTTGCAGCAAAACCAGCGCCCAGACCGGCGGCGAGAAGGCCATGGCGGCCCAGCGCAGCACTGAAACCAGAGCGGAGAGGAGGATCAGGTGGCGGGCCGACACGCGGCCGCCGAAGCGCTTCCACAGGAACATCATGCCGGCTTCGGACGCGGCGCCCAACGCGATCAGCGGGCCGATAATGTCCTCGGAAATCCCCTGCTCCTTCCAGAGCAAGGCGCCGAAGGCGTTGAGCACGATATGGGTGCCGAAGACCAGGGCGAAGCCGACCAGCGGCAGGATGAACCATGGCCGGGTGATGATCTCGGCGAGCTTGCCGGCCACCGGATGGATGGCGGCGACGGTGGGCTGGTCGGGTGGCGCACGGAAGGCCGGCAATTGCAGTGATGCAGCAGCCCTTAGCAGGGCCAGGCCGACAAAGAGCGGCACGAAAATACCGGCGCCGAACCAGACCACGAGAAAGCCGGTGAGCCCGTTGAACAACATGTAGCCCACCGTGCCCCAGGCGCGGATGGAGCCGAAATCGCTGCCATTGCGGCGCGTCATCCGCATGGTCGCGGCATCCAGCACCGGGCCGACGGCGCCGCCCGGCAGGCTGGCCAGCGTCCAGAACAGCAGGATGCCCCAGAACTCGTTGACGAAGAACAGGCCGATCGGGACGATGCCGGCAACCAGCGCGCCGATGACGATGACCTGGCGCCAGTCGCTGGCGCGATCCGCCACGCGGCCGATGATCAGGTTGAGCGCTAATATGACGAAAACGGGCACGGCATTGATGATGCCAATCTGCTCGGTGGTGATGCCCTTGCCGCTGAGCCAGATGGGCAGGAACATCACGGCCGCGCCGGGGCCCATGAAATAGGTGAAATAGAAGGCCGTCGTGCGCAATTCAGGCGTCAGGCGCGAGCGCGCCTCGGGCAGCGACATGGGAAGAACTCAAAAGGTTCGATCGCGCCCGGAAGCCGGCGAAATCAGGATGTCAGTATGCGACCAGCCATATCGTTTCCATGGCCGCCGTCAACGGGCATCTCGTGGCGGACGGATGCGCAGCGACACCAGAACGCAGGCAATGGCGATGAGCGAGGTGACGGTGGAATAGAAGAAGGCAGCGGCCCCGAAATACTCCACCAATACACCGAAGACGATGAGCGCCAGCATGGCCGTGGCCATGTTGAGCATATTGGCAAAGCCCTGCGCCTCGGCGGCATTGGCCTCGTTGGTCCAGTTGGCGATGAAGTGCACCACCCCGAAATAGCCCATGCCGAAGCTGAAAGCATGCAGCAGCTGGGTGAAGAACAACACTTCCACCGGCGGATTGAACGCCATGATGGTGAAGCGGACGAGACCCGCCAGCGCCGCCGCCAGGATCATGTTGCGCGCCGTCACCCGCCCGCCGAAGCGCCGCCAGGCGAACATGAGAATAGCCTCGCCAACGGCGGCCAGGCCCAGCAGCGGACCGAGGAAATAGCTCGGAATGCCGTTTTCGTGCCAGAGCAAAGCACCGAAGCTGCCGATCAGCGCATTGCTGGAATTGACCAGCGCAAAGGCCAGCAGCGGCAGCACGAACCAGAGCTTGAGCGAATCCCTGAGCCGGCTGGGCTGAGAGACGATGGCCGGATCGCTATTGGCCAGCGTAGCCTGGGTCGCCGGCGCGCGAAAGCGCGGCAGCAGGAAGGCAAGCGCGGCGCGCACCACCACGGTCACCACATAAAGGCCGACAAAAGCGCCCGAGCCAAGCACATTGAGGAACAGACCCAGCCCACCCGCGGCGAAGACATAGCCCACCGTAGCCCAGGCGCGGACCACCCCAAAATCGGTGCCGTTGCGGCGCGTCATGCGCACGGTGGCAGCATCGATGACCGGGGCGACCAGTCCATTGGAGGTGGCGCAGAGCGCCCAGATCGAGAGGATGCCCCAGAACTCGGAGACAAAGAACAGCGGCAGCGGCGCCAGCGCCGAGGCCAGCGAAATGACGATCAGCGCCGTGCGCCAGTCATCGGCCTTGTCGGCAACGCGGCCGACAATGATGTTGAGCAGAAGCAGGCAAAGCGTGGGCAGCGCATTGATGACACCGATCTGGTCAGCCGGAATGCCGTGCTCGCTGAGCCAGATACCGAGAAAAACCGACGCCACGCCACCGGGAATATAAACGGTGAACTGAAACAGGGAGGCGCGCATCTCGGGACTGGCCGAGCGCGAAAATGCCGCAAGCATGGAAAAATCAACTCCGGGCAAATCAGCGCCCGGAACCCTTGGTGCCTCGCATCGCCCGCCAAGGCAAGGGGCTTATTGCGGTTTACTGTTATCCCGCCGCCGCCAGGGGGTGCGAGCCTGCCTGCATGGGCTCGAGGGCCGCAAAGAACTGCGCTGCGCTGGCCGCCCAGGTGAAGCGCTCCGCATGGGCGCGGGCAGCGGCGCGATCCAGCGTGAGGGCGCGGGCCACGGCGATAGCGAGGTTGTTGTCAAGCGCGCCCGCTCGGGGATCATCGAGCACATCGCGCGGTCCGGTCACGGGATAGGCTGCGACTGGCGTACCGGAAGCCAGGGCCTCGGTAATGACATTTCCGAACGTGTCGGTGTGGCTGGGAAAGACCAGCACGTCAGCGCTGCGATAGAGCTCGCCCAGTTCCTCGCCATGGCGATAGCCGAGGAAGACGGCGTCGGGATAATCGCGCATTAGGCGCGGCCGGTCAGGCCCATCGCCAACGACGATTTTCGTACCCGCTATGTCGAGCGCCAGGAACGCCTCGACATTCTTCTCGGCCGCAACGCGTCCCACATAGAGCAGATGCGGCCCGGGAAGATCGCTGAAAGCCGTCTTGGGGCCGGGCCGGAAGCGGGCGGCATCGACACCACGGCTCCACAGCACCAGATTGCCGAAGCCGCGCGCAGCCAGGTCATCCCGCAGCGAGGGCGTGGGCACCATGGTGCGGGCGGCAGGAGCGTGGAACCAACGCAGGTAGCCATAGCTCCATTCCTGCGGCACCGGCACGCGCATGGCAACATATTCGGGAAAGCGCGTGTGAAAGCTGGTGGTGAAGCCGAGCCGGTGATGAAGGCAATATTGCCGCGCCAGCAGGCCCAGCGGGCCTTCGGTGGCAATGTGGATATGATCGGGCGCGACGCCCTCGATATGCCGCGCCACGGCGCCGAGGCTGGCGAGAGAAATCCGGATTTCGGGGTAGGACGGAACAGGCAGCGTCCAGAACCGCTCCGGGGTGAGGAAGCGCACCTCGTGGCCCGCCCCACCAAGCTCTCGGCCAATGCTTTCGAGCGTGCGCACCACACCATTGACTTGAGGTCGCCACGCATCGGTGACGATGAGAATGCAGCGCGGCGGAATTCCGACGAATGAATGAGGCATGGCAACGGACCGAAAGGTTGATTGCCAGCAGAGACTCGCCCGAGTCCAAGTCGGTGATGTGAATGCGTGGTGACGGTTGGTTGACGGCTCTTCACCTCTCCCTTGGGGGGAGAGGTCTGCCGAAGGCCGAGTGAGAGGGCTTTTTCTTGGCGCGGTGCGTGGGGAAGGCCCCCTCACCTTGCTTCGCAAGACGACCTCTACCCCAAGGGAGGGGTGAAAAGAGTCCTACCCTGCGGCGCGGCGGAGGCGGAAGCGGCGGGGTTCGCCGGTGACCATTTCGGTCCACTTGATCAGCTCGAACCCGCCATCGGCATTTTCAACGATGGCCGTGCAGCTTTCCACCCAGTCGCCGGTATTGATGTAGTGGATGCCGAGCCGGTCGTGCATATCGGCAAAGTGGATATGGCCGCAGATGACGCCGTCGACGCCCGATTCCTTGGCCTCGTGCACCAGCGCTTCCTCGAAGCGCCCGATGACCGAGACGGCATTCTTGACCTTCTGCTTGGCCCAGGCGCTGAGCGACCAGTATTGCAGGCCCAGGCGCCGGCGCACCCAGTTGATGGCGATATTGACGCGCAAGGCGGCGTTGTAGGCCCAGTCGCCCACATGGGCGAGCCACTTGGCATTCATCACCACCACGTCGAACTGGTCGCCGTGAATTACGAGATAGGTCTTGCCGGAGGCCGAGGTGTGGACGGTACGGTCGACGAATTCGACCTCGCCAAAATAGGTGCCCAGATATTCGCGCAGGAACTCGTCGTGATTGCCGGGCAGATAGACGATGCGTGTGCCGGCATTGGCCTTATCGAGCAGCACCTGAACGAGAACGTTGTATTCGCTGGGCCAGTGCCAGGACTTGGCAAGGCGCCAGCCATCGAGGATATCGCCGACCAGATAGATGGTCTCGGCATCATGCGCGCGCAGGAATTCGATCA
>CBIGSA010000283.1:0-4559 GCA_966192215.1 uncultured Devosia sp. | reverse complement strand
GCCGCCGCTCTTTGCCGCCACCGACGCCCGTGGTGATCCGCTCCCGCCCATGGGCGCCGCCATCAACCTCGTCATGGGCTCTTACGCCCATGTCGTGGATGCGGCATAAAGCGCACCATGGCTAAATCCCTGATGTTCATGGGCACCGGCTCCGATGTCGGCAAATCGCTCCTCGTCGCCGGCCTTTGCCGCGCGCTGGCCAATCGCGGGCTCCATGTCGCCCCGTTCAAGCCGCAGAACATGTCCAACAACGCCGCCGTCACGTCGGATGGCGGCGAGATCGGCCGCGCCCAGGCCCTCCAGGCCCGCGCCGCCCGCCGCGAGCCCGTCACGGCAATGAACCCGGTCCTGCTCAAGCCCGAGCAGGAAACCGGCTCCCAGGTCGTGGTGCGCGGCCAGCGCCGCGCCTCCATGTCGGCGCGGGCATACTGGCAGGAACGCGGCAAGCTCATGCCCGAAGTCCTCGCCGCTTTCCGCGAGCTCTCTCGTGATTTGGATGTGGTTGTCGTGGAAGGTGCCGGCAGCGCCTCCGAGGTCAATCTGCGCGCCAACGATCTCGCCAATTTCGGCTTCGCCCAGGCCGCCAACGTGCCGGTGGTGCTGGTGGGCGACATCCATCGCGGCGGCGTCATCGCCTCGCTGGTCGGCACCTTCGCTGTGATCGACCCCGCCGACGCCAGCCGCATCCGCGCCACCCTGGTCAACAAGTTTCAGGGCGATCCCGCTCTCTTCTCCGATGGCGTCAAATTCCTCGAAGCGCGCACCGGCGTCCCCTGCTTCGGCCCTGTCCCCTGGTTCGCCGACGCGGCAAAACTCCCCGCCGAAGATGTCCTCGCGCTGGAATCCTACACCGCCCACGGGGCGGGGGCCTTCATCATCGTCGTGCCTCGCCTGCCGCGCATCGCCAATTTCGACGACCTCGACCCCCTCCGCGCCGAGCCCGGCGTCAGCGTCATTCTGGTGGAGCCCGGCCAGCCGCTGCCGCGCAACGCCGATCTCGTCATCCTGCCCGGCTCCAAATCCACCCGCAGCGATCTGGCAGCGCTCCGCGCCAACGGCTGGGACATCGACATCGCCGCCCACCACCGTGCCGGCGGCAAGATCCTCGGCATCTGCGGCGGCTACCAGATGCTCGGCCGCACTATTGCCGATCCCGACGGCATAGAAGGCGCCCCCGGCACCAGTTCCGGCCTCGGCCTGCTCGATGTTGAAACCGTGCTCACACCGGTCAAGCAACTCCGCGTCGAATACGCCGCGCACGCCGCCTCAGGCGCCGCCATTTCCGGCTATCACATGCATATGGGTGTCACCTCCGGCCCCGATACTGCTCACCCCTTCGCCCATGTCATGGGCACCCCCGAAGGCGCCACCAGCCTCGATGGCCGCGTCACCGGCACCTATCTCCACGGCCTTTTCGCCGCCGATCCCTTCCGCCGCGCCTTCCTCGGCAATGCGGCCAGCCCCGACCTTGCCTACGAGGCGGGCATCGAACAGGCTCTTGACGATCTGGCCGCCCATCTCGAGCGCAACTTGGACATAGATGCCCTGCTGACGCTTGCCGGACCTGTCATGCTCTAGAAGAACCGGCGTCATTCCCGCGAAAGCGGGAAACTCCCTTCGACGCACCACCAGGGGAGATTCCCGCTTCCGCGGGAATGACGCCGTGGGTAAACGGGAGTGACACCGCAGGCAGAATTCAAAACGGACGCCACCATGCATGCCTTCATTGCCCCCCTTGCGCTGCTGCTTGAACGCTGGCTCGGCTATCCCCAACGCCTCACCGACCAGATCGGCCACCCCGTCATCTGGATGGGTCGCTTCATCACTTTCATGGAAAAGGGTGTGGACAAGCGCGAGCGCACCCCCCGCCAGCGCCGCGATGCCGGCATTTTCACCTTGGCCGTGCTGCTGCTGGTCACCCTTGTCATCACGCTGATGGTGCAGCAGGTCCTGCGCAGCGTCCCGCTCGGCTGGGTCCTCGAAATCCTTCTCGCTACGCCCTTCCTCGCGCAAAAGGAACTCGGCCGCGCCGTCGAGGCCGTGGCCGCGGCCCTGCGCACCTCGCTCGGTTCCGGCCGCGAAGCGGTCAGCCACATCGTCGGCCGCGATCCGCAGGCGCTCGATGAGGCCGGCGTTGCCCGCGCCGCCATCGAAACCCTGGCCGAAAGCACCTCCGACGGCGTCGTCGCGCCCTGGTTCTGGCTCGTCATTTTCGGCCTGCCGGGCATTGCCCTCTACAAGGCCATCAACACTGCCGATTCCATGATCGGCCATATGAATGAGCGCTATCGTGACTATGGCTGGGCGGCGGCGAAACTGGATGACATCGTCAACTGGCTCCCCGCCCGCCTCACCGCCATTCTCGTCACTGCCGCCTGCTTCTTCACGCCCCATGCCAGCCCCGGTGCAGCCTGGGCAATCGCCCGGCGCGATGCGTCAAAGCATGAATCTCCCAATGCTGGCTGGCCCGAAGCCGCCTTCGCCGGCGCCCTCGGCTTCCGGCTTGGTGGTCCTCGCAGCTACGATGGCGAACTGGTCGATCTTCCCAGCTTCGGGGATGGCAAGGCCGACCTCGTCGGCAGCGACATCCTGCGCGCTCTGGTGCTCTATCGCAGCACCCTCAATGTCCTGCTCGGCCTGAGCATGGTGGTGGGGTTGTTGGTGTGGGTGGCTTAGGCGCGGGGGATACCCCTCCCAGCCCCCCTGACAGGGGGGGGAGCCGCGCAGGAACCGGGGCAATATGGTGCTACACCCCCGATCTGTTCCTCCCCCTGACAGGGGGAAGGCTAGGAGGGGGTATGGCCATGGCCCTTCAAGCCTCATGTATCCGCGGCTCTGCCTGTGCCACCGCGTCCCCCTTCAGCGTCATCGGCAGCCCGGCGACGATGAAATGCACCTCGTTGCAGATTTCCGCCAGCCGCTGATGTGCCGCGCCCGCCAGGTCGCGGAAGGTTCGTGCCATGGCATTGTCGGGCACGATGCCCAGCCCCACTTCGTTGCTGACCAGGATCACCCTGGCACTCTTGAGCTGTACGAGCGTCGCGCCCAGTTCGCTCACCGCCATGGCCACGTCCTCATTGGCCACCAGCAGGTTGGTGATCCACAGCGTCAGGCAATCCACCAGGATCACATCGTGCTTTTTCGCCGCCGCCACCAGCGCGTCCGACAGCGCCAGGGGTTCCTCGATCGTGGTGAAGCGGTCGGCGCGGCCCGCCTTGTGGCTGGCCACCCGGTCGCGCATTTCGGCGTCCAGCGCCTCGGCGGTGGCCAGATAGGCCGGTTTCCTGCCGCTGCGAATGGCCAGTGCCTCAGCAAAAGCCGTCTTGCCCGAGCGCGCCCCGCCCAGCACCAGCACATGTCCTGTCATTGCGTCCTCTCCGTAGCCGCCCGCCGCGGCCCTTCTGGTTCAAAAAGCGCGAGCGCCAAACCGGTTGCGCCGCCTGTGCACGTAAGCCATGCGCCTGCCGCTCTTGGCGGGCATTTTTTGTGCCTTATTCTACTTTCGTCTTAGCATCTTTCGCATTATGGTCCGCGCCGAAACGACACCCTAGAATCCGTCTAAAGCGCTTCCAGGAAAAGTGGCAGCCGGTTTTCCGTCCGGAAGCGCGCCAAACGAAAGCCTTCGGAGATATTTCGCGTGACCAGATATAATCTTGGCGTCGATGGCGGCGGCACCAATTGCCGCGTGCGTCTGGCCGATGAGAATCTGAAAACGCTCGCCGAAGTCAAGAACGGCCGCTCCAATCTGCAGATCGACGATGGCGAGCCCGCCTTCAAGGCCATCAGTGATGGCACCCGCGATGTGTTCCGGGCGGCCGGCCTCGATTATGCCGAAACCGCCAATACCTATGCCTGCTTCGGCATGGCCGGCGGCCGCATGGATTCCGCCCGCGCCGAGTTCGCCGCGCGTCCCTGGCCCTTTGCGGGGGTCAAGGTCTATGACGATATCGATATTGCCCATGCCGGCGCGCTTGATGGCGGCGAGGGTGGCGTCATCATCGTCGGCACTGGCTCGGCCGCCATGTCTATCGTCGATGGCCAGCGCCACCAGGCCGGTGGCTGGGGCTTTCAGATCGGCGACCAGATGAGCGGCGCCATCCTCGGCCGGGAACTCGCCCGTTACTCTGTCGAAGCCGAAGACGGGCTTGTCGAAGCCTCGCCGCTGACCAGGGCGGTGATCGCCGCGCTGGGCGGTGACAACCAGGCCGCCATGACCTGGTCCTTCGCCACGGCCATGGACCTCAAAATCATCAGCCGTGATGGCACCGAAGGCTGCGACGACGCTCTGATCGGCCGCGCCCCGGCCGAATATGGCAAGCTGATGCCGCTGTTTTTCGATCATTACGACAAGGGCGACCCCGTCGCCCGCAAGATGATGGAAATCCAACTGGGCTATGTCGATACCTATATGCGCTGGTTCCAGGCCCACAATGCCCATGTCGTGGCCGTTGTCGGCGGCTTTGGTGCGCGCCTCTTCCCCATCCTGCAGCAGCGCTACGGCAATTTCGTCGCCCTGCCCAAATTCGAGCCCCTGCACGGGGCCGTCATCCTCGCCAAGC
>CBIGSA010000282.1:0-4580 GCA_966192215.1 uncultured Devosia sp. | reverse complement strand
GTCGCCCGCCTGCTGGGCGACGCGCCCGTCGTCGAAAGCCAGGGCCGCACCTACCCCGTCGAAACCATCCATCGCGAGCTCGACCCCCTGCTTCGCCTCGAGGACCAGGTTGCCAATGCCGTCCTCGCCGCCCTGCACGAACACGAGGGCTCCGCCCTCGTCTTCCTGCCCGGCCAGGGCGAAATATCAAGAGTGGCCGAACGCCTCGCTACCCGCGTCCCACCTGACGTCGATATCGCCCCACTCTATGGCCAGCTCACCCCATCCGAGCAGGATCGCGCCATCCGCCCCGCCGAACCGGGCCATCGCAAGGTGGTGCTCGCCACCTCCATCGCCGAAACCTCGCTCACCATCGAGGGCGTCCGCATCGTGGTCGATAGCGGCTTCCGCCGCGTCCCGGTCTACGAACCCAATACTGGCCTCACCACGCTCGCCACCCGGCGCGTCTCCCGCGCCGGTGCCGACCAGCGCCGCGGCCGCGCCGGCCGTACCAGCCCAGGCGTCGCCATTCGCCTCTGGAATGAGGGCCAGACCTCCGCGCTCGACCCCTTCGACACGCCCGAAATTCTCGCCGCCGACCTCGCCGGCTTCGCGCTGGATCTCGCCGCCTGGGGCATCACCGACCCGGCCGCCCTGCCTTTCCTCGATCCCCCGCCCGCCCCCGCCTGGGCCGAAGCCACCGCCCTGCTCAAATCCCTCGACGCGCTCGATATTGCCGGCCGTATCACGCCCGAAGGCAAGGCCCTCGCCCGCCTCCCGCTCCATCCGCGCCTCGCCTACATGGTCGTCGCTGCTGCGGCCGAAGACGACGCCATGACCGCAGCGGAACTCGCCGTTCTCGTCACCGAACGGGGCCTGGGCGGCGACGGCACCGACCTCGCCCACCGGCTCGACCGCTTCCGCCGCGATCACAGCAAGCGCGCGGAAGACGCCCGCAGTCTTGCCAGACGCTGGGCCGGAGCAAACAGCAGGAAAACAGCAGGCAATCTCCCTGCAGGCTGGCACCTTGCCCGCGCCTTTCCTGATCGCGTCGCCCAGGCCACCGGCCGCGGCAAGTTCCGCCTGGCCAACGGCCGCCAGGCCAGTCTCGATGAAACCGACGCCCTCGCCGCGTCGCCCTTCCTCGTCGTCACCGACCTCACCGGCGCCGCCGCGACATCCCGCATCCGCGCCGCCGCCGCCCTCGATCGTATTGATATTGAAGCGCTTTTCGCCCGCCATATCACCGAGCGGGAAACCGTCAGCTTCGACCCCGCCTCGGCCAGCCTCCGCGCCCGTCGCCGGCGCCAGTTGGGCGCCCTGCGCCTGGCCGACGAGCCCGTCGCCGTTACCGATCTCGATCAGGCCGCAGCTCTGCTCGCCGAAGCCGCGCTGCGCCGGCCGGAAAACCTGCCCTGGAGCAAGGAGCAAAAGGCCCTGCGCGCCCGCGCCACCTATCTGTACCAGACCCTTGGCGCGCCCTGGCCCGACCTCTCCGACACCGCTCTTGCCGCCGACCCGACTTGGCTCACGCCCCATATCATGGGCGAAACCCGCCTCGCCGCCATCACCGCCGCCCATCTCGGCAATGCCCTCGATATGCTGCTGCCCTGGTCGCAGCGCCAGGAGATCGACCGCCTCCTGCCCAGCCATTTCACCGCGCCATCGGGCAGCCATCTGCCCATCGATTACGCTGCGGAAAACGGTCCGGCGCTCGAAATCCGCGTGCAGGAACTCTTCGGCCTCGACCGCCACCCCAGTATCGCCGGCGGCAAGGTGCCCCTGCTGCTCATCCTGCTCTCCCCGGCCCACCGCCCCATCCAAACCACGCGCGACCTGCCCGGATTCTGGCGCGGGAGCTGGAAAGATGTCGCCAAGGATCTGAAGGGCCGCTACCCCCGCCATTTCTGGCCCGACGACCCGATCAATGCCGCCGCTACGGCGCGGGCCAAGCCGCGGGGAACGTGAGTGGAGTACCCCCTCCCAACCTCCCCCTGACCGGGGGAGGAGCCGCGCGGTGGTTCGGGCAGCATCGCGCCAAATCCCCGATCTGTTCCTCCCCCGGTCAGGGGGAGGTTAGGAAGGGGTATCCCCCACAAGGACTCGCCTTCGCCAACAAAAAGCCCCGGATCGCTCCGGGGCCTTCGCACTATTCAGTAGCCACGAAATTCAGCGCCACACCGTTGATGCAGTAGCGCAGCCCGGTCGGCGGCGGACCATCGGGGAAAACATGCCCCAGATGGCTGCCGCAGGTGGCGCAATGCACTTCGGTCCGCACCATGCCATAGCTCTTGTCGGTGGTCGTCTCCACCGAGCCGGGCAGCGGATCGTTGAAGCTCGGCCAGCCGGTGCCGCTTTCGAATTTCAGCGTCGAGGCAAAGAGCGGCGTATCGCAGCCCGCGCAGGAAAACGTGCCCTGCCGGTGTTCGTGCAACAGCGCGCAGGAGCCAGGCCGTTCGGTCCCGTGGTTACGCATCACCTGATACTGCTCCGGCGTCAGCTTGGCGCGCCATTCGGCGTCTGTGCGGGTTACCTTGAAGGCATGGGTGTCCATGGCTCTGCTCCTTGGGAAGTGCGGCCGGACGAAAACGATCCGACCTTTGTCGCGCTGTTATTCGCATCAGATATAGGTTTGGTTACGTCCAGCCCATACCGTGCGTTGCATCACATCGCGCCGATCGTATGCCAAAGGCCCGCCATGTCCATCATTACCTCCGTGGAGCAGCTCGAAGCGCTCTACACCCCCGCCCCCGTTGCTGCCTCGACCACCAAGGTCGCACACCGCATGACGCCGCATTACCGCCGCCTGATCGAGGCCAGCCCCTTCGCCGCCCTCGCTACTGTCGGCCCCGAAGGCATTGACTGCTCGCCCCGCGGCGACCAGCCTGGCTTCGTGCGCATCCACGATGACCAGACCCTGATGATGCCCGACCGGCGCGGCAATAACCGCATCGATTCCCTGCGCAATATCGTGCGCGACCCGCGCTGCGCCTTCCTCTTCCTGCTCCCCGGCAGCGGCACCACCTTCCGCGCCCAGGGCCGTGCCCATCTCAGCATCGATCCCGACCTGCTCTGGAGCTTCGAGGTCGATGGCAAGGCGCCCCGCTCGGTCATCGTCATGCAGATCGACGAGCTCTATTTCCAGTGCGCCCGCGCCATCATCCGCTCCGAACTCTGGAACCCCGCCCGCCATATCGACCCGAAAACCCTGCCCACGCCCGGCGAAATCCTCGCCGCCATGACCGACAACGAGGTCGGCGGCGAGGCATATGACAGGGCCTGGCCGGAGCGCGCCCGCCAGACCATGTGGTAACGCGAGGACGGCCCGCTAAGCTGCCTTCAGTTCCACCGACTCGCGCCCGGCGCGCAGTGTCTGCGCATACCAGGCCAATTCGTCGAGCATGACCTCCACGGTCGGGGCCAGGTAGGGGTAGTCGGCAAAGTCCTTGCCCTCGCGTATCATGCCCAGGAACGGCTCCATATTGATATGGACCGCCCGGTTGAGCGGCACCATGCTGAGTTCCACCGCGATCAGCCGAAGCTGTTCGACCGCGCGGGCACCGCCCACCGCACCATAGCCGACAAAGGCCGCCGGCTTCCGCGCCGGCTCGGCAAACACGAAGTCCAGCGCGTTCTTGAGTACGCCGGAAATCGAGTGATTGTATTCGGCGGTGACGAACACATAGCCATCCAGTTCGGCCAGCTTGCCGGACCACTTCTTGGCTTCCGGTGTGTCGATCGGCACGAAGCGGGGCGAGGTAGCCGATTCGAAGAAGGGCAGTGGATAATCGCGCAGGTCGACCACTTCGACATCGAGGTCGCTGCGTGTCTCGGCCAGTTGCGCGACCCAGCGCGCAGCGCGTTCGCCGAACCGGCCTTCGCGGGTGGTCGAGATGATGATGCCGATGCGGGGCTTGTTCATTGCAGTCTCTTTTGTTAACTGAGGATCAAATGTATAGTGAGTCACTGAACGTAACTCACTCTATCTTGGTGACCGTTCGAATATCCCGCAAGACGGCACTTTTTCTTCACCGGAGACACGCCATGGAAACCCCGGTCACCTCGACGAAACCCCCTCAAACCTTCGCGGAATGCACCGCAGTTGCCGTCCCGATGATCGACATGCTCAACCGCATCAGCGGCCGCTGGTCGCTCTATGTCATCATGGCGCTGATGCTTGGCCCAATGCGGTTTTCCGAACTGCGCCGCCATGTCCAGGGCGTGTCGCAGAAGATGCTGACCCAGACCCTGCGCGAACTGGAAGAAGACGGTATCGTCTACCGTACGGTGACGCCGATCATCCCGCCGCGCGTCGACTACGAGCTGACCGATATGGGACGGGAACTCCACGAGCCGCTGGCCGCCATCAGTGCCTGGACCAAACGGAACGGCGTGCGCGTTGCACAGGCCCGCGAGCGCTACGCCGCCCGCCGTGCCGCCTGACAAACATGTGTCGAAACGCCACCGGCCATATTGTCACCGCCGCGTCATTCCGCTCCTCTAGCTATCGCCACAAGCGGGAGGCCGGGGCATGACGCTGAAATTCGTGGTGATGAGCGACCTGCATGTGATGCCCGAGGGCGAACTCTCGGTCACGCTCG
>CBIGSA010000281.1:0-4593 GCA_966192215.1 uncultured Devosia sp. | reverse complement strand
GCCTGTCGACCCTGCCCGACAGCGTGACGCAGGCCAATTACTGGCTGGCCCGCGCCAATGTGGCGCTGGGCGACATCGAAGCCGCGCGCGCGGCGCTTGAGGCCGCGGCTCGCTACGGCAATGTGTATTACGGCCAACTGGCTCGGGCCGAACTGGGCCAGACCGGGGTCGATATTCGCCCCCTGCCCGACTGGCAACAGAGCGAAGCGCTGTTCGACGGCAAGCCCATCGTACGCGCCGTGCGTCTGCTGGCGGCCAATGGCGAAGCGGCCATGGCCGTGCCGCTGCTGCGCAATTTCGGCAATGGTCTGGACAATGGCAGCGAAATGCTGCTGGCGGCGCGGCTGGCGCAGGACATCGGCGCGCATCATGTCGCCATCGCCATTGCCAATGCGGCCGACCAGCGCGGGACGCCGCTGGATCTGTTCAGCTTCCCCAAGGACGGCCTGCCTGATAGTGCGCCACTGGCCGCCGAGCGCGCTGCCGTCTATGCCATTGCCCGGCAGGAATCGATGTTCCAGATCGACGCCGTGTCCTCCGCCGGCGCGCGCGGGCTGATGCAGCTCATGCCGGGAACGGCAAAGGATGTGGCCCGCGAGGTGGGCGTGGATTATTCGCCGGGCAAGCTGGTGAGCGACGCAGCCTATAATGCGCTGCTCGGCTCGACCTATCTCGGCGCCCAGCTCGACCGCTATGATGGTTCCCTGCTGCTGGCCGCAGCGGCCTATAATGCCGGGCCGGGCAATGCCGACAAGTGGATCAAGGCCTATGGCGATCCGCGCGCCGGCAATGTCGACCCCGTCATCTGGGTCGAGCTGATCCCCTTCCAGGAGACGCGCACCTATGTAAAGCGCGTGCTGGGCAATTACCTGGTCTATCGGCAGCAGCTGGGCGAAAGTCCGGTGACGCTGAAGCAGGCGCTGCGGACGATACGGTAAGCCCAACGAAAAGCGCTTGAGGCCCCGACCGCCCTGCCCCAAAATGGCGGCCATGCCTCGCACCGTTCCCGCCGACCACCCGGCCTTTGCTCCACTGCCCGTCACCCATGTGCCGCTTGCCGCCGGGGTTCGAGCGGCTGTGCATGTGGCAGGGCAATTGTCGCGTCACAGGCTGCCTGTGTTGTGCATCCCCGGCTATCAGCGCAATATGAGCGACTTCACTGAATTCGCGGCCTATTTCCGCCGCGTCGGCGGCGGCGACTGGCCGGTCGTGCTGCTTGACCTGCCGGGGCGCGGTCGCGCCGATGACCGACGCAAGCCGCAAGACTACAGCTCGCTGGCCGATGCCGCCGACGTCGCGTCGGTGATGACGGCTTTGGGCATTGGCCGGGCCATCGTGCTGGGTCAGGGGCATGGCGGACAGGTCGCCATGGCATTGGCGGCGCAGCACCCCCTGTTGATCGCCGGCACGGTGTTGCTCGATTCCGGGCCGGTGACGGATTCGCGCGGCATCGTGCGGCTGCGCAGCAACCTGGCACATGTCGAAGAGCTGCGCGGCGCCAGGCTGGTGACGGCGGGGTTCCGGCGCATTCTGGGCGGCGACTATCCCGGCCTGCCCGACGACCGGCTCGACGCACTGATGGGCCGCAGCCACTATCTCGACAAGCGCGCCCGCGCCCGCCCGCTTTACGATCGCCGCCTCATCGCAGCATTGGCCAGCATCAATTTCGACGATGTGCTGATGGCGCAATGGCCGCTGTTCGATGCGCTGACCTGTGCCCCGCTGATGCTGCTGCGCACGCAACTGACCGACCAGTTGCGCCGCGAGACCTTCGACGAAATGACGCGCCGGCGCCCGGACGCGGTGGCGCTGACCATTGCCGGGCAAGGCTCGCCGGCCTTGTTCGACCAGCATGAGGAAATCGAAGCGGTGGCCGAATTCGTGCGGCATACCAGCACGCAATTGCTGGGCCGTGCCGCCTAGCGCATCAGGCGCTGGCTTTCACCTTGCAGAGTTCGGTCGCCTGCTCCACCCAGCGTTCGCGGCGAACGCGCCCCTTGAAGGCGAGTTCGGCCTCGACCCAGTCGATATTGGCCTTGCTCCAGCCGGCAATCTGATCGAGGTGATAGATTCCCATAGCCTGAAGCGATGCTTTAATTTTCGGGCCGATTCCCTTGATCTGCTTGAGATTGTCGGCAACGCCATTGCGTGGGGCAGCGAGGGCGGCGGGCTTGGAGCCCACGGATTTCGGCTTGCGGGCGACGGCGTCGATCGTCGCAGGCTTTGGTGGCGGCACCGCTGTTGGCGGCTCGTCTTCGACACTGGCGGCGAGGCGCGCGGCCGTGCTGCGAGGCCGCTGCGGCTGAGCCGCGACGGGGACCGGAATGGCCGTTACCTGCCGCGTACCACGCCCCGCATGCAGGATGCGTCGCGTGGCATAGCCGACAATGCATCCCAGCAGGTAGGCCACCAGCAGCAGGAGCGCAGTTTCGGCGATATCGGCCAGGTTTGTCGTCATGGCCGGTCACACCTTGGGCGGGGAAAAGCTGCGCCAGCCGACGACAATGCCGATCAGCCCTGCTCCCGCCAGGTACGGCCAATAGACTTCCAGCAGATAGACCAGCGACGTCCAGCTCATTTCCCCTGCCGCTTCTCAATAATGCTCCGGCTGCACGGTGACCACGATGCGCCGGTTGAGCCGCTTGCCCTGGGCGGTTTCATTGTCGGCAATCGGTGCAGTCTCGCCATAGCCGACGGCATAGAGCCGGGCCGGCTTGACACCACGCGACACAAGCGCATCGACTACGGCTTCGGCGCGCGCCACCGACAGGGCCATGTTCAGGCCCTCATCGCCATCGGCATCAGTATGGCCCTCGATATGCACCACGGCATCAGGGCAAGCCGCCAGGTCCAGCGCCAGTTCATCGAGGGCCGCGTCGGATTCGGCGGCAATCAGCGCCGCGCCCGACTGGAACAGGATGGAATTGCGCGCCGAGAATTCTGCCACGGGAGCCGCGCAGGCCGTTATGTCGGCCGACTGGGGTGCAGCCGGCTCGGGTGGCGGGGGCGGCGGCGGCAGTTCGATCGTCGTCGACCAGTCGGCCTTGCCCGGATCGGCATCGAGCGCGGACAGCACGGCATTGCGCGCACCCTCATCGGCTGCGACACCGCTGAGCGACCACTTGCCCTGAGAAAAATCGAGTTGTCCCTCAAGCAGATAGAGCAGTGCTCTCATGCCCGTTTCGGCGCTGGGCAGGAAGGTTTCAGGCGCCCCTTCGGCAATGCTGACAGCTGCAACATCACCACTGCTGATGGCCTGCAGATAGCGCAGAGCCGGATCGGACGGCAGTTGCCCGCTCAGCACCACCTCGGCATCGCCCGAACGGCTGGCCGAAAAGGCGTAATTGGGGTCGACGGCCGCCGGTGCCTGCTCCGCCTGAGGCTCGGTTACGGCGGATTCAGGTTCAGCGACTGGATCTGCCGCAGGTTCGGGCTCCTCGACCGGCGCCGGCTCGGCCACAGGCTCTGGTTCGGCCACCGGCTCCGCCACGGCTTTGGGCTCTGCAGGTGTCTCAGGCTCCGCGGCCGGCTCAGGTTCCGTAACAGCCGCAGGCTGGGCAACCAGCCCGGGTTCCGCGGCCGGCTCAGCGGTGGCGGGCTCGGGCTCGGGCTCGGGCTTCGGTTCCGGTGCTGAAATGTCGATGGACCAATCGGCGCTGTCGGTCGTGGCTGCCACTGCCGCCAGGATTGCGTCTCGCTGAGCTTCCGACTCCGCGTGGCCGGTGAGCGACCAGGTCGACCCGTTAAAGCTGACTTCGCCCTCTTCGAGGCCCAGGATAGCGTCGAGCCCGGCGCGCGAGGCGGCAACGAAATCGGCCGGTGCGCCCGAGCCCAGTTCGGTGGAATCGACCACCGAGTCGCCGGCATGGACGGCGAGGTAGCTCTTGAGACTCTGGCTGGGCACATGGCCCATCAGAGTGATGCCATCGTCCGCGCGCGTGGCCGACCAGGCATAGGGCGCGATTTCGGGAATGGTCGGCGGCGGGGCCGCGACGGCCATGGACCAACCCGCCGCCGCCAGTTGCCGCGTAACGAAATCGGCCTCGATGGCCCCCTTGTCGATCGCCGAATTGGCCGTGCCGGTCACGGTCCAGCCCATGCCGTCATAGACCACACTGCCGTCGCGCAACCAGGGCAGCAAGGCCAAAGCCGTTTCAGCGGAAGCAAGAAATCCGTTTGGCTCGCCCGAGGCATAAGTCATTGTGCTGGTAGCTCTATTTCCGGCAGAGAACAGCAGCGTCGCCTCGTCTCCGGCATTCGGCACCAGCCCGGAAATGGTTATCGCGCCGGCAGCATCCTTGGTTACGGACCAGGACCAGGTCGCAGCGCGCGGCGCGGCAATTTCGGCGCGGGCCAGCACCAGGCCCTGCGGCGCCTCGGCGGCCATCAGGGCGAGCAGCGCGTCATAATCGGCGCCGGAGCGGGCCGTGCCGACAATGGTCAGCACATTGTCGCGCAGGGCGATGCGGCCCTCGCTCATCAGCGCAAGCGCTTCGAGGCCGAAATCGACGCCCGAACGATAGCGCTCGGGTGCACCGCGGCCGAGCTTGAGATAGCTGGTATCGGCGCCTTCATATTGGCTGAAGGCCTCGC
>CBIGSA010000280.1:0-4606 GCA_966192215.1 uncultured Devosia sp. | reverse complement strand
AGGTAACATAGATATTCCGTTCCGGCTCCACCCACCGCGTCAGCGCCATCCCGACCTGTACGGGCACCGGCGCTTCTTCCAGCACCAGCGACACCTCCTGAAACACCAGGTGCCGGCTTTCAAAACCCTTGCCCTTGGGCACGAACACATAGCTGAGCAGGAAGCGCGACGTAACGACATTGCTGCCATCGTCCGGATTAACGATGCCGGCATAGGCAATGAGGTCACTGTCGGCCGGACGGTCCCATTCCGCACCATCGATGGTCAGCAGCGGCTCATCGAGGTCGACGAATGTCACCTTGTCCCGCGACAGCGACAGCCGCAGCCCGCCGAACCACGAATCGGTGGCCACAGCCGCAATCCAGCCCGGCCCTTCCAGATAGCCCGCACCGGTCCCCACGAAGCCGATATCGCTGGCCCGGCCGCCCAGGCCCGGTTCGCTCCAGCCGCCCTCGTAATATTTGCGCCAATCGGTCGGCGTATCGATCGCGGCCCGCGCCACGATCGTCTGCCAGTCCGAATTTCTGAGGCAATAGGCATAGAGATAGCCATCGAAGCCATCCACCATGTTGCAATCGCCCTCGCCGGTGACCCCATCGGTCTTGGCCAGGTCGGTCCCGGTGATGACGGTTCCGAGGTCGGTCCAGGTCAGCCCCTCGTCAGTCGAGCTGGCAATGGCCATGGATTTTTCGGTCCGGCCCTGGTTGTAGTCGCAGTCGTGCTCCTGGTGCACGAAGCCGAGCAGGCTGTCGCTTACGCGCGTGAGCGAGGTCAGCCAGCGCCCGCAATCGTTGACGCTGCCAGGCGCCCCTACTTGCAGCACTTCGCGCCGCTCGCCGCCCAGCTCCAGCAGCGAGGCGCCATGGATGGCATAGGTCGCGCCATTGGCGCTGAAACCGCGGAATGTCCCGTCGGCAAGCCTGACCGCGGTGAAGGTCGCGTCCAATTCGTCCGGAAACGGTCCCCGCACCACCAGGGGCGGCCCGACCCGTATCGTGAGGCAATCGGCGCAGGGCAAGCCATCGGCCTGAGCTATTGCAGCATCCGCGCTGACCCCCAGCATGGCTAGGGCCAGCAGACCTGCGGTTTGGAGCGAGGCACGGGTCATGCGGCGCTCAATAGGCGTTTTCGGAGGTGAACAGCCGTACCGGCGTCATGAACAGGATGTAGGCATCGAACAGGATCGACCAGTGCTCGATATAGTAGAGGTCGTGATTCACCCGGTTCATGATCTTGTCGATCGTGTCGGTCTCGCCGCGCCAGCCGTTGATCTGCGCCCAGCCAGTCATGCCGGGCTTTACCCGGTGGCGCGCGAAATAGCCTTCCACGGCCTCGTAATAGAGCTGGTTGGCGGCTTTGGCCTGCAAGGCATGCGGGCGCGGCCCGACCACCGAAAGCTCGCCCTTGAGCACGTTGAAGAGCTGCGGCAGCTCGTCGATCGACGTCTTGCGGATGAACCGGCCCACCTTGGTCACGCGCGGATCGTCCTTGGTCACTTGCTTGACCGCGTGGTGGTCCAGCGTCTCGATCCGCATCGAGCGGAACTTGTAGACCTTGATGAGCTCATTGTTGAAGCCGTGCCGCTGTTGCATGAAGAACACCGGCCCCTTGCTCTCCAGCTTGATGGCAATGGCCGTAACGACCATCACCGGCGACAACAGGATCAGCGCGGTCAGCGCCACCACCTTGTCGAAGACCCACTTGAACACCAGGTTCCAGTCCGAGATTGGCCGGTCGGCCATGTCGAACACGGCGATGTCGCCGACATAGGAATAGGCCTTGTTGGTGAATTTGAGCTTGCTCATATGCGCTGACAGGCGGATGTCCACCGGCAACACCCAGAGCTGGGTCAACATGTCAAGCACGCGCTTTTCGGCCGAAAGCGGCATCGAGACCATCACCAGGTCCACCGGCGTACGCCGCGCGAATTCGATGAGGTCGGCCACCTTGCCCAGCTTGGCATAACCCGCCACCATATCGGGCGAGCGGTCATCGATCCGGTCGTCGAACAGGCCAAGCAGCAATATGTCATTGCTGGCGCTTTTCCGGATCTGCTCGATCAGCACCTCGGCATCAGCGCCGCCGCCCACGATCACAGTGCGCCGGCGCAGTCGTCCCTGTGCCGTCCAGTGCCGCACCAGTCTCCGCAAGGCGAGGCGGAAAGCCACCAGCAGGACGGCGCCGCCCAGATACCAGCTGATGAGCCAGACGCGCGAGAACAGGTCTCCCGCCTTGAAGAAGAAAATGCCCACGGTCAGCACCGTCATCACCAGCGTCCAGGCGATCAGCACGCGGATGATCTGGTTGAACGCGGTCCGATAGGCGGCGATGCGATGCGTCTGGGCAATGTTGAACAGCACATTGGCCAACAGGCACGATGCCAGGATGACGGGAATGTAGAAGGCCGGCTGGCCCAACTCCACGTAATATTCGTAGATGCCATAGCCCAGCGCCGCCAGCAGCACCGCTTCGATGACCTGCGCGACCCCCGAGACCACGGGTCCCGATACGCTGCGTTCCACGGGCGCGGCGATGATGGCTTCGGCCGATTCTGACAGCGGCCGGCCTGCTTCGCCGGCGGCGCGCTGCTTGGAGACGTGCTCCAGCACGGCCTGCTTGGGGTCAACTCGATACATGGGACGCTTACCGGAACGAGACTTTCACGCCGATATTGTTGCCCGCAAGGGGTTTATATCCAGTGAAGCTAGAGCTTCAACCTCGCGCCAATACCCGCCGGTAGAGCGCTTCGATACTGCCGGCCATGGTGGCCAGCGCGAAGCGGTCCTCGATATGGCTCAGCCGCTCCGCCATCTCGGCCTGCATCGCCGCCGGATCGTCCAGCGCCCGCTGCATGGCCGCGCGCAGAGCTTCCGCATCCCCCGCGGGCACAAGGCTCCCTGCGGTCGGGCCGAAAATCTCGGGTATCCCGCCCACCTTGGTGGCGATGATCGGCAGCCGCGCCGCCGCAGCCTCAAGCACGACATAGGGCAGGGATTCCGCCAAGGACGGCACCAGGGCAACGCGTCCCTTGGCAAAGGTTGGTCGCGCTGGCTGCGCGCCCAGCAATGTCACCCGGTCCGCCAGCCCCAGCCGGGCGACCTGGGCTTCGAACGCCTCACGATCAGGTCCATCGCCCGCCATCACCAGGCTTGCCTTCGTCCCGTCCGGGCGTGTCACCCCCGCCAGCGCACCGGCCAGCACATGAACGCCCTTGAGGTCGCGCAATTCACCGACAAACACGAAGTCGGCAGCATCAGGCGAAGGGGGCACCGGCACGAATTCTTCCGGTGCCAGCCCGTTATGGATGATTTCGGTGGGGCAGGTGGGTGCCCCGATCAGCGCCGAATAGGTGGCCTTGGCATAGGCACTCTCGAAAATGATCGCCCCGGTCCGCGCGAGCAGCGCCCGTTCCAGCCAGTGGAACAGCCGCCCTGATGCCGAGGATTTCGAAAAATGCAGCACCCCGCCATGCGGCGTATAGAGTGCCACTGCGTTGCCGCCGGCCAGCAGCGCCAGCCGCGCATAAAAGCCGCCCTTGGCGCCGTGTCCGTGAATCACGTCGATATCGAGCACCTTGGCTAGCTTGCGCACCGCAAAGGGTGTCGTCAGGTCGCCGGCGCCCAGCAGGCGCGGCATGGCCATCGGGTGGATGCCGAGTCGCGCGTGCGGCGCGAGTTCGGCCAGTCTGCGTTCAGTCTGGGCGTCGCTGGCGAGGCTGTCGACCACCAGCCCGACATGGTGGCCGTTGGCCGCAAGCGCGCGGGTCAGGTCGGCGACATGACGGAACAGGCCGCCCACTGGCGCCCGCATCACCTGCAGGATGCGCAGGGGCGCAGCCATCAGAACCAGCGTTCGAGAACGACGATCGTATCGCCTGGATAGATGGGGAAATCGAGCTCTACAGTCCCTTTGACCATCTGGTCGCCCTGCCGCCGATAGACCACGGCCCGACTGCGGTCCGCCGTATCGGTGAATCCGCCCGACGTGCTGATCGCGGCGCGCACGGTCATGCCGTAGACATATTGGAACTGGCCAGCATTCTCGACCTCGCCCTGGATAAAGAAGGGCCGGTATTCTGCCACTTCCACCGCCACGTCGGGGTTGCGCATATAGCCATTGGCCAGCGCTGCGGCGAGCCGGCTGGCCGCCACATTGGTCGTGACGCCGCGCACCTGCACCGGCCCCACCAATGGGAAGGCGATCGAGCCGCTATCATCGATCCGGTAGGTATCGCTCAGGTCGGCATCGCCATAGACGGTAACCCGCACCGCGTCGCCCGTATCGAGCGTATATGGCCCTTTGGTTTCGACAAGATATGTCGCCGGGCGCGTCGTGGCGCAGGCGGCCAGCGGCAGCATCAGCGCGATCGTGAGAATGGGCAGCCAGCGCATGAGAATCCCGGGCAATTCAGTATGCGCTCATGTTGCGCAGTCGTGGTTAATAAATCCCTTCCGCGCGGGCTGCGTTGTTGTGATCTGCAACGGGGTTAACCGATTGATTACCACGTCGGCGCCATAACTCCGCGCAGTAAAGCGAGGGTGCAATGACGTTTGAGTCGCAGATGGCGCATGACGCCCGCATCGATGTTGGCGCATTGCTTGGTGCC
>CBIGSA010000279.1:0-4624 GCA_966192215.1 uncultured Devosia sp. | reverse complement strand
GGCTCGACCCATTTCAGGTAATATTGCGTCACAGCCATGACGGAACGCGGATCGCGATAAAGCGGCAGCAATTACTGCAGCGCCCGGTCGCCGATCACGATGCCGGCCGCATGGGTCGAGGCGTGGCGGAACAGGCCTTCGAGCGCCTTGGCGATCTCCACCAACTGCCCGACCGTCTCGTCCTCCTCCGCCATCTGCTTGAATTGCGGCACCTCGTTCATGGTGCGCTCGATGGACCAGGGATCGGCCGGATTGGCGGGCACCAGCTTGCAGATGCGGTCCACCTGCCCATAGGGCATCTGCAGCACGCGCCCGACATCGCGCAAGACGGCGCGCGCCTGGAGCGTTCCAAAGGTGATGATCTGCGCGACCTGGCTGGACCCGTATTTGTCCTGCACATAGTCGATGACTTCCTCGCGCCGGTCCTGGCAGAAGTCGATATCGAAGTCCGGCATCGACACGCGTTCCGGATTGAGGAAGCGCTCGAACAGCAGGTTATAGCGCAGCGGATCGAGGTCAGTGATGGTAGTGGCATAGGCCACCAGCGAACCGGCACCCGAGCCTCGACCCGGCCCCACCGGAATGCCATGCGCCTTGGACCATTGGATAAAGTCCGCAACGATAAGGAAGTAGCCGGGGAACTTCATCTTCTGGATGATGTCCAGCTCGAAAGCCAGCCGTTCCCGATATTCCTGCTCCGTCTTGCCCGGCGCAATGCCTGTCGTGGCGAGGCGCTTGTCCAGCCCCTCCTCCGCCATACGCCGCAGGGCCGCCGCCTCGGTCGCCACGACTTCGTCTTCGCTGGCCCCCGGATCGGCGGCGAATTTGGGCAGGATAGGCCCGCGCGTGCGCGGCCGGTAGGAGACGCGGCGGGCGATTTCCACCGTCGAATCCAAAGCCTCCGGAATATCCGAGAACAGCTCGGTCATCTCGGCGCGGGTCTTGAAGAAATACTGGTCGTTGAGCTTGCGCCGCTCGGTCTGGGCCAGCACGGTGCCGCCGGCAATGGCCAAGAGCGCATCATGCGCTTCGAACTCCTTGACCGACTTGAAGAACGGCTCGTTGGTGGCAACCAGCGGCACGCCCTTGCGATAGGCATAGTCGATGAGGCGCGGCTCGACGGAGGCTTCCGAGACCCGGCCATGGCGCTGCAATTCGATGTAGAAGCGGTCACCGAACAGGTCGGCCAGCCGGTCGAGCCGTCGAATGGCATTGGCATCCTGCCCATGGGCGAAGGGCATGTCGATGGCGCCTTCCGGCCCGCCGCTGAGGCAGATGAGCCCGTCCAGCCGCTCGCGGGTCAGCCAGTCCAGCCTGGCCTTGGCGGCGCCTGACCCATCGCCTTCGAGATAGGATTGCGACACCAGCCGCGAGAGATTGGCGAAGCCCGCCTCGTTCTGCGCCATGAGCACGACGCTGGACTTGCCCGCCCAGGCGACATGGCCGCGCTCGCTGATGCGCTCCTCGGCGGCGGCGAAGTCGATAGCCAGTTCCACCCCGATCAGCGGCTGGATGCCCTTCTTGCTGGCCTTTTCGGAAAATTCCAGCGCCCCGAACAGGTTGCCGGTATCGGCAATGCCCAGAGCCGGCTGCTCATCCCCGGCCGCGAGCTTGAGAATCGTCTCGAGCTGCAGCGCGCCCTCAAGCAGGGAATAGGCCGAATGGACGTGAAGATGGATGAAGCCGGGACCGCGCATGATTGCCCTTTATGACCGGCCCGGCGCGGTTCTGATACCACTCCCGAGCCCCAATCCACAGGGAAGGGTCACACGAGTCGGGTCAGCACATCCATCCAGGTGAGCGAGCCCACCGTGAAGGCACCGAGCGTGACGAATGCCGCGAAATCCTTGATGAAAGTGAGCATCTGCATCTCCCGTGTTGCTATAATGTTCTTATAAGTTCATCGTTTGTTCTTGTCCAGCGCCGTGGCCGCACCGCGTCACAATCGGTTAACAGACTGTTAGCGCCGAGCGCGCGGACGCGTGACTCCCCCGCAATCCTCGCTGTCCGCTTCATTTTTCACCGCGTCCGGTCTATGCAGGGTCGGAGCCCTGCCTGATGGCCTGAGTCTGGTCGCCCGGCAGGACCCGCTTCCGCACCCGCGCGACGCGACCGCCGACGTCATACTGCCGACGATCCGCCGCCTTTTCCGAAAGGCGCCCGTCCATATGGACCGGACACTTCCCCCCGCCGACCGCCGCCCCCGCCGGGCGAGCTTTGCCGAACTCTACACGCCCAAGCTGGTGACCGTGCTGCGCGAGGGTTATGGCCTGGCCGACCTGCGCGCCGACGCCATTTCCGGGCTCACCGTCGCCGTAGTGGCGCTGCCGCTGTCCATGGCCATCGCCATCGCCTCGGGGCTGACGCCCGACCGAGGGCTCTATGCTGCCATTGTCGGCGGGTTCCTCATCGCCCTGCTGGGCGGCAGCCGCTTCCAGATCGGCGGCCCGGCCGGCGCCTTCATCGTGCTGGTGGCAACCACAGTGGCCCAGCATGGCGTGGACGGCATGCTGCTGGCGACCTTTATTGCCGGGCTGATCCTGCTGGCCATCGGGCTGTTGCGGCTGGGTACCTATATCCGCTTCATTCCTTTCCCGGTGACGGTGGGCTTCACCGCGGGCATTGCCGTCATCATCTTTTCCAGCCAGATCAAGGACCTGTTCGGCCTGACCCTGGCCGAGGCGGAACCGCCCGAATTCGTCGAAAAAGTGCATGCGCTGTGGCAGGCCGCCGGCACGTTCAACCCGGCCGCCCTGCTGGTCGCCGTCATCAGCATCGCCATCATTGTCGGCCTGCGCCTGCTGCGGCCCAAATGGCCGGGCATGCTGGTGGCCGTGGTGGCGACATCGGCCATCGTCGCCCTGTTCAACCTGCCGGTGGAAACCATCGGCACGCGTTTCGGCGGCCTGCCCAATTCGCTGCCGGCTCCGGCCTTGCCCGATTTCTCGCTGACGAAAATCCAGGCCGTGCTGCCCAGCGCCATAGCCTTCGCCCTGCTCGGCGCCATCGAATCCCTGCTCTCGGCCGTGGTGGCCGACGGCATGACCGGTCGCCGCCACCGCTCCAACAGCGAATTGGTGGCGCAAGGCGTGGCCAATATCGGCGGCGCCGTGTTCGGCGCCATGCCGATCACCGGCACGATTGCCCGCACCGCCACCAATATCCGCGCCGGGGCGCGCGGGCCGATCTCGGGCATGATCCATTCCGCCTCGCTGCTGGGTTTCATGCTGGTGGCCGCGCCGCTGGCGAGCTTCATCCCGCTGGCCGCCCTGGCGGGCGTATTGGCCGTGGTGGCCTGGAACATGGCCGAGCGGCACCAGTTCATCAGCCTTTTGCGCGCCTCGCCCGGCGATACGCTGGTGCTGCTGGCGACCTTCCTGCTGACAGTGTTCCGCGACCTGACCGAGGGACTCGTGGTGGGCTTTGCCCTGGGGGCCATGCTGTTCATCGGCCGCATGGCACAGAGCGCCGGCATCGAGCGCCATTCGAGCCTGGCCGCACCCGACCTGCCCGATGCCAGCAATGGCGATCGCCGCCCCTATGACCCGGCCGAAGCCAGCGACCCCGATGTGGAAGTGTTCCGCATCACCGGCGCCTTCTTCTTCGGCGCCGCCTCGGCCATCGGCGCCGTGCTCGACGCCGCAGTGGGCCAGCGCAAGTCCCTGGTGCTCGACTTCGCCGGCGTGCCCTTCCTCGATTCCACCGCCGCCAATACCATTGCCGGCACCGCCGCCAAGGCGCGCGACAAGGGCATTTCCCTCACGATATCAGGCGCCTCGCCGGTGGTGCGCAAGGCGCTCGAAGCCCACGGCGTGCAGCCGCCGTTGGTGGAATACAGGCCGGATATCGACGTGGCCGTGGCCGAGATCAAGGCAGCGGTTGCGGGGACGGAGGCGTGAGGGTCGGACCGGCGCGAACGTTTGGAATGCCGCAGCGGCTTACGACCCCATTCCGGTCGTTGATGACAGCCTCCCAAGAACTCAAAAGCTGCCAGTCAACAATTAGTGGCCAAGCATGCGCTCTAGCGCTCCAGGCTGATCGTGCACTGCCAGCTTGTCCATTATCGTTGCGCTAGCATCGTTCATGCCAACCAGCTCGACTTCAACACCCTCACGCCGAAATTTAAGCACGGCCATGTCGATTGCCTTCACGCCGGTAAGGTCCCAGATATGCGCCCTGCTCACGTCGATCCGCACGCGTTCGAGCTTTTCGCGGAAATTGAAGGCGTCCTCGAAATCAGCGGCCGAGGCGAAGAACAATTGGCCCTCGACCAGATAATCACGCTCTTTGCCATCCATCGTGAGAACCGACGTGACGCGGAAGATTTGCGCGACTTTCCAGGCAAAGAAGATGCCGGAGAGAAGCACGCCGACACCGACTCCCAGGGCGAGGTTGTGTGTGCCGACGACGGTGATGACTGTGGCGAGCATAACCAGGCTCGAACGGCGCGGGTGATGGCGCAGGTCATTGAGCGATGACCAGCTAAAGGTGCCAATTGACACCATGATCATGATGGCCACGAGCGCCGGCATGGGCACCAAGCCGACCCAGTCGCCAAGCACCAACAGCAGGAACAGCAGGAAGGCTCCGGCGATGAAGGTGGATAGCCGCGTGCGCGCGCCCG
>CBIGSA010000278.1:0-4629 GCA_966192215.1 uncultured Devosia sp. | reverse complement strand
CCCCCTTAATCGGTTCGGTTAAGTTTATCTTGTTTTCCGAGAGGGTTAGCAGGGTATTGCATAGGGTAGGGACCGGTTAACCGCGCCGGCTTCCGCCCCATTAACTCTGCCATATTCCGTGCCGCGATCACGCCAGGCGGAGCGGCCCTTGCCCAAGCCCCGCGCCGGGCCTAAAAGGCGCGCCTATGCCAGCGCCCGCCGCCACCTACAGCGATGATCTCGAGCTGCTCCGCTCCTCGGCGGTAGCGGCCGGCATCATTGCCAGCAGCTTCTTCCGGCGCGACGTCAAGAGCTGGACCAAGGACAACGCCTCCCCCGTCAGCGAGGCCGATATCCTGGTCGACCGTTACCTCGCCTCCTCCCTGCTGCAGGCCCGACCCGACTATGGCTGGCTCAGCGAGGAAACCGCCGACAATCCCAGCCGCCTCGATTGCGAACGGGTCTTCGTCGTCGATCCCATCGACGGCACGCGCGGCTTTCTCCGCGGCGAGGATAGTTGGACCGTATCGCTCGCCGTGGTCGAGCACGGCATACCGGTTGCCGGGGTGGTCTATGCCCCCGCGCGCGACGAAATGTATGAAGCCGCCCGCGGCGAAGGCGCCCGCCTCAACGCCAGGCCGATCAAGCGCAGCCGCCGGGCCGGTGCGCCGCCGCTGATCCCGGCGCCTGGCGCCGTGCACCAGGAAATGCAGGCCGCCGGTCTCCATTATACGCGCGGCCCCGCCTATCCCTCGCTGGCCTACCGGCTGGTCCAGGTGGCCACGGGCAAGCTCGACGGCGCCGTCGCCCGCCGCGGCAGCCAGGACTGGGATATTGCCGCCGCCGCCGTGATCCTGGCCGAATCCGGTATCGATTTCGCCGATGTCTGTTCCGGGTTCCCCCATTTCAACAGACGAGATGTGCGCCACGGGGCGCTTGCGGCGCTCAGTGACATGAGCCTAAAACCCCTTGTCCACGCGGCGCTCATCAAGGTCTATGGCTGCCCGGCCGCCGACGCTGACGCCGAACTGATAGCCCCTTCACACACGGACCTGACCGATGGCTGAAAAAGAAGAACCCACCAAGCAGTTGCTGCATCTCGTCATCGGTGGCGAGCTATCGAGCCTCGAAGGCGTGACCTTCACCGATCTCGACAAGGTCGACATCGTCGGGCTCTATCCCAACTATGCTTCGGCCTACGCCGTGTGGAAGCAGAAGGCCCAGATGACCGTGGACAGCGCCCAGACGCGCTATTTCATCGTCCACCTGCACCGCCTGCTCGAGCCGGAAACCCACAAGCCGTAAGATACCTTCTTCACCTCTTCCTTTGGGGAGAGGTGAAGGCAGTCACCCCACCAGCGCCTCGATGATCGCCTGCATCGCTCCCGGCCCGCCTATGCGCTGCCGGCCGATATTGGCGAGGCGCCGCCGTTCCTCGTCATCACCGAGCAGCTTGCGCAGCGCCGCCCCGACGGCCGGCGCCTCGGCCGGAACCACGGTCCGCGCTTCGCCGAACAGCATCTGCTCGTCATTGAAGCGCGACCGCCGGTCGCGCTGATTGACGAAGGTGATGGCCGGCTTGCCCAGCCCCAGCGCCTGCACCGTGGCCGTGCCGGCCTGCGACAGCACCAGGTCGGAAACCGCCAGCAAATTGCCCATCGCGCCGCCGCGAGCCATGTGGATGGTAAGGTCCCCATCCGACAATTCCCCGAGATCGGCGGATTCCACGCTCAGCATTGTCGTACGCTTGAGCCCGGCCTTCTTGGCCAGCTCATCCACGCTTATGCTGCCGGCAACGGCCAGGAACACGTCCGGCCGCAATTCCGCAGGCAGGGTGCGCAGCGCCGCCACCTGCAGCGCAAAGCTTTCCGCGGTCAGCGCCCGGCTGCCCGGCAGCAGGGTCACGGCCAGGGGCCGTTGCCGTCGCGCCTGCGCGTCATAATCCCCATGCGGGATCGTATCCATCATCACATTGCCGGCCGAGCGGGCATCCACGCCAATATGCTCGAGCGACCGCGCCAGGTTGTCGGCCCGGCAGAACACCGTCTTGCAGGCCTGCTTGATGGTCCAGCGCTCCGGTCCGGAATAGAGCCGCGCGGCCCCGGTCTTGTAGACATCGAGATAATAGAGCCCGCGATGGCCGGTGAAATAGCAGGCCAGCACGCCCACCATGTCGCCCACCACCACCACGCGGTCATATTTGCCCTTGATCTGGCGGAGAAAATTGAGCGCCGGCGGCACCGTGCCCAGCCCACCCGTAGCGATGTCGCGCCGCAACGAGCCCTTCACATTGCGCCAGCCTTCCGAGGCCAAAGTGGCGCGCGGCCCGACAATGGGGCACACGCCGGCATAGGCATTGCCCGCCCCGATCATGGGATAGGCTTCCACCACGGCCGATTGGGGCATGCTGGCCACGATGGCAGCCGCTATGGCGTCCTCGCCATGCCCATTGGAAATGAACAGGAACCGGCTTGGGCCCGACGCTTCGGCCTCCACCTTCAGGCTCCGCGGCCGAAGCGCTCGAAGGCGGTATGGGCCGCCGTGGCGTCGGCATAGGGCTCCTGCCGGTCGACGCTCCAATAGAACAGCTCATCGAGGGGAATGGGCTTCTGCGTAATGGCGCAGCGCACGAAGCTGCCCGGCTTGAGCACCACATAGTCGCCGTCGAGATAGCGGACCACCGCCTCGGTCGGCGCAAAGCCTTTGTCGAAGATGTTCATTCTGGCATCCCTTCAACCTTTGCCCCGATATAGCGAGCCACGGGGCCGATCAAAAGAGGCTTTCCTGGGTGTCCTTATCCGATTGCGGGCGCGGTTTCCGCTTTATGACCGGACTGCCCGAAATCGTCGCGCCCACTTCGCCATCGGCGAATTCGATGGCAATGGGTGTGCCGGGCAGCAGCCCTTCGCGCTCGTGCACCAGCCGTCCGTCGGCATCCTTGATCACTGCATAGCCGCGCGCCAGCACGCTTTTGTAGCTGAGCGAATCCAGCAGCTTGCCCGCCTGGGCGAGCGCCGCGCCTCGCAGGCTGAGGCCCTGCAGCATGCTGGCATAGAGCCGCGTGCCCAACGGGCCTAGCCGGGCCTGGCCGTGGCGCAGTTCCGCCCGCAGCACATTGGCCGAGAGCTTTGGTCCGATGGCATCGAGCTGCGCCCGCTTGCGCTCCACCAGCCGCAGGGCCGAACTCTCCAGCCGCGCAGCGCAGGGGTCATGGGTCAGGCGCGAACGGTCCACCACCTTGCGCAACCCGGCCTCGGCGCGCAGCGCCAGGTTGCCCAATCGCTCGCCGAATTCGGACTGCCGGCGCACCAGCAATTGCGGCGCCAGCCGGGGCTCGACGCGCGACAGCCGCACGCGATGGTCCTGCACCGAATGGCGCAGCCCGGCAAAGAGATTGCTCGCGGCATGGTCGAGCCGCTGGCGCTGGGTCGAGACCAGGTCCGCGGGGCGCGGCAGGCCGGCTGCTGCCGCACGGAACCCGTCACGCGCACTCCCGGCCACCCGCCGCGCCCCCTGCCGCTGGCGCGAGCCCAGGTCATCAACATAGCCAATCAGCTCGGTCCGCACCGGCACCGCCGCCTCGGCTGCGGCGGTCGGCGTCGGCGCCCGCATGTCCGAGGCATAATCGACCAGCGTCGTATCCGTCTCGTGGCCGACGGCCGAAATGATGGGAATGCCGCTGGCGGCGACCGCGCGCACCACCGCTTCCTCATTGAAGCCCCACAGGTCCTCGATGGACCCGCCGCCGCGCGCCACGATCAGCAGGTCGGGTCGAGGGATGGGGCCGCCTGGTGGCAGCGCATTGAAGCCCTCGATGGCATTGACCACTTCGGGCGCGCAGGTCTCGCCCTGCACGCGTACCGGCCAGACCAACACATGGCGGGGAAAGCGATCGGCCAGGCGATGGAGAATATCGCGGATCACCGCCCCGGTGGGGGAGGTGATGACGCCGATGACCTCGGGCAGGTAGGGCAGGGGGCGCTTGCGCTCGCGGGCAAACAGCCCTTCGGCATGGAGCTTCCGCCGCCGCTCTTCCAGCAGAGCCATCAAGGCGCCCGCGCCGGCGGGCTCGATATTGTCGATGACGATCTGGTATTTTGACGAGCGCGGGAACGTGGTCAACCGCCCGGTGGCGATGACTTCCAGCCCCTCCTGCGGCTTGAAGGTCAGCCTCGCATAGCTGGTCTTCCACACCACCGCGTCGATAACGGCATTCTCGTCCTTCAGCGTGAAATACGCGTGGCCCGATGCATGCTGTCCGCGAAAGCCGGAAATCTCGCCTCGCACCCGCACATGCCCGAACTCGTCCTCGACGGCGCGCTTGACCGCCTGCGCGATCTCGCTGACGGAAAATTCGGCGGCATTGGTCAGGGTCTCGGCCATGCCCTCTGGTGCGACATCGGGTGAGTCAGGTCAAGGGGCGGTGCCCGTCACTCCGCTGCCTCCGCCGTCCGCGGCGCATCAAGGTTCCCCATCGACTGCACGATATGGTTGGCCAGCGCGTCGTAAATGCCGCCATAGGCATGGCTGGCGCGCTTCAGCGCGATCTGCGCATCATCGAGCCGCGGCAGGCCCACCTCGTCATTGACCACCCGCATGCCCGGCTGCAAGGCGCTTTCCGGCAGGAAGCCAATGGCAAGGTCCGACAGC
>CBIGSA010000277.1:0-4644 GCA_966192215.1 uncultured Devosia sp. | reverse complement strand
GGGATTGCCGAACAGGGTTTGCAAGAGGCTCAGCGGGTGCACGGCGAAGTCGTCCAGCGCGCCATAGCCGGAACTGGCTTCGCTCTTCCAGTAGAAGAGCGCCTCCGGATCGGCCATGAAATCCTCGTCCATCTCCATGCGGACATGGTTCACCCGGCCGATGGCGCCCTGGGCCAGCAGGTCCCCGATCTGCCGGACCATCGGGTTCTGGATATAATTGTAGCCCAGAATGGCGACCTTGCCGCTGGACCGGGCGGCTGCCTCCATGCGCTCGGCCTCGGCAAGGCCGACGGCCATGGGCTTTTCGCACCAGACATGCTTGCCCGCCTCCAGGGCCGCCACGGCCATTTCCGCATGGAAGGCATTGGGCGTGGTGACGGAGACCACGTCCACAGCGGGGTCGGCGACCAGCTCACGCCAGTCGCCCGTCGAGCGTTCGAAGCCGAATTCGCCGGCCCGCTGGCGAGCCAGCTCGGCTGTGGCTTCAGCCAGGTGAACCAGGGTGGGCCGCGGCCCCTCCCCGAACACCGCCTTGACCGCGTTCCAGGCCAGCGCGTGGCATTTGCCCATGTAGCCGGTGCCGATGAGGCCGACGCCAAGTGTATCTGTCATGATGCGCCCAAGATCATACCGTGCCGCCAAGCGACGTGCTGAGTTCCGCCAGGTCCGCGCCGCCAGCCATGAGGTCCTGCAACTCCTCCGGCTTGAGCTCGCCCTTGCGAGCCGTACCCAGCGTCTTGCCGCGATTGAGCACGGTGAAGCGGTCGCCAACGGCCAGAGCATGCCGGACATTGTGGGTGATGAAGACGATGCCGATCCCGGTCTTGCGCACCCGATCGATGGTCGCCAGCACATTGGCCGTCTGGCGCACGCCGAGCGCCGATGTCGGCTCGTCCAGGATCAGCACCTTGGCGCCGAAATAGACCGCGCGGGCAATGGCCACCGTCTGCCGCTCGCCGCCCGACAGCGTGCCAACCGCCTGATCGGGCTGCCGCAGGTTGATGCCCATGCGGCGCATTTCTTCCATGGTGACGCGATTGGCCAGTTCGGTATCGAAGAACTGGAACGGCCCGAGGCGCTTGCGCGGCTCGCGCCCCATCCAGAAATTGCGCGCCACCGACATCAGCGGAATCATCGCCAGGTCCTGATAGACCGTGGCCACACCGGCCGCCATGGCATCGCGCGGCGAGTCGAAGTTGACCACCTGCCCATTGATGCGGATTTCGCCCGCTGTCGGCTTGTGGACGCCTGACATGGTCTTGATGAAGGTCGACTTGCCGGCACCGTTGTCGCCCAGCAGGCAGTGGCATTCCCCCGGCATGACCGAGACGGAAACCCCGTTCAATGCGATGACCGGGCCGAACTGCTTCTTTATGTCGATCAGTTCGATCAGTGGTGTCTCTGCCATCGTTCAGCGCTCCCCGGTAATCAGGCGGCGGATATAGGTATTGAGGATCACCGCGAGCAGCAGGATCACCCCGAGGAAGACGCGGAACAGCGAGCTTTCCACCCCGGCGAAGAACAGGCCCTGCTGCACCACGCCGAAGATGAGCGCGCCCAGCGCCGCCCCGATGACTGAACCATAGCCGCCCGTCAGCAGGGCGCCGCCGATGACCACGGCGATGATGGCCTCGAATTCCTTGAGCAGGCCGCGATCGGCGGCGGCCGAACCGAATTCCATCACCTGGCAGGCGGCGAAGACGGTGGCGCAGAAGGCCGAGAAGACGAACATGGCGATCTTCACCCGATCGACAGGCACACCGACATAACGGGCCGCCTTGGCATCGCCCCCGGCGGCATAGATCCAGTTGCCGAACCGGGTGCGGGTCAGCAGGATATGGGCGAAGATGATGAGCACGATGGCCCAGACCATCAACATGGGAATGCCGTCGACGACGGGCTGGCCCGCCTTGTTGCCGGCCTTGAATGTGTCGATCAGCCCGATATCGGCCATCCAGATGAAGACGAAGCCTAACACCTTGCCGCCAAAGAGTGCGGCCAGCCAGTCGCCCTCGGCCGCCTCGCGGACGCCACCGATAATGGTCTGCCGCGTGGTGGAGATAGAGAGGTAAATGGTGAGCCCGCGCAGGACATAAAGCGAGGCGAGCGTGACAATGAACGATGGCAGGCCCGTCTTGATGACCAGATAGCCATTGGCCGCGCCGATCAGCATGGCCACGACGAAAGCGGCGATGATGGCGGCCCACATCGGCCAGCCCATATGCACGCTCAGCAAGGCGATGACGATTCCGGCAAAGCCGATCATCGAGCCGACCGAGAGGTCGAACTCCCCTGCGATCATCAACAGGCACGCACCGACCGCGATAATCATGAACTGCGCCGATACGACGCCCCAGTTCATGATGCCATCGGCGGCGAACATTCCGGTGCCGCCGGCCACGACGGCGAAATAGAGGAAGACCAGGACCGTCCCCGCCATAGCCCCGAGTTCGGGGCGGACAAAGGCCCGGCGCAGGGCCGATTGCTGCTGCACCCGCTCATCGGGCGCAGACTCGACCGAGGGCTGCTCGACCATTCAACTTCTCCACAAACGGATCTGGGCGCAGCGCGCCGCTCAGCGTTCCGGGGCCGCACTAGGCGGCCCCGGGAGAGAGATCAGCGGTATTGACCGGCATATTGCTCGACCAGAGCAATATTGTCCTTGGTGATGAAGCCCGGCCCCGAATTGATGGAATTGCCGGGGACCACGCCGTAGCGCGCCAGGTTCGTCAGGATGACCACCGGCAGGTAGCCCTGCAGATAGGGCTGCTGGTCGATGGCGAAGTTGATCGTGCCGTCCTTGATGGCGCCGGCGATTTCGCCGGACAGGTCGAACGTGCCGAAGAAGATGGCCCCGGCCATGCCGTTGTCATTCACCGCCGCAATGGTCGGATGGGCCGAAGTCGGGCCCAGCGTCAGGATGCCGTTGGTGTCCGGATTGGTCTGGAGATAGGCGGCGACCTTGGACTGGATTTCGGCGGGGTCCTGCCCCGCATCGATCATCTGGTTGCCCAGTTCGACGCCGAGCGCATCGGCAAAGCCTTGGCAGCGTTCGACCGAGGCCGGGTTGGTGATGTAGTGATTAACGCAGAGGAAGCTGGTCACGCCAGCCGCCTTGGCCTTTTCGCCCGCACCGAACCCGGCATCGTATTCGGGCTGGCCGACATGCAGCAGCGCGCCGATCTCCTTGGACTGCTCCACCGTGCCCGAATTGATGGTGATGACCGGAATGCCCCGCGCCACTGCGTCGGAGAGCGGGCCGGACAGCACGTCGAAATCGGCGATGGTGGAGATGATACCGTCAGGATTGGAGGCCGCGGCCTGCTCGATGATGCGGGCCATGTCAGCCAGGTCGCCGGTCGGCGGATTGCGGTATTCCACCGTCACGCCCATCTGCTCGCCGGCCAGGGCGATGGCATTCTTGATGGTGTTCCACCAGCTATCGGAATCCGGCGCATGCGAGACCAGCACGAACCGCTCGCCATCGGCGAAGCTCGGCACGACAGCAGCCGGCAAAGTCACGGCCGCCAGAGCCAGGGCAGCAAGCCCTTTGGTCAAGATATTCATTGAAACTCTCCCATGTGAACGATGTCAGACAATATGTTCTATTAGTTATATCTGACGAAACAAACATTCTATTTTTTTCGGCAAACGTCAAGCTGCAACGCGACGGAGTGGCGGCGAAGAATGGAGCAGCAACGATGGCGCACAAGTATCGGCTTCTCGCCATAGCCGAATTGTGTAGGATTGCCCCGATGCCGGACGCCATCGCGCCGGCGGACATAACGTGCCAGGGAGAATAGAATGAAGCTCAGTTCGGTGATTTGCGGAGGCGCGCTCGCCCTGGCCCTGACCACCGCGACGCAGGCCCAGACGATGCTGACCGGCGCGGACACGGCCGAAATCCTCAATGCCGCGCGCGGTTACGGCGCCGCTTCGCTGACCACCCAGTCCAACGGCGATCCGCAGATCACGGGCAAGATCGAGGGCATCACCTACCAGGTCTATTTCCGTAACTGCACCAACAACGAGGATTGCGAGGATCTCAATTTCTATCTGGGCTTCCTCGACATCAAGCCGACGCTCGAAGAGATCAACGACTGGAACTACAACAAGCGCTTCAGCCGCGCCTATATCGACCAGGACGATGACGCCTGCGTCGAAATGGACCTCGATATGGTGCAGGGCGTGACGGCGGAATACCTCGATTCCCAGTTCGGCCTCTGGGCCATGGTGGTCAAGCAGTTCGCCGAGCATGTGGGCTACAACTAAGCGCGGTGACGCTGCGCCTTTAGCGCTTGATCTTTTCGATCAGCGTCACGTCAGGCAATCCATTGAAATGGGCGTCGCAGGTGATCAGCGTGGCCCCCGCGGCGCGGGCCGTGGCGAACACGATGGCATCGGCCGCGGCAAGCCCGTGGACCCGGCACGCCTCCGCGGCGACCAGCGCGATTTCAGTATCCAAAGGCACCACCCGGCAGAGCTGGGTAAACGCGATCACCTGGTCGGCCCGATCCTCACCGACCTCGCGCACCAGCCACTTACACAGTTCGAGTTGCACCATCGTCGGAACCAGCCACTCGGATTGCTCCGGCAAATGGGCCGCGACGCGCTCCCCGGTCGGAGAGCCGATCAGCCACTCGA
>CBIGSA010000276.1:0-4673 GCA_966192215.1 uncultured Devosia sp. | reverse complement strand
GTTAACACGGCCGCACGAGGCGCGGTTAACCGCTTCCTCCCCGGTGCAAGACCCTGCTAACCCTCTCGCAAAACAAGATCAACTTAACCGAACCGATTAAGGGGGCAGGTAAGGGGGCGGGGTATGGTGGAGCCACAAAAGAGAGCGCCAAAAACCAGCTCTCGAAGTTGACAGGAAGGCGAATTCAAATGGTTCATGGTGTCGCTATGGAAGGGACCTCGGTCGTTCTGGCTTTCGGCCGCCCGACGCTGGCAGATCGCCGGTTCGTGGCGGCGAACGACAATGGGCCCAAGGATCCCGTCAAGACCGTGACCGTGCGGCGCGTGCTCGAGCAGAGCGGCGTGGCCATCAAGGTCAAGGTGCCGGTTACCGAATTCATCGGCGTCGCCGTGGCGACGCGGATTTCCGAGGAAGGCGTGCTGACCAGCTCGATCGAACTGGTGCATTCGGACAGCGAATTGAACTATCGCGTGTTCGAGGAAGAGGGCAACCAGTCGGTTGTGGCCGAGTGGCAGAACTGGGGCAAGAAGCTCCGCCTGCCGCTGTTCATCAAGGCCGGCGACGGCGCCTATATGCCCTATTCCCAGCAGGTTGACGGCGTGATGCTCGGCCATAGCCAGAGCCGCCGCAAGCTGGTGGCCGAGGCAGGCCGCCGCCCGCGCTTCCTCAATCGTCGCAAGCCGGGTCTGCAGCCCGAGGCCTGATTTCTGCTCCTCCAAAGCACGTCCAGAGGGTTAGCCGGTGGTGCGGCTGGCCCTTTTGACGTTTTGGGGCAATTGGGTAGCAGACTGTTAGCATTGAGTGTCACCAGGGGCCTAAAAACCACAGCATTTCGCTAACGCGAAACCTACCAGACCCACTCGGCCAGCAGGGCCAGGGCCAGGACTATCCCAACATATTTGTTGCTGTCGAAGCGGAAGCGGGGATTGTCCGGCACGCCGGCATCCACGGTCCAGACCTGCCAGGCCAGCATCACCGCCGCCAAAAGCGACACGGTGGCGAAGACCAGGCCCGTCCCGGCCTGAACGCCTGCCGCCATCCAGAGCATATAGGCTCCGGCATAGAGCGTGGCGACCGCCGGCTTTACGTGGTCGCCGAACAGGCGGGCCGTGGATTTGACGCCGACGAGAGCATCGTCCTCGATATCCTGCAGCGCATAGATCGTATCATAGCCGATAACCCAGAGGATTGTTCCAGCATAGAGCAGGACGGGCGGCCAGGAGAGGCCGCCGGTCTGGCTGGTCCAGCCCAGCAGGGCGCCATAGGAGAAGGCGAGGCCCAGAAAGGCCTGGGGCCACCAGGTGACGCGCTTCATGAAGGGGTAGATGGCGACGAGGACCAGCGAGGCCACGCCGGCCCAGACGGTGAAGCGATTGAACTGGAAGAGCACGACCGAGCCGAGCAAAGCCTGGGCGACGAGAAAGGCCAAAGCATCGCGGGCGGTGACGGCGCCGGAGGGAATCGGGCGCAGGCGGGTGCGGGCGACCTGCATATCGATGTCGCGGTCGACAATATCGTTGAAGGTGCAACCGGCGCCGCGCATCAGGATGGCGCCGATGAACATGAGGACGGCAGCCCACCAGTCGAAGCCCCGGGCGGGATCGGCGATGGCGGCGAGGCCGAGGCCCCAGGCGCAGGGCCAGAACAGGAGATAGAAGCCGATGGGCCGGTCCCAGCGTGCAAGGCGCCCATAGGGTTTGAGCCAGGCGGGGGCATAGCGATCGAGCCAGTTGCCGGATTTGGCGTCGGGGACGGGGGCGGGTTGGTTGGACTCACTCATAGCTGACGGCTCTCATTCCCGCGAAAGCGGGAATCTTCCTTTCTGCATAAACCAGCCCGTCGCGGAGGAGAAGGCCGGGGACATGGAGGCAGAAGCGATAAAGGGGGATTCCCGCTATCGAGGGAAAGACGCACTGGTGTAAACGAGCAGGCATGCCCCGTACCCATGCCGCCCTGCCCCGCCTTTATGTCGAACCCGATCTGGCCGCAGGTGGGCAGGTTGCGTTAGGCAAGGAGCAGTCGCTTTACCTGGCCGCCGTGCTGCGCAAGGGGGTGGGCGATAAGGTGGTGCTGTTCAACGGGCGGGATGGCGCCTGGCTGGCGCGGCTCGCCAGCGACGCCAAGAAGGCGGTGGTGCTGGAGCTGGTGGAGCAGGTTGCGGCGCAGACGCCGGTTTCGGACCTCTGGTATGGCTTTGCCCCGCTCAAGACCGAGCGGCTGGATTATGTGATCCAGAAGGCAGTGGAAATGGGCGCGGGCACGATCCAGCCGGTGCTGACACGGTTTACCCAGGTGTCGCGGCTCAAGCATGAGCGGCTGGTGGCCAATGCGATCGAGGCGGCGGAGCAATGCGAAGTGCTCAGCGTGCCGAGGGTCGAGCACGAGGTGACGCTGGACAGGTTGCTCGATGGCTGGCCGGCGGAACGGGCGCTGATCTTTGCCGATGAGGGCGAAGCGTCGTCATCGCCGGTCGCGGCGCTGGAGGGACTTCGGGGGCGCAAGGTGGGCCTGCTTGTTGGCCCCGAGGGTGGATTTTCCGACGAGGAAAGGGCCAGATTGCGCGCCCTGCCCTATGTGGTGCCCGTCAGCCTGGGGCCGCGAATCCTGCGGGCGGATACCGCGGCGGTGGCCGCTTTAGCGGTGATTCAGGCAATCATCGGTGATTGGCGATAAAAGGCGATTGCTTTCGGCCCGCGCAACGTTATGTTCCCGGCCAACATTGAACCCTCATCGTCAGAGGACCTTTCATGGCCGGTGCCGACTCCAATTCGCCGCTGATCGAATCGCGGGCTGACCTTATCGAGGCCATGGCGCGAGGCGCCAAGCCCGAGAGCGAATGGCGCATCGGCACCGAACACGAAAAGCATGTGTTCCATACCAATCCGCTGCGGCCGGTGGCCTATGAGGGGCCCAACGGCATCCGTGCGCTGCTCGAGGGCATCGAGAAGGAAACCGGCTGGCACCCCTTCTATGATGGGGACAATCCGATCGGGCTGCGCAATGACGAAGTGGCCGGCGGCATTTCGCTGGAACCGGGCGGGCAGTTCGAGCTTTCGGGGTCGCCGCAGGTGGACCTGCATGGCACGGCGGCCGAGCTGGCCGAGCATATGCGGGTGGCCAAGAAGGTCGCGGCGCCGCTCGATATCCATTTCCTCGGGCTGGGCGTGACGCCGCTGTGGTCGGTGGACCAGATCTGCGCCATGCCGAAGTCACGCTATGGCATCATGAAGCCCTATATGGAAAAGGTCGGGACGCTGGGCACGTCGATGATGTTCCGTTCGGCCACGGTGCAGGCCAATCTCGACTTTTCCAGTGAAGCCGACATGGTGCGCAAGCTGCGCGTGGCGGTCGCCCTGCAGCCGGTGGCGACGGCGCTGTTCGCCAATTCGCCTTTTTCGGAAGGGCGGGACAGCGGGTATCTCAGCTTTCGCAGCCATATCTGGCTCAATACCGACGATGCGCGCACCGGCATGCTGCCCTTCGCCTTCGACGAGGGGTTCGGCTTCGAGCAATATGCCGACTATGCGCTTGATGTGCCGATGTACTTCGTCATCCGCAACAAGCAGTATATCAATGTGGCAGGCGAGAGCTTCCGCGCCTTCCTGCGTGGGGAGCTGCCGCAATTGCCGGGCGAAAAGCCCACGATCAAGGATTGGGAAGACCACCTGTCGACGATTTTCCCCGAAGTCCGGCTCAAGCAGTTCCTGGAAATGCGCGGCGCCGATATGGGCGACGAGAAGTCGGTGACGGCGCTCTCGGCCTTCTGGACCGGGCTGCTCTATGACCCGGTGTCGCTGGAAGCGGCCTATGAGCTGATCGAGCCCTGGACGCGCGAGGAGCGCGACGAGATGCGCCGCGAAGTGCCGCGGCTGGCGCTGATGACGCCACATGACCGCTCGAACCTCTACGATGTCGCGGCGCAGGCCGTGGGCATTGCGGAGGCAGGGCTGGTGCGGCGCGGCCGGCGCAATGCGCAGGGCAAGGACGAGACCATCCACCTGGCGCCGCTGGAAGAAACGATCCGCCTGGCCAAGTCCCCTGCCATGCGCTGGCTCGACAAGTTCCGCGGCGAATGGAACGGCGATGTGACGCCGATCTTCAAGGAAGCGGAACTCTGATTCTTCTCCCCGCCGGGGAGAAGAATAGAAGAGGCTTGCCACCTCGCCCCCTAGTCGTGCATCACGCGCCCACAAGCACGGAGGGCTTTTCATGCGGGTTCTGGTGATCGGGTCAGGGGGGCGCGAGCATGCGCTGGCGTGGAAGATTGCCCAGTCGCCCAAGCTGACCAAGCTCTTCATCGCGCCGGGCAATGGCGGGACGGGGGCGGTGGCCGAGAACGTGGCCATGGACATTACCGACCACAAGGCCGTGACCGATTTCTGCAAGCTGATGGCGATCGACTTCGTGGTGGTGGGGCCTGACGCGCAGGTGGTGGCGGGGCTGGGCGACGATGTGCGCGCGGCCGGGATCACCTGCTTCTGCCCGAGCAAGGCGGCGGGGCAGTTGGAGGGGTCAAAGGGCTTCACCAAGGCGCTGTGCGACGAGATGGATATTCCCACCGCCGCCTATGGCCGCTTCGACAATGTGGCGGCGGCCCTGGCCTATCTCTATACGCAAGGCGCGCCGAACGTGATCAATGCCGATGGGCTGGCGGCAGGCAAGGGCGTGACCGT
>CBIGSA010000275.1:0-4699 GCA_966192215.1 uncultured Devosia sp. | reverse complement strand
TTCCAAAAAAGTGGTTGCGGTAGATGACATCGGAAATGTGAACATTAAGCTGGATGACAAGACTATTGATATTTCGCAACTGAGCTCTGGTGAAAAGCAGATATTCGTTCTTATATCTCACTTGATGTTTAATCCGAAACTTAATCAGGCCAATGTTCTGATAATCGATGAGCCTGAGTTGTCGCTTCACGTCCGATGGCAAGAGATTTTTGTTGAAAGCGTACTGAAAGCAAATCCGAATACCCAGCTGATACTGGCCACACATAGTCCGTCAATTGTGTTAGATCGTCGCGACAAAATGGTTGACCTAAATGCCACTTGAATATTCTAGCCGGGCCATTATCGGCTATGCCGAAATGTATAGGTCGATCAATAAAAAGACAGTATTTATTGAGGATGCAAAGGGAAGGATAATCTATGAGCGGCTAATCTCGCAACTCGTTGGTCCGGATGCTGTCAAACGAGTGTTTCCACTTGGTGGCAGGGATGCGGTAATAAAAGAATGGAAATCAAATAGAGACGAACATAGCTTTATATATATCATCGATGGTGACTTAAATCTTCTGTATCAAAGGAATTTGACCAAGAATAATCTAGTTCAAATCGACAGGTATTGCCTAGAAAATCTGGTGGTTAGCGCATCAAGTGTAGCGGAAGTTTTGATGGATTTCTGCGGAGACCGCCTTCCCAGTGACAGTTTAAATGCGGAACTCACGAGGCTTATTTCAGAGGTGGCAAAGTCGTTTGCCCCACTTTTCGTGCTGTATGCCATAGCCCAGATGATGCGGGTAGGCGATTCTACGCCGGGCGAGACAGGCATGCGGTTTTTTAGCCGGGAGGGTGTCAAGCAACGAGCCTTGCGTGACAAGATACGCCAACTTGCTCGTCAGCTTACGCGGCAACTTGGCCTTTTGAAATTTCGGAAGGCGCGTCAGAAAGTGGAGAGAATAGTTAACACTGCGAGGCTCGATACCCAACACCTCATATCAGGCAAGGCGATCTTCTTACCTATTGTCCATAAGTATTGCGAATGGAATTTCGCGTACGTGGGAGGCCGGGAGATATTGCTGAACCAATGCAGCCGGTACTCTCAAATCGACCCGGAATCCCGATTTGGTAGGAAAATGCTTGCGTTACTTGAATAGCAGGCCATTCATCGAGCAAAACATCGTGCCACCGTAAGGTGGGTCACCGGGCCGGACCTATCTCAAGATGGATCCCGGCTCAAGGCCGGGATGACATCGAGTATCTGGCAGCCCAGCAGCGCATCACGCTCCCTCACCACGATCTGCCCCCACCATCTCGGGTGGTGGGCCACGCACCGCTACTTGATGATCTCCCACCACAGGTCCCGGGGTTCGTCTCCTCGATCAGCGCGTCCTTCCAGGGCCGCAGCCATTTCTTGAGGCGTTTCTCGTGCCGGATGGCCGCTTCGATATCCTCATGCACCGCAAACCAGACCAGATGCTTGCAGCCATGCTCTTTGGTGAAGCCGTCCACCAGGCCCTCGCGGTGCTCATATGTGCGCCGAACGATGTCGTTGGTGACGCCGGTATAGAGCGCCCCATGCCGACGATTGGCGACCATGTAGACGAAGTAGCTTTGCCCCATCCGTCAAAACAAGCATGGAACCACTGAGCCCCTCAACCCACCTTGCCTCCCCGCCCCGCCAGGCGCACAATATCGGCCATTGGACCGCCACCCCGCGCAAAACGCCGGGGGACGATCGCGTGGCACATTGTCGGGCCGGGGTGCCGGTCGGGAGGACATTATGCGCATCGGGTTCGAGTTTCTGCTTGTTGTCGCCGTATCGACCGCGCTGGTCGCCAGCGTGTCGGCGGCGCCGAAAGTGCCGATTTCCCGGCCGGGTACCGGCATGACCCTGCAGGTCAATCCGGGCACGGTTGCCCCGCCCACCGCCACCCCGCTCACCGAGTCCGAATGCGAGGGGCTGGGCGGGAGCGTGGTGCCCGACAAGGATATCTGCAGCAGCGGCGCCTATTGCATGACCGAGGACCAGGCCGGCAATCGCCGCCGCGTCTGCCTCAGCGTCTTCGTGCCATAGGAGGGGTCAATGAAGGCCATTTCGATAGCCCTGCTCGCGCTGGCGCTCGCCTTGCCGGCCACGGCCGCGCCGCTCACAAGGCCGCTGCCGCAGACCAAGGCCATGCCGCTGGCCACCGATATCGGCCCGGTGAAGCTGACCGATAGCGAATGCACCAATCTGGGCGGCACCGTGCGCTCGACCATGACCAAGGAATGCAGCTCGGGCAAGGTGTGTCGCCGCGCCGATGCCGAAGGCGTGGTGCGTTCGGTCTGCATCAGCGCGGCGCAGTAGCCGCCAGCGCTAGTGGTTGGTCCGGCCCCGATGCTTGGGGTCGACGCTGCCGTCGCGGCGGGTCTCGTTCATCACGTCGCCTTCCACCGTGCTGTCGCCTTCCTCGTCCTCGAAGGTGAATTCCTCCTGGTCGAGGCCGTGCGTGGTCTGGCCGATGCCGGGGTTGCGCTTGAGGTCGAGATCGCTGGGGCGCTGCGTCTTGGGGTGCTGGTTGGTCATGGCGGGTCTCCTTGTCGCCCTCACCGGACCAATCGCTCCACCTGCAGGCGGTTCCCCTCCGCTCGATCACAATGGGCAACCCCCGGCCCGCCCTTGCCGTTGGCTGGGTGGAAGGAGAGCCACCATGGTTCAGCAAAGCACCACAAGGCCGCGCGGCACCGAAAAGACTATCGGTCCGCGCACGCGCGAGCAGCAGAAGGCCATCATAGAAGGCCGCGAGAAGACCCGTGGCATCGATGTCGATCCGCACGAGAAATCGCTGGAAGAGGCCCGCGCCGATATCGAGCAGCCGGCCGGCGAATTCGAGAGTTCCCATGGCGACCGCTCGATCCGGCGCGGCGCCAACCAGGAAGGCGAGCATCACAAGAACCGCGCCGACTGAACGGCCCGACCTATCCCCGCATCGCCTGGCCGTGTCATAGTGGCTGGGCGCCCGCATCCGCCGGCCTTGCCCGGCAGGAGATCATGTCCGACACCGCTCGCCAGCCGCTCGTCCCCGATGCCTATGCCGCGATCGTCGTGGTCGTGGTGCTGGTGTTCGACTTCGTCCTGCCGCTGCCCCTGCTGCCGCCTGCCGGCTGGACCAGCCCGCTGACCGGTTTGGGCACAATGCTGGCGCTTGCCGGCTTCGCGCTCGAAATATCCGCCGCCCGCGCGCTCGCCACCGCCGGAACGCCGACCCGACCCAATGCGGCACCAGTGGCACTGGTGACATCCGGCCCGTTCCGCTGGAGCCGCAACCCCTTCTATTGCGGGCTGTTGCTGGTGCTGGCCGGTGCCTGCCTGGCGCTCAGCCTCGAATGGGCGCTGTTCGGCCTGCCGCTGCTCTGGCTGGCGCTCGACCGCTTCGTCGTGCCGCAAGAGGAGGCCAGGCTGGCGCAGGCTTTCCCGGCAGGCTGGTCCGCCTATGCCGGCGACACCCGCCGCTGGCTCTGACCCGGGGATCATGTTCGGATTATGCAAGGCGCCGCCGGGGCGGACAGGCGCATTTGTGTCACCAAAAGCGGGTTGTGGTGGTGCTCGATGCTAACAGTCTGTTAGCGCGAAGCGGGGGTTGCTAACGCGTCAGCGTCACCAGCCGCCCTGCCCCGCCCGGCGGGATAGAGAGGGTCACTTTCAGCGTCGCCGCCGCCATGATTTCGGGCGAGCGCTCGGCCCATTCGACCAGCGCGATGGCATCGGGATTGTCGAGCAGTCCCAGTTCCTCCACCTCGCGCGGATCGCCCAGCCGGTAGAGATCGGCATGCAGGATCAAGCCCTTGGCGGTATCATAGGGCTGCACCAGCGCGAAAGTCGGCGAGGGGACATCCAGCATGGGGTCGCCGGCCAGATGGCGGATGATCGCCCGCGCCAGGGCCGTCTTGCCGGCGCCCAGATCGCCTTGGAGCACCACGAGGTCGCCCGGTTTCAGGGTCTTTGCCAGTTCGGCGCCCAGCGCCTCGGTCGCCGCGTCATCCGCCAGCAGCCGGCTCATTCCGCCACGCCGGCCATGGCGCTGTCGCGCGGCAGATTGACGATGATGCGGCTGCCGCGCGGCTCGCGTTTTTCCACCGAAATGGTGCCGCCATGCAGGTTTACGAAGGTCTTGACGATGGCGAGGCCCAGGCCTGCGCCGCGCTGGCGGCCGGCCGGGGTGTCGATGCGCGTCTGGATGGCGGCGCGCATTTCGTCTGTGATTCCAGGACCTTCATCCTCGATGACGAACAGCATGCGATCAGCGCGATGGCTTACCGCCAGCCTTATTTCCCCGCCCGGCGGGGAGAAACGCGCGGCGTTGGAGAGCAGGTTATAGAGCACCTGCACGATGCGCGTGCCGTCGGCGATGAAGGGCGGCATGCCGTCCTCGATATCGACCACAAGGTTGATCGGCTTTTCGCCCGAGATCTCGGGGAACGTCGCCGACAGGCCGGCCCGCGCCTTGTCGACAAGCGTTGGAATATCAAGCAGTTCGGGCCGTAACTCGGCAATGCCGGCATCCACCGAGGCCAGGTCGAGGATATTGTCGATCAGCACGCCCAGCGTCACCGAAGAGGCGCGGATATAGTCGATATAGGCGCGCTGCCGCTCGTTGAGGCTGCCGCCTTCGCTGCCGGCCAGCAGGTCGGCAAAGCCGATGATATTGGTCAGTGGCGAGCGCAATTC
>CBIGSA010000274.1:0-4724 GCA_966192215.1 uncultured Devosia sp. | reverse complement strand
ATGGTCAAGTACAGTGCCCTCGGGTCAGGCCCGAGGGTGACGATCGAGTTTGCTACGCCATAGAGCCTTGAGTAGACCTCATGGTGAGCCTGTCGAACCACGAGGTCGTGCCCTCCATGGTGCCACGACCTCGCCCTTCCACAGGCTCAGGATGAGGTCTGCTGAAGCCTCAAACCACCGAGCCACAAATGAACCCCACCCTCGTCACCCGCCTCGCCAATCTCCGCGCCCGCATGGCTGCCACCAATACCGATCTCGTGGTCATCGGTCCCTCCAGCCACATGCTCTACCTGGCCGATCTCTCGCCCCATGGCGATGAACGCCCGGTGCTCCTCATGGTCTCGCCCACCTATGCCGGCTTCCTCATGCCCGCGCTCAATGTCGATAGCGCCCGCCAGCATACCGATCTGCCCTTCTTCCCCTGGGCCGATGCCGATGGTCCCCATGCTGCGCTCGAAGCGCTGATCGACGCCGCCGGCGTGCCGCGCATCAGCCCCTCCATCGTGCTCGACGAAACCATGCGCACCGATTTTGCCCTGCTCGTCCTCGACGCACTTCCCGGCGCGCATCGCCGTTTCACCGATGATACGGTCGGCTATCTCCGCGCCCGCAAGGACGATGCCGAATATGCCGCGCTCAAGAAATCGGCCGTCCTCAACGATGCCGCCATGAAGGCCGGCTTCGCCGCCCTCCGCCCCGGCGTTACCGAGCGCGAAGTCGCCACTGTCATCCGTGATTTCTACAAGGCGCATGGCGCTACCACCGAATTCTGCTCGGTCTGCTTCGGCCCCAATGGCGCCTTTCCGCATCACCACACTGGCGAAACCCAGCTCAAGGATGGCGACGCCGTCCTCATCGATACCGGCGCCCGCATCCACGGCTATCCCTCCGACATGACCCGCGTCGGCTTCCTCGGCTCCGCCCCCGAGGGCTTTGGCCAGATCCATTCCATCCTTGACCGCGCCGTCGCGGCTGCCATCAAGGCCGCCAGGCCCGGCGCCCGCGCCAGCGACGTCGACAAGGCTGCCCGCGACGTCATCACAGCGGCCGGCTATGGCCCCAATTTCCTCCACCGCACCGGCCATGGCCTCGGCATCGACATCCACGAGCCGCCCTACATCACTGCCACGGTGGACACCGTGCTCGAAGACGGCATGGTCTTCTCCATCGAACCCGGCATCTACCTGCAAGGCCAGTATGGCCTGCGGCTCGAAGACATCGTCATCATCCGCAACGGGCAGGCGGAAATCCTCTCCGACATGCCCCGCACCGCGGTGGTCGGCGGGTAGGAGGACGGGCCAGATGCCCCCGACCCTGACCACGCCACGCCTCGTCCTCCGCGGTCACACCACGGCCGACTTCGCCGCCTGCTGCGCCCTATGGGCCGATCCCGAAGTGACCCGCTTCATCGGCGGCCGTCCCTCGACTCCGGACGAAACCTGGCGCCGCATCCTGGCCTATGCCGGCCATTGGCAACTGCTCGGTTACGGCTATTTCCTGGTCACGGAGCGAGAAACCGGCGCCGTTGTCGGTGAATTCGGCCTCGCCGATTTCCGCCGCAACCTCGTCCCGTCCTTCGGCGACACGCCGGAGGCCGGCTGGGCCATGCTGCCGCAATATCAGGGCAGGGGCCTCGCCCGGGAAGCACTCACGGCCGTCCTCGCCTGGGCCGACCAGACCATGCCCCGCACGGTCTGCATGATCCACCCCGACAACGCGCCCTCGCTCAAGCTGGCGCACAAGCTCGGCTACGCCGAATATGCCCGCGGCGAATTCGGCGAACACACCCCCATCCTGCTGGAGCGTGTTGCGGGCAGCTTGTCCTAGAGCGCAATCATCTGCGCCCTTAGCAGGGGCGTGCCTTCGCCTCGTCCCTCAATACACCCGCACCATCCGCCCATCCGGCCGGTCCACCAGCCGCCCGGCCCTGCCCACCAGCTCGCCGGCCAGCTTTACCATGCCCGGGTCGGTCGCCAGTTTCCCGTTTCCCGCATCCTCGGTGCTGAGCACGCTCGCCTTGAGCAACCGTGAATAGGGATGCTCGGGATTATCCAGCACCGTCCGCGCATCGCCCATCTCCACGATCCGCCCGCGCTGCATGATGATCAGCCGGTTGGAAATGTAATAGGCCGTCGCCAGGTCATGGGTGATGTAGATGACCGAAACCCCCAGATCGTCGCGCAACGACTTCAGCAGGTTGACGATGCTCATCCTGAGGCTCGCATCCACCATGCTGACCGGCTCGTCTGCCACCAGCAGCGGCGGATTGGGGATCAGCGCCCGCGCAATGGCCGCCCGCTGCAATTGCCCGCCGCTCATTTCATGCGGATAGCGGCCCCGTACTTCGGCCAGGCTCAGGCCCACCTTCTGCAGGGCCCCGTCCATGGCCGCGTCGAGATCGTCCCTTTGCTTGAGCTTCAGGAACCGCGCTGCCGTCGCCTCCAGGTACCGATCGATCCGCTTGAGCGGATTGAACGCCTCGAACGGGTTCTGGAACACCGGCTGCACATTGGCCATGAAATCGAGCCGCTCCTGCCGGCTCACCCGGTGGCTCACCGTCTTGCCGCGGAAGCTGATCTCGCCCGAAGTGGGCAGTTCCAGCCCCAGGATCATCCGCGCTAATGTCGTCTTGCCCGAACCGCTTTCCCCGATAATGGTGAAAATCTCCGGCGTCCCGACATTAAGCGACAGGTTGGCATCGCTCACCGCCTCGACCACCTTGTGGCTCAGCAGCCCGCCCATGGTGAAGCGCTTGGACACATCGCGCACATCGAGCAGTGTGGTCATGCCATCACCCCCGCGGGCTTGGCCACGTTGACCAGCGGCTCGACATCCTTCCAGCGCCAGCAGGCCGTGCGATGGTCCGGTCCCACCACTTCCATCGGCGGCACTTCCTTCTTGCAGATATCCACGGCCAGCGGGCATCGCGGATGAAACCGGCAGCCCTGCGGCGGGTCCGCAAGATTGGGCGGGCGCCCTTCCAGGGCAGGGCGCTGCTGCGTGTCGCCGATGCGCGGCAGGCTGGCCACCAGATGGGCGGTATAGGGATGCTTGGGCGCAAAGAACATTTCGCGCGTCGGGCCTTCCTCCACCAGCCGTCCGGCATAGATGATGCCCACTCGGTCGGCCACATTGGCATGCACGCTCATGTCATGCGTGACGAATACCACCGAAGCGCCCATTTCCTTCTGGATATCGCGGATCAGCCCCAGCACTTCCTTCTGCACCACCACGTCCAGCGCCGTGGTGGGCTCGTCCGCGATGATGAATTCGGGGTGACATACCGTCGCCAGGCCGATCGTCACTCGTTGTCGCATGCCGCCCGAAAGCTCGTGCGGATAGGCTCGCAACACATCTGGCGGCAGCTTCAGGCGGGCGAGATGGGCAACCACGCGGTCCTCGAATGCCTTGTCCTTCAGGCCCAGCGGCCGTTGGGCAAAGTCCTGGAACGTCCTGCCGATCCGGCGCACCGGATTGAGCACGCTCATCGAGCCCTGCATGATGTAGCTCAGGTGCTTCCAGCGCACGGCCTCGATTTCGGCCGGACTGGCATGCGCCACGTCGATCGGTCCGGTGGAAAAGCTGTACCTGGCTGTGCCGCTCACCACCTTCAGCGGCGGGCGAATGGCCGCCGCCAGCACCTTGATGAAACTTGTCTTGCCCGACGAACTTTCCCCGGCAATGCCATAGACTTCGTTCTTGCGCATGGTGACAGTGATGTCGTCCACGGCCCGAACCTCCCGGCTCACGCCGAAATAGTTCATCTGGTAATAGGCCCTGAGGTTCTCGACCTTCAGGATTTCTGCGTTGTTTTCCAGGGTCATGGCTCAGGCTCCCATGCGGCGCAAACGGCTGCGCGGGTCGATGTATTCGTTCATGGAGATCGCCAGCAGGAACAGCCCGAGGAAGGTCATGACGATCAGCACCACGGGGATAGCCAGCCACCACCACACGCCCACCACCATCGCCGAGTGCGAATTGGCCCAGTAGAGCACGGTGCCGATCGTGGGATTGTTGAGGTTGGTGAAGCCCAGCACCGCCAGGGTCACTTCCAGGCCGATCGACCACAGCATGTTGTTCATGAAGGTGGAGAACACGATGGGCATCACATAGGGCAGGTGTTCCTCCAGCAACACCTTGCGGGTGCTCATGCCGGCGAATACGGCGTGCCGCGTGAATTCGCGATGCTTGAGGCCGAGCGCGACCGAGCGGATCAGTCGCGCGTCGAACGGCCAGCCGAAGCAGGCCATGATCAGCGCCAGCGTGAAGCTGTCGAGATTGTTGCGCAGCACGAAATAGAAGAGCACCAGGATCGGGAAGATCGGCACGGCCACGAAGATGTCGTTGATGAACATCAGCACCCGGTCGACCCAGCCGCCGATATAGCCCGAGGCCAGCCCCACGGCGATGGAGATGACGCGGCTCAGCACCGCCACGGTAATGCCGAAGATCAGGCTGTTGCGGAACGCCGCCGAGAGTTGCCAGAACAGGTCCTGGCCGCGCGAATTGGTGCCGAACCAGTATTGCGCCGAAGGTGGCTGGTCAGGCACCGCCACGTAGATCAGCGTGGGGTCGACCGGCGAGACATAGCTCAGCGCGGCAAAGATCACCACGATGGCCACCAGGATCAACCCGATGGCGAATTCGATATTGTAGCGGATGAGGTCGCGCAGAACGGCAAACATGGGTTACTCCGCACGGACGCGAGGATCGAGCAGGGGATG
>CBIGSA010000273.1:0-4781 GCA_966192215.1 uncultured Devosia sp. | reverse complement strand
ATGCGCGCAAGCTCGAAACCCTCGATGCGCCCAAGGGCCGCTCGCTGACGCAGGATGCCGTGCGGCGCCTGACGCGCAACAAGGCGGCAGTGGTGTCCATCGGCGTGGTGATCTTTATCATCCTGTTCGCGTTCGTGGGGCCGTATCTGATCCCATGGACCTACGACAAGATCGACTGGAGCGGCATCCGCAAGCCGCCCAATTTCGAAGCCGGCCACTTTGCCGGTACCGACCAGAATGGCCGCGACATGCTGGCGCGCATCATGCAGGGCACGCAGATGAGCCTGATCGTGGCCTGCGTGGCGACGCTGGTCTCGGTGTTCATCGGTGTCTGCTACGGCGCGATTGCCGGCTATTTCGGCGGCAAGGTCGACGCGGTCATGATGCGCTTCGTCGATATCATGTATGCGCTGCCCTATATCCTGTTCGTGATCATCCTGGTGGTGATGTTCGGGCGCAATCCGGTGCTGCTCTTCGTGGGCATCGGGTGCCTGGAATGGCTGACCATGGCGCGTATCGTGCGGGGGCAGACGCTCAGCATCAAGGAGCGCGAATTCGTCGAGGCGGCCAAGGCGGGCGGGGCCAAGCCCTGGACCATCATCTTCCGCCACATCGTTCCCAATCTCACAGGGCCCGTGGTGATCTACGCGACGCTGACCGTGCCCGAGATCATCCTGACCGAGAGCTTCCTCTCCTATCTGGGCCTGGGCGTGCAGGAACCGCAGACATCTTTGGGCACGCTGATCAGCTTCGGGTCGCCCGTGGCCGAGACGCTGCCCTGGATGCTGATCGGACCCGCCGTGGTGCTGGTGAGCCTGCTGCTCTGCCTCACCTATATCGGCGACGGGTTGCGCGATGCCCTCGACCCCAAGGATCGCTAAGATGAAACAAGTCCTCAAAGTCGAAGACATGTCGGTGACGTTCGAACTGCACCAGAGCGAGGTGCATGCCGTGCGCGACATGAACTTCACGCTCGCCGAGGGCGAGACGCTGGCCGTGGTCGGTGAATCCGGTTCGGGCAAGAGCCAGGCGTTCCTGGCCATCATGGGCCTGCTGGCCAAGAATGGCCGGGCCGGCGGCCAGGCCATGATGGGCGCCATCAACCTCATCGGCATGCCGCCGGGGCAGTTGGACAAGCATCGCGGCAAGGATATCGCGATGATTTTCCAGGACCCGATGACCAGCCTCAACCCCACGCTCAAGGTGCGCACGCAACTTGCCGAAGTGCTGGTCAAGCATCGTGGCTTCGACCAGCAGAAGGCGACCATCGCCGCCATCGAAATGCTGGAGCGGGTGGGCATTCCGGAACCTGCCAAGCGCGCCAATGCCTATCCGCACGAGCTTTCGGGCGGCATGCGGCAGCGCGTGATGATCGCCATGGCGCTGCTGTGCCAGCCCAAGATCCTGATCGCAGACGAACCGACCACGGCGCTCGACGTGACGGTGCAGGCGCAGATGCTGGACCTGTTCAAGACGCTGACCGAGGATTTCGGCACCTCGCTGGTACTCATCACCCACGACCTGGGCGTGGTGGCCGGCGTGGCCGACCGCATGATGGTGATGTATGGCGGACGCGCCGTCGAGAAGGGCACGGTCGACGACCTGTTCTACGATCCGCGGCATCCCTATACGCTGGGGCTGCTGCATTCGACGCCGCATATCGCGCATCGCGCGGCGCGGCTCGACCCGATCCAGGGCCTGCCGCCGAGCCTGGAGCACCTGCCCAAGGGTTGCTCGTTCAATCCGCGCTGCGCCTTCGCCTTCGATCGGTGCCTGGCCGAGCGGCCGCCGCTAATGGACACGGGCAATGGCCGCGAAAAGGCCTGCTTCTATGAGGGCCCGATGGCCTATGGAAAGGTCGCCTGATGGACCAGACCCCGATCAACCTGCTTGAGATCAAGGACCTCAAGAAGACATTCTCGCTTTCGGGTGGCCTGTTCAGCCGGCGGCTGACGCTGACGGCGCTCGAGAATATCAACTTCAATATCCGCCAGGGCGAGACGCTGGGCATTGTGGGCGAAAGCGGCTGCGGGAAATCCACGCTGGGCCGCTGCATCCTGCAATTGCTCTCACCCGACGAGGGGCAGGTACTATGGCTGGGCCAGGACCTGACGCGCCTGCCGGCCGAGGAAATGCGCCGGCGCCGGGCGGACCTCCAGATCATCTTCCAGGACCCACTGGCTTCGCTCAATCCGCGCATGACGGTGGGCGAGATCATCGCCGACCCGTTGCGCACGCTGCGGCCGGAAATGAACAAGGAAGAGCGCCGCGCGCGGGTGCTCAAGATCATGGAGGCGGTGGGGCTGCTGCCGGAAATGATCAACCGCTATCCGCACGAATTCTCGGGTGGCCAGGCGCAGCGTATCGGCATTGCCAGGGCGCTGATCACCGAGCCCAAGCTCATCGTCTGCGACGAGCCGGTTTCGGCGCTTGACGTGTCGATCCAGGCGCAGATCCTGAACCTTCTGGCCGAGCTCAAGGACGAGTTCGGGCTGACGCTGATCTTCATCTCGCACAATCTGAGCGTCGTTCGGCATGTGTCGGACCGGATTCTGGTGCTCTATCTCGGGCGGATCGTCGAACTGGCGACCGGCGACGAAATCTACGAGCAGCCCAAGCATCCCTATACGCGGGCGCTGCTGACGGCGGTGCCGATCCCCGACCCCAAGCTGGCGCGACAGCGCAATATCGATGCGCTCAAGGGGGAAATCCCCTCGCCGATCAATCCGCCCTCGGGCTGCACGTTCCGCACGCGCTGCCGCTTTGCCAAATCCTTCTGCGCCGAAACACGGCCGCCGCTGGAAATGATCGAGGACGGACGGCTGGTGGCCTGCCACCGCTGGCGCGAAATCGAGGTGCCAGAAGAAGCGGTGCTGGAACAGTAGAATGTGGAAAGGCCCGCTTCGGCGGGCCTTTTGTTTTTGGTGCCCCCTCCTAACCTCCGCCTGACAGGGCGAGGGAGAGATCGGGGGTGCTACCCCGCCTTGCCGCCTTCACGCCTGTCCTGGCCCACATCGACGGTGCGGCGGCGGCGATCGGGTCCGTTGTAGCGTTCGACCTCGATGAAGCCGCGCGGATTGGCCTCGATGCTGGCGAGGCGGGTCTGCAGGTGGACCGCCGCGAAGGGCTTGCGCAGGAATTCGGTGACGCCGGCATCGCGGGCTTCGGCAATGCGCCTGGCATCGGGAGCAGCGCTCATCATGATGATCGGCACGTAGCGGTTCTGGCAATCGATTGTCGAACGGAGCTTGCGGGTGAAGGCCACGCCATCCATGCCGTCGAGGGCGTCATCGATGATGAGGATATCGAAGACGCGGCGCTTGAGCTCGGTCATGGCCTTGTTGGCGTCATAGGCCTCCCGGATGTCCTTGCGGCCCAGGCTGCGCAGCATGACAGTGACCAGCCCGGCCATGTTCTGGCTGTGATCGGCGACCAATACGCCGCGTTTGGTAATTGCCTCGATCGCCATGTTCGTTCAGTTCGCGCGGTATTTGACCCGCATCCATGATAGAACAGCTTTCGATAGAAGCCGTTAATTGGGCTGTCACAACTGGTCCGGTGGAAAGCCGCGGCGCAGGGCAAATTCAGGGCCGGCATGCGTTGACAGGCCGGGGCAATTTCCATATGTATGCGCCCAAGTTTCCGGGCGCGCAGGCGCCCATTTTGTTTGACTGAGGATACAAGAGATGAAGATCCGCAACTCGCTGAAGGCGCTGATGACTCGCCACCGCGCGAACAAGCTCGTCCGCCGTCGCGGCCGGGTTTACATCATCAACAAGGTAGACAAGCGCTACAAGGCCCGCCAGGGCTGAGGCTTTCCGGCTTCGATACTATTGACTCAAGCCCGCGCGAGCGGGCTTTTGTTTTTCCGCCATCCGGTGGAGGTCAGGACCCGATGCGGCGCTCGCACACGATTTCGCTGCAGATCGACTATCCCTATGACGATGCCTATCGCTTCCTGGCCGACCCGTTGAATTATGGGACCTGGGCGGCGGTGGAGCAGGACAGCTACCGTCCGCTTGATAATGGCGACTGGGAAGGCGTCACCGCCTTTGGCGGCAAAAGGCACTTCCGTTTCACCCCGCCCAATCCCCATGGCGTGCTCGACCATGCCGTCTTCGTGCCGGGCGAGCCGCTGCTCTGGACACCCATGCGCGTGACGCCCAATGAGGAGGGGACCGAGCTGAGCTTCACCTTCTACCAGCGACCGGGCATGAGCGAGGCAGAATTTCTCTCGGCCATCGAGTGGATCACCACCGATTTCCTGACGCTCAAGAGCCTGCTGGAAGCGCTGCGGCGCTAGCTGCCCGCCGCTGGACGGCGCATGGCCCCTATTTTGCGCCCGAGGCGTGATGCTGGAACACTTGCCAGGGCGTGAACAGGTTCGGCCCGCTTTCGCCCAACCGCATTTTCGGGCTTGGGGCACCCAAAACCTCGCCGCCGACATCGGCCGTCGCGAGAAGCGGTTCCATCAGATGGCCGATATTGGCGAAGTGCTCCATCGCCGCATCGATGTCGCGGTAGCGCTCGAACACGATCGCTTCGGTTTCGTCGTGATTGAAAAAAATCTCGTATTGAAGCGTACCGCTATCCTTGGTTCGCACGATCTCCATGGCCTGCTCGCACAGGCGCTTGTACTCATCGAGCTTACCGGGGCGGATTTTGGCGCGGGCAATTCCTTTGATTTCATCCATGATGACTATCCTTGTTGATGTGGCTGACGGCAGCCAGGCGTCGATGATGACGGAGGCAATCCGTCAGTTGAAATGACCGGGGCCGCT
>CBIGSA010000272.1:0-4804 GCA_966192215.1 uncultured Devosia sp. | reverse complement strand
CGCGTTGGCCGCCGCCTTCGCCATCACCATCACCGTCAATACCGGCCAGCCACTGGCCGGCGCTATCCTGTTCCCGGTGGGCTTCTGCCTGCTCTATCTGATGGGCTTCGACCTGCTCACCGGGGTCATGACATTGGTGCCCCTCGCACTGATCGACAAGCGCCCCGGCGTCACCATACAGGGCGTACTCCGCAACTGGGCCCTGGTCTTCACCGGCAACTTTGCCGGCGCCTTCACCGTGGCCGTGATGATGGCCATCATCTTCACCTTCGGCTTCACTCAGGCGCCCGACGCCATCGGCGAAAAGATCGGCCATATCGGCGAGGGCCGCACTGTCGGCTATGCCGCCCATGGCGCAGCCGGCATGCTGACCCTGTTCATCCGCGGCGTCCTCTGCAACTGGATGGTGTCGACCGGCGTCGTCGCCGCCATGATGTCCACGTCGGTATCCGGCAAGGTCATCGGCATGTGGATGCCCATCATGCTGTTCTTCTACATGGGCTTCGAGCATTCCATCGTGAACATGTTCCTCTTCCCCTCGGGCATCATGCTGGGCGGGCAGTTCTCCATCATGGACTATCTGATCTGGAACGAGATCCCCACCGTCATCGGCAATCTGGTCGGCGGCCTCGCTTTCGTCGGCCTGACGCTCTACGCCACTCATGCCCGCACCTCGTCCGGCCGCAAGCCGGCGAAAGGCGCAGGCGCAGGCGCGGCCTATAGTCCTGCCGAGTGAACCTGGCAAAGGCCCCGCCCCGTGCGGGGCCTTCTGCCTGAACAGAACCACCAGAGGACAAACCCGATGAAAGATATGACCCGCGAGGATGTGACCGCGATGATTTTGACCGCCAAGCGTCAGGCCGGCCTGACCTGGCAAAGCATTGCCGACGCCATCGGCATGTCCCCTGTCTGGACCCATTCTGCGGCCATGGGCATGAATGCCATGCCCCGGGACAAGGCCGACGCGTTGGCCACACATCTGGCCCTGCCGCAGGAGGCAGTGCTGGTTCTGCAGGAAAGCCCCACCAAGGTGTGGGAGCAGGCAGTGCCGACCGATCCCTGCATCTATCGCCTTTATGAAATCGTGGGGGTCTATGGCCCCACCATCAAGGCAATCATCCAGGAGACGTTCGGCGACGGCATCATGTCGGCGATCGATTTCGACATGCAGATCAGCCGGATCGAAAACCCAAAGGGTGATCGCGTCAAGATCGAGATGTCGGGCAAATACCTCTCATACAATTCCTGGTAGGCTCGAAGCCTTCGGCTCCGCTGCCGCGGAGCCGACATCTGGATCCTCTTCATGCTAGAAGTGCCGGCAAAGGCCAGCCTCGCCATTTCCCTCGGCCAGCATTCCGACAAGGGCCGCAAGCCTGCCAATCAGGATTTCTATGGCGCGCTGATCCCGGCCCAGCCGGCACTCGACCTCAAGGGCATCGCCATTGCTTTGGCCGACGGCATTTCCACCAGTGAGGTCAGTTCCATCGCCGCCCAGACGGCCATCAAGAGCTTCCTCACCGACTATTACGGCACCTCCGACGCCTGGCCGGTCAAGACATCGGCCCACCGCGTTATCGCGGCCACCAATGCCTGGCTCCACGCCCAGACCCGCGCCCGCCAGGCCGACGACGTCGATAGCGGCTATGTCTGTACGCTCAGCGTCCTCGTGCTCAAGTCACGCGCCGCCCACATCTTCCATATCGGGGATTCCCGCATCTATCGCCTGGCCGGCCGTTCCCTCGAACAGCTCACCACCGATCATCGCGTCCCCGCCCCGGCCAACAGCTTCTATCTCGGCCGCGCTTTGGGCATCGGCGGCAATGTAGAGGTGGACTATCGCAGCGTCCCGGTCGGCGTGGGCGATGTTTTCGTCCTCACCACCGATGGCGTGCACGAGCATGTCGATGGCGCCACCATTGCCGACGCCATCGCGGCCAGCCCCCACGATCTCGACGCCGCCGCCCGCAACATCGTTGCCAGCGCATTAGATAATGGCAGCCCGGATAATCTCACCATCCAGATCGCCCGCATCGACGCCCTGCCGGGCGGCGAAGCGACCGATTTCCTCGGCCAGTCTGCCGACCTGCCTTTGCCGCCACGGATCGAGCCTGGGATGGATTTCGACGGCTACCGCATCCTGCGTCCGCTCCATGCCAATGCCCGCAGCCAGGTCTTCCTGGCGCAGGATCATGACGATGGCCGCCTCGCCGTCATCAAGGTCCCCGGCTTGGACATGCGCGACAGCCCGGCCTTCCTCCGCCGTTTCATGATGGAAGAATGGATCGCCCGCCGCCTCAATACGCCCCATGCCCTGGGCATCCATCGGCAGGACCGCAAGCGCCACTACCTCTATCTCGCCACCGAATATGTCGATGGTCAGACCCTCACCCAATGGATGGCCGACCATCCCCGTCCCGATCTCAACGCCGTGCGCGACATCATCGAGCAGGTCGCCCGTGGCCTTAACGCCTTCCACCGCCAGGAAATGGTTCATCAGGACCTGCGTCCCGACAACATCATGATCGACAAGACCGGCACGGTGAAGATCATTGATTTCGGCTCCACCAAGGTGGCCGGCATCATCGAGGCCCAGCCCGCGGGCGACGATGCCGAACTCGGCACCGTGCAATATGCCGCCCCCGAATATCGCATCGGCGATGCCGGCACCGATCGTTCCGACCAGTTCTCGCTCGGCGTCATCGCCTATCAGATGCTCACCGGCCAGCTCCCCTATGGCGCCCATGCCGCCATGCTGCGCAGCCGCGCCGATCTCGCCCGCCTGCACTACCAGCCGGCCTCGACCCCGGATTTCGGCATTCCCGACTGGATCGACCGCGCCCTCGAAAAGGCCGTCCAGCCCGATCCCGACAACCGCTATGAAGCGCTCTCCGAATTCACCTACGATCTCCGCCACCCCAACCCGGATTTCGCCACGCTGCCGCGCCGGCCGCTGCTGACCCGCAACCCGGTCCGCTTCTGGCAAATGCTGTCGCTGGCCCTGGCCGGCACGGTTCTCATGCTGCTGGGCTTGCTTGTCGGGGGATAAAGGGAAGAATGCTGGCGGAAAACTACAGGAAAAGCGCAGGCAAGACGCCTGCAAACCCCGCCATTTCTTATATGTAAATCGCAAGGGGCTTGCTTCAAGCCCCCTTTCGCCCCGTAAAACACCTGACCCAATCAGCGTACGGAGCGACAGATGCGCAAATCCGAACATGCAGTGGTCATTGCCGGCGGCGGCCCCACCGGACTGATGCTGGCGGGCGAACTCGCCTTGGCCGGCATCGACGTCGCCATCATCGAGCGCCGCCCCAGTCAGGATCTTGCCGGCACCCGCGCCGGCGGCCTCCATCCCCGGACCCTCGAAATCTTCGATCTGCGCGGCATTGCCGATCGTTTCATCGCCGAGGGCCAGAAGGCCCAGGTCACCGGCTTTGCCGGCGTCACCTTTGATCTCTCCGATGTCCCCACACGCCATCCCTATAGCCTGGGCCTGCGGCAGGTTCACATCGAGCGCATCCTGGCCAACTGGGTCGAGGAACTGGGAGTGCCCCTCCATCGCGGCATCGAACTGACCGGCTTCACCCCGGACGCGTCAGGCATCACCATCGCCCTCAGCGACGGCCAGTCGCTCCGCGCGCAATATCTCGTCGGCTGCGACGGCGGCCGCAGCCTCGTCCGCAAGCTCGCCGGCATCGACTTTCCCGGCGCCGAAGCCACCACCAGCAATATCATCGCCGTGGCCGAACTGGCCGATCCCCCGCCCGAATGGGGTATGCGCCGCGACGCCGTCGGCGTCCATTCCATTGGCCGCGTGGATTATGAAATCCGCGACGGCAAGATCGTCTATGCCGACAAAGGCCCGGTCGGCATCCTCGTCACCGAACGCGAGGTCGGCCACACGGCCGAGCCCACGCTCGACGACCTGCGCGCTGCCATGATCGCTGTCTATGGCACCGATTACGGCATCCATTCGCCCAGCTCCATCGCCCGCTTCACCGACGCGGCGCGGCAAGCCGCCGCCTATCGCCAGGACCGCATCCTGCTGGCCGGCGACGCCGCCCACATCCATCCACCCGATGGCGGTCAGGGCCTGCAGACCGGCGTGCAGGACGCGTTCAATCTAGGCTGGAAACTGGCCCAGGTGCTGAGGGGACAGTCGCCCGAGAGCCTGCTGGACACCTACCACGCCGAGCGCCACCCCGTAGGTGCCCGCGTCCTGCGGAACACGCTCGCCGCCGTGGCCCTGCGCCGCGACGACGAACGCACAAGGGCCCTCCGCGAAACCATGGCCGACCTCCTCGCCATGGACGAGCCGCGCCTGCATTTCGTCGCCATGCTGACTGGCCTCGGCATCCACTACGACCTCGGCGCGGGCCACCCCCTGCTCGGCCGCCGCATGCCCGACCTCGATCTGGAAACCGCCACCGGCCCCACGCGTGTCTCGGCGCTGCTGCACGACGCCCGGCCTGTCCTGCTCAATCTGGGCGTGTCAGGCGCCATCAACATCGCGCCGTGGACGGACCGCGTAAAGCTGGTCGACGCCCACTATGCCGCCTCATGGGACCTGCCCGCCATCGGCCCGGTTTCCGCGCCGTCTTCCGTCCTGGTCCGTCCTGATGGCTATGTGGCCTGGCTGGGCGGGCAGGATCAGGCAGGTTTGGCCGAAGCCCTCGCCACCTGGTTCGGCCCGCCCGGCTGAACGTCCTATTGCGTCGAGGTTCCGGGGTCGCCGGTCGCCGCCAGGCTGGCCCGCCGACGCCGGAACAGGCCATAGATCATGTAGCCCAGGGCCAGGATGGTGAAG
>CBIGSA010000271.1:0-4804 GCA_966192215.1 uncultured Devosia sp. | reverse complement strand
GCCCTCGACATTTTGAATGGACCAGATGCGCGATCCTTATACCGTGCTTGGGGTGTCCCGTTCAGCCAGCGAGAAGGACATCAAGTCCGCCTATCGCAAGCTGGCGAAGAAGTATCACCCCGATCAGAACCCGGATGATCCCTCGGCGCACGCCAAGTTCGCCGAGGCAACCAATGCCTATGACCTGCTGAACGACAAGGAGAAGCGGGGCCAGTTTGACCGCGGCGAAATCGACGCCGACGGCAATCCCAAATTCGCCGGCTTCAATCCCGGCGGCTTTGGCAATGGCGCACGCGGTGCCCGTGGCGGCGCCGCGGGCGGCTTTTCGGCCGAGGACATCCTCAAGGAATTCATGAGCGGCTTCGGCGGCCAGCCGCGCGGCGGCATGGGTGGCGGCCGCGGCCCCACCGGCGGCGCCCAGTGGGACCCCTTTGCCGGCGCGACGGCCGGGGGCGCGGGCCGCAGCATTAAAGGCGACGATATCGTGGTCAATGCCACGATATCGCTGGAAGATGCCCACAATGCCCGCCCCATCGACGTGCGCATGCCCTCGGGCAAGGTGCTGTCGGTCAAGCTGCCCGCCAAGGTCGAGGAAGGCCAGCAGATCCGCCTCAAGGGCCAGGGTTCGCCCGGCCTGGGTGAACCCGGCGATGCGCTGGTGACGATCCGCTTCGAGAAGTCGAAACAGTTCCGCCGTGATGGCGCCGACCTGCGCACCGATGTCGCGCTCACGCTCTACGAAGCCGTGCTCGGCGCCAAGGTCCGCGTGCCGACGCTGGACGGCTCGGTCGAGCTCAACCTGCCCCCCGGCGTCGACACATCGAAGGCCCTCCGCCTCAAGGGCAAGGGCCTTTATGGCGACGGGGACCTCTACGTGAATCTGCGCGTCGTCCTGCCCCCCGGCGGCGATGCGGACCTCGAGGCCCTGGCACGGTTCATGCGGGATCAGAAGCCGTACAAGGTGCGGGATTAAGCACCGAGTTCACCCCAATCTCGGTGTCACCCCGGCCTTGAGCCGGGGGGCCTATCTCGAAATCACAGCCGCAAGGTGACAGGAACAATCATCTCAGGATGGATCCCGGCTCAAGGCCGGGATGACACCGAGTATGCTGATCTTGGGGTGCTTACTCCCGCGGCGCTGCCGCCCGCGCCAGCCGGTCATTGATCGCCTCGCCCAATCCCTCGTCCGGGATCGGCGCCACGGCAATCACCCCTGCCCCCGCCGCATCGAGCTCGTGCAGCATCGAAAACAGGTTCCGCGCCGCCTCGTGCAGATCGCCCGCCGGTGACAGGTTCCGCATCACCCCGCCAAAATCCGGCGCCGTCCCAAATGCCAGATAGGCCTCGCCCTCGCGCGGCTCGGCATTGAGCCTCATCTGTGCATTGGGGGCGTAATGGCTCGCCAGCATACCCGGCGCCGCCACGGCCGACCCCTTCTTCGCCAGGGCCACCGGCACGCCCAGCTTCCGCTCGATCTCCTTGCGCGCCACGGCCCCGGCGCGCAATTGCACCAGTTGGTCGCCCTCGACCCGGATGATGGTGGATTCCACCCCCGCCCGGCATGGCCCGCCATCAAGCACCGGCACCCTGCCACCAAAGCCGCGCCGCACCTGCTCGGCCGTCGTGGGTGACAGTTTCCCCGACGGATTGGCCGACGGCGCCGCCAGCGGCCGCCCCACGGCCGCGATCAGGTCCAGGGCCAGGGGGTGATCGGGGATGCGGATCGCAACGGTATCGAGCCCGGCCATGGCCACATCGGCCAGCCCATTTCCCGGCCTGGCCGGCAGCACCAGCGTCAGGCTACCCGGCCACAGGCTCGTAACCTTGCGCGCCAGCGGCGAAAATTCTGCTAGCGTCTCGGCCATGGCGAGATCGGCGCAATGTACGATCAGCGGGTTGAAGCGCGGCCGCCCCTTGGTTTCGTAGATCGACAGCACCGCATCGGCATTGGTCGCATCCGCCCCCAGTCCATAGACGGTTTCGGTGGGAAAGGCGCAGAGCCTGCCCGCGCGCAGCAGGGCGGCGGCTTCGGCCACGGTTTTAGGGTCGGCAACGGTGTCGGTCATGGCGGTTGTTTGACAATGGCGCCCCCGCGCGTCAAGACGAAGGAGCGAATCAGGAGAATTGCGCCCGGTGACCACGCTGCTCGTCAGCCAGCCGAACTTTGCCGATCACGTCACGCCGCAGGGTCACCCCGAGCGTGCCGACCGCATCCGCGCGGTCGAGGATGCGCTGAAAAGCCCGCGTTTCGACCGCCTCCTGCGCCGCAATGCCCCCACGGGCGACCTGATGCTGGCCGAGCTGGTGCATGATGCCAGATATCTCGCTCATCTGCGCCAGGGCCGCCCGGCCGAGGGCATCGGCCAGCTCGATGCTGACACCTTCATCTCCGCCAACTCGCTCAGCGCCGCAGCCACCGGACTGGGCGGTGCATTGGCGGCGCTCGATGCCGTGGTGCTGGGCGAGGCCGACAATGCCTTCTGCGCCATCCGCCCGCCCGGCCATCATGCCGAAATCGGCACGCCCATGGGCTTCTGCCTCATCAACACCGTGGCCATCGTCGCGCGCGAGGCGCAGCGCAAATATGGCGCCGAGCGCGTCGCCATCGTCGATTTCGACGTACATCACGGCAATGGCACGCAGGACATTTTCAAGGCCGACCCCACGGTCTTCTATGCCTCCAGCCACCAGATGCCGCTCTATCCGGGCACCGGCAAGGCCAGCGAGACAGGCGTGGGCAATATCGTCAATGCCCCGCTTGACCCCGATACCGGCGGCGAGACCATGCGCGAGGCCTATGAGGCCCGCCTCATCCCGGCGCTGCTCGATTTCGCGCCCGATCTCATCCTCATCTCCGCCGGCTTCGACGCACATGAGCGCGACCCCCTGGCCCAGCTCAACTGGCAATCGGGCGACTATGGCTGGCTCACGGGAAAGTTGATGGATGCCGCTGCGCAGTGCTGCGGCAACCGCATTGTGTCGCTGCTCGAAGGTGGCTATGACCTCAAGGGCCTGGCGGGGGGTGTGTCGCACCATGTCGCCATGCTGATGGACGGCGCCACCGGGCGCATCGACGACTAGGAGCCGGGACGAATGGCCGACAATGACGACGTCAAGACGCTGAGCTTCGAGGCCGCTTTGGCCCAACTCGAGGAAATCGTCGGCAAGCTCGAATCGGGCCGGGCTCCTCTGGCCGAATCCATCGCCATCTATGAGCGCGGCGAAGCCCTCAAGCAGCATTGCGAAACCCTGCTCAAGGCCGCCGAAGCCCGCATCGAAAAGATCACCCTCAACCGCGACGGAAAGCCCACTGGCACCGAACCGCTGGACGCGTAAATATCGTGTCACGCCCTCGTGGTTCGAGGGTCGCTGCGCTCCCGCCTCACCATGAGGCTGTTGGAGCATCGAGCCCAGAGTAGCCCTCATGGTGAGGTGCGCGTTCTTCACGAGCCTCGAACCACGAGGGCGTGCCACCGAGGCAACATGACAACCAAGTCCCTCCGCAATTTCCGCATCGTGCTCTGGGTGCTGGTCGCCGTGGTGGCCATCGGCGCCACCGCGCTCTACCTGTTCCGCCCGCCCGCCCGCCCGCTCGGCGTCACCGGACAGAGCTTCGCGCTGGCTTCCACCCAGGGCGGCATGTTCACCGAGGAAAGCCTCAAGGGCACGCCGAGCCTCATCTTCTTCGGCTACACCTTCTGCCCCGATGTCTGCCCCACCACCCTGGCCGAAACCACGGCCTGGCGGGCGGCGCTCGGCCTCAGCCCCGAACAGCTCCGCATCATCTTCGTCACCGTCGATCCGGCCCGCGACACGCTCGATACGGTCAAGGACTATGTCGAGGGCTTCGATCCCTCGATCATCGGCCTGGTCGGCGACGAGGCCCAGACCGACGCGGTCAAGGCCGCTTTCGGTGTGGTCGGCGAAAGGGCGGACGGCTTTGCCGAGGACGATCCCTATTACCTGGTCGACCATACCGCGCTGACCTTCCTCATCGGCGCCGATGGCGCCTTCGAAGGCACCGTGGCCTATGAGGAAGCGACCGACACCGCCATTGCCAAGGTCAAGCGCCTGGTTGAGGGATGAGCGAGCGCATCCGCCTCGATCTTGCCCTCGAACAGCGCGGCCTGCTGCCCAGCCGTGCCCGTGCGCGGGATGCCATCCTGCGCGGCACTGTCACCATCAATGGCATAGCGGCCACCAAGCCGCATCAATTGGTCGGCCCATCGGACAAACTCGCCCTCAGCGACCCCGCCGCCAGTTATGTCTCGCGTGCCGCCCTCAAGTTGGTGGCCGGGCTCGACGCCGGCGGCATCGCCCCTTCGGGCAAGACCTGCCTCGATGTGGGCGCTTCCACCGGCGGCTTCACCCAGGTCCTCATGGAACGTGGCGCGGCTCGCATCTATGCCGTCGATGTCGGCCACGACCAGTTGCATGCCCGCCTCAAGGGCAGCGCCCGCGTCGTCAGCATGGAGGGCACCAATGCCCGCGACCTGACGGCCGAGCAGATCCCCGAGCCCATTGACCTCTTGGTTTCCGACATCAGCTTCGTTTCGGTCACCAAGGTCCTGGCCGCGCCGCTGGCGCTCTGCGGGCCGGAGGCCGCGGCGGTGATCCTGTTCAAGCCGCAATTCGAAGTGGGCAGAAGCAATGTCGGCAAGGGCGGCATCGTGACGGATGAAACCGCCATTGCCGCCGCACTGGCCGAGGTGATTGCGTTCGTTGAGGCGCAGGGCTTCCGGCACCGGCTATCGGTGCCCTCCCCCATTGCCGGCGGCGATGGGAATGTCGAGACGGTGCTGGT
>CBIGSA010000270.1:0-4811 GCA_966192215.1 uncultured Devosia sp. | reverse complement strand
CACGGCGGCCATCGGCCAGGATGCGGGCCTGTTTGCCGGCATCGGGCCGCTGGGTGTGATCATCACCGACGACATGGATGCCGCGCTCGAAGGCGCCGATGCCATCATCGACTTCACCGCGCCGGGGGCCAGCGTGGCCCTCGCCGCCAAGGCTGCTGAGCGCGGCCTGATCCATGTCATCGGCACGACGGGCTGTTCGGAGGCCGATGATGCCGCCATTGCGCAATCGGCGCAGGCCGGGGCGCGCATCGTCAAGTCGGGCAATTTCTCGCTGGGCGTCAATGTGCTGGCGAGCCTGGTGCGCAAGGCCGCCGCCATGCTGGCCGACTACGACATCGAAATCCTCGAAATGCACCATAACCGCAAGGTCGATGCGCCCTCGGGCACGGCCCTGCTGCTGGGTGAAGCCGCCGCGCAGGGCCGCAATATCGCCCTGCGCGACCATTCGGTGCGCGTCCGCGACGGCCATACCGGCCCGCGCCAAGCCGGCGCGATCGGCTTTGCCACTTTGCGCGGCGGTACTGTTGTGGGCGACCATTCGGTGATCTTTGCCGGCCCGCATGAGCGGGTCGAGCTCAACCACCGCGCCGAGGACCGTGCCATGTTTGCCAATGGCGCCGCCCGCGCCGCCCTCTGGGCCGCCAGCCAGCAGGCGGGACTCTATTCCATGGCCGACGTGCTCGGCCTCGACTAACAACAGGAAAACGACATGACCGGTACCCTGATCCTCGTGCGCCATGGCGAAAGCGAGTGGAACCTCAAGAACCTCTTCACCGGCTGGCGCAATCCGGACCTGACCGAAAAGGGCGTCGGGGAAGCCCGTGCCACCGGCAAGGCGCTCAAGGCCAAAGGCATCGTGCCCGATCTCTACTACACCTCGGCCCTGCGCCGCGCCCAGCATACGCTGGACCTGATGCTGGAAGAGATGGGCATCGCCAATGTCACCATCGTGAGGAATATAGCGCTCAACGAACGCGACTATGGCGACCTCTCGGGTCTCAACAAGGATGATGCCCGCGCCAAATGGGGCGAGGAACAGGTGCTGATCTGGCGCCGCTCCTATGACGTCCCCCCGCCGGGCGGCGAGTCGCTGAAGGATACCGCGGCGCGCACCCTGCCCTATTACGAGGCCGAAATCCTGCCCCAGCTCAAGGCCGGCAAAACCGTGCTGGTCGCCGCCCATGGCAATTCCCTGCGCGCGCTGGTCATGGCCATCGAGGGCCTCACGCCGGACGAAATATTGAAGCGCGAGATCGCCACGGGTCAGCCGACGGTCTACAGGATCGGGCCGGACGGCAAGCTCGTGGAGCGGCTGGCGCTTTAGTTTTTAGCGGGTACTCTTCCCCCGATTCACGTGAAACTTCGAACCGGCTGGAGCTAATGCGCCGCCGAGATCACGCCGGCTTCCCAGCCCAATATGGCCCGCTTGCGCGGCACGCCCCAGTGATAGCCGGTCAGCGCGCCTGACGTGCCGACCACGCGGTGGCAGGGCACGACGAAGCTGATCGGGTTTTTGCCCACCGCCGCACCCACCGCGCGAGCCGCCGTCGGGCGGCCGATCTGGTTGGCGACGTTCTGATAGGTCGTGGCCTGCCCGCAGGGAATCTTGAGCAGCGTCTCCCACACCTTGACCTCGAAATCGGTGCCGATCAGCACGACGCGCACCGGATGGTCCGGCGACCAGCGCGACGGATCGAAGGCCTGCGCGATCATGGGCGCGACGCGGGCATCATCCCTGACAAAGCGCGCATTGGGCCAGCGATTGGCCAGGTCCTCGAAGGCCTGCTCGATCGTCATATCGGCATCGGCAAAGCCTAGGCCCGACATGCCGTAGTCGGTCGCCGTCGCCACGGCAATGCCGAAAGGCGAGGGTGCCGCACCCCAGACCATGTCGATGCCCGCCCCGCCCGCGCGGAAAATGCCCGGCGGCATGGCTTCGTAGGTCACGAACAGGTCATGCAGGCGCGAGGTGGAGCTCAGGCCCACTTCATAGGTCGTGTCGAGCACGCTTTCCCGCGCGCGCAACAGGCTCTTGGCATGGTCCAAAGCCACGGCCTGGGCAAAGCTCTTGGGGCTGAGGCCGCACCAACGCCGGAACAGCTCGGTGAGCTGGCGTTCGCTCAGACCCAGCCCGCGGGCGAAGCGGCCGAGATCGGCAACATCGGGCCCGTTTTCGCTCAGATAACGGATGGCCGCGCGGATCGTGTCATAGTCCGTCGCGGGGGTCATATGCGTGATCTGGTTCATCGGAGCACCCATCATTTGTTTCAGGGCGCCTATCTAGGAGCAAGAGGCCGGCGATGCGACCCGGTTTTGACACCAGCATCGGATCGAAAAGTGCGACTCGGTTTTCGGATGTTCCGATGCGTCACCAAAAAGCTCACGCCGCCTGTCGCGCCCGGCGCAAAGCCGTGCCGAAGGCCTTGGCGAAGCTCGAGCGGTCCTCGGGCTTGAGGAAGGCGCCCAGCTCCACCTCGTCCTTGCCGGCGCGCAGTCGCATGGCCATGGTCTGCTCATTATCGTCGCGTTCCAGGACCAGCCGCACATTGCGCGGGTCGAAGCGGCGCAGGGTCCGCTCACCCTTGTGGTTGGTCGTCGCCACTTCAAGCTGGTCGGCCCACAAGGTCACCTGCTGGCTCAGCCGCTTCCGGCGTGATTGCCGCATAGTCAGCGCGGTCAGCCCTGCCCCTCCAGCGCCGAACGCAGCGATAACAGGCAGCAGCGCGCCCGGCACCAGCACGGCCAGCGGCGTCGCGGCTATGCCGGCCATGGCATAGGCCAGCCAGCCGCCCATGACGCGCGGCGACCGATCCGGCTTCAGCGCGGCGGCAAACAGGGGCGTGGTGGTTGTGGCTTGCATTGGCATGGCGAACTCTTCACCACTGACTATAGGCGCAGAATCAAGGGCGAGAGAATGGCAGCGGCGAAAAAAGTGAAGGCGCTTCCCAAACCCGAAATCGAGGCGATCTTCGCCCGGTTTCACGAGATCGAGCCCGAACCCAGGGGTGAACTCGACTATATCAACGCCTTTACCCTGCTGGTGGCGGTGGTGCTTTCGGCCCAGGCCACCGATGCCGGCGTCAACAAGGCCACCAAGCGCCTGTTTGAACTGGCGCCCTCGCCCGCGGCCATGGTGGCTCTGGGCGTCGAGCGCATTACCGACCTAGTCAAGACCATCGGGCTTTATCGCGGCAAGGCCAAAAATGTCTTCGCGCTGAGCCAGATCCTGCTCGACAAGCATGGCGGGGAAGTGCCGGAGGATCGTGAAGCGCTCGAGGCCCTGCCCGGCGTCGGCCGCAAGACGGCCAATGTCGTGCTCAATATCTGGTTCAAGCAACCCACCATCGCGGTGGATACCCACCTGTTCCGCGTCGGCAACCGCACGGGCCTCGCCCCCGGCGCCACGCCGCTGGCGGTGGAGCAGCAACTGCTCAAGACCGTGCCGACGCAATACATGCTCCATGCCCATCACTGGCTGATCCTGCACGGCCGCTATGTCTGCAAGGCCCGCAAGCCCGAATGCTGGCGCTGCGCCATCGCAGAATGGTGCCGCTTCGAGCCGAAGACGCCGCTGCCCAAGGGGGCTTAGCGGGTGGGGTGGTGGGGTACGTCCGCCGACCGATCAGCTCACCCCATAGCCCCGCGCCATCGCCGCAGCGAAGCTTGGGATCAGCACCAATATGCCCGCCTGCAGATGGATGAAGCGCCGGCTCGAGGAAATCTCGGCATCCGGCACGACATAATCTTCGCCCGCCTTGAGCCAGCGACGGATGGCCAACGTCGGTGGCACGGTCAGCAGGCCCATGACCAGAAACGCTGCCATCTTGGCCCAGAAGGCATAATTGCCCAGGTAATATTCCCAACCGCTGGCGCCGAAGATCACGCGCAGCACGCCGACCACGATGACCAGCGCCGCGACGCCACCATAGGTCGCGTCGATCCGCGCCAATTGCCCTATGCGGGCTCCGGCCAGGCCCGGCCGCAATAGCGCGAATTCGGCGGCAAAGATCGCCACCAGCAGGAACACCATGAGGTGATGGCCGATCGCCAGGATCAGGTCGATATCCATTTGCGCGTCCTCAATACCGTATGTTATCAGTGCTTACATATATCCGCGACGAAGTAAACAATGTCAACATCGATGCAAAACGCCCCCTATCACCATGGCGACCTGCGCAATGCGCTGCTCGAAGCGGCCTTGGTTATCCTCGAGCGCGAGGGCGAGGCGGGGCTGGGCCTGCGCGACCTGGCGCGGGCGGTGGGCGTCTCCCCGGCCGCGCCCTATCGCCATTTCGACAGCCGCGCCGCCCTGCTCGAAGCCCTGGCCGTCACCGGCTTCCAGCGCTTCACCCGCGCCATGGAGGATGTGGCGGCGGCCAATGCGCCCGACATGATATCGGCCATGGGCAAGACCTATGTACTCTTTGCCCTCAACAATGCCGCGCTCTTCCGGCTCATGTTCTCGCCCCAGCTCAAGCGCGACAATCGCCCGGGCCTGCGCATGGCCGCCGATGCTGCCTTTGCCACGCTGCGCCATGTCAGCGGCGGCGATACCCGCAGCGGCCGTATCGCGGCTTTGGCCGCCTGGGCCCGGGTGCATGGCCTGGCCACCTTGCTGCTCGACGGGCAGATTGCCCTTCAGGCCGGCGAGGATCTCGAAGCGCTGATCAGCGAGATCGTTGACAGGCACTAGGTTGCCGCGATCCGCTGCATGCTCTAAACCGGCTGACGGCTTTTCCTTGCGCCGGAACTCCTGATGACCCAGACCCGCTTCGACGTCCTCACCATCGGCAATGCCATTGTCGATATCA
>CBIGSA010000269.1:0-4840 GCA_966192215.1 uncultured Devosia sp. | reverse complement strand
TGGCGATGCCGCCCTGGTAGATCAGGTCGACGATCAGCTTCACTTCGTGCAGGCACTCGAAGTAGGCCATTTCCGGCGCGTAGCCGGCTTCCACCAGCGTCTCGAAACCAGCGCGGATGAGTTCCACCAGGCCGCCGCAGAGCACGGCCTGCTCGCCGAAGAGGTCCGTTTCGCATTCCTCGCGGAAATTGGTCTCGATGACGCCCGAACGGCCGCCGCCAACGCCCGAAGCATAGGCCAGCGCGATGTCATGGGCATTGCCCGACGCATCCTGGTGCACGGCGATCAGGCATGGCACGCCGCCGCCCTTCTGGTATTCGCCGCGCACGGTGTGACCCGGGCCCTTCGGCGCGATCATGATGACGTCGACGGTGGACTTGGGTTCGATCAGGTTGAAATGCACATTGAGGCCATGGGCGAAGGCCAGCGCGGCACCGTCACGGATATTGGGCTCGATATGCTGCTTGTAGATGTCGGCCTGCAATTCGTCGGGGGTCAGCATCATGATGACGTCGGCCCAGGCGGCCGCATCGGCCACCGACATCACCCTGAGGCCTTCACCCTCGGCCTTCTTGGCCGAAGCGGAACCGGGGCGCAGGGCCACGACGACATCCTTCACGCCGCTGTCGCGCAGGTTCAGCGTATGGGCATGGCCCTGCGAACCGTAGCCGACAATGGCGACCTTCTTGGATTTGATGATGTTGAGATCGGCATCCCGATCGTAATAGACGCGCATGGGTATCTCCCTGGAAATGCTGTGTTATTGGTTGGCTTTCGCCCCATAGAGGGCGAAGAACTGATCGGTCGCGGCCTTCACATCGGCTTCGATATTGGCCACGACATTGGTCTGGGTCAGCGACTTGTCACCCAGCAACAGGCGGATCTGTACGTCGCGGACCACGAGACCGAAAAAGGTGCGATAGGCATCCTCGCTGGAATCGAAGCGCAGGAGCCGCGCATCGCGCCCGGCTTCGAGAATGGGCTTGAGCCGACGGCGGATCGCCATGGGGCCGTTTTCCAGCACGATAATGCCCAGGCTGTCCTTTTCCTGCGCGGCATGGGTCACGGCCGTGCGGTTGAGCGTGATGGAGACTTCGCCGGTGATGACAGTCAGCAGATCCCGCGCGAACTGTTCGATGGACAGGCGCAGTGCCTTGGCATTGAGGTGGGAGCGGTCGACCACCGGCATGCGCACCTTGGCCGCCTGCCACTGCACGGTGGCGGTCAACAGGCCATCGCGGTCGCCGAACCACTTGTACAGCGTTTCCTTGGAACAGGAAGCCCGGCGCGCCACGGCCGTCATCGTCAGGCCGTCGCCATTTTCGACGAGCAGGTCCAGCGCCGCCGTCAGCACTGCCTGCTGACGCGGTGTGAACGTCTCTTCGTTGACCTTGATGGTCAATGCCACAGCTTGTCCCCGGATCACGGACCGAACGGTTTCGGTCAATTCCGTCCGCAGGCGTACCGTACGGTACGGTTCGATGCAAGCCCTATTTGCATTCGATCCGTCGGATTCTTCGTCGTCGTCGGCGGGCGACGGTCAGTAGCTGGTGATCGACGCATCCTTGAGCGTCACGACCAGATAGTCGGCCGTCTCAGCCTTGATCGGCTTTGGTTTCGGCTTGGCCGCTTCCTTGGCGGCCGTGCTTTCGATCGACGGCGCTTCTGAATGCGTGTCGACCAGATCGACGGCAAAGGCCGGCGCGGCGGTGAGCAAGGCAATAGCGATAGCGATGGTGCGGATCATGGCGTCCTCCTGTGGTGCAGGAAGCAAATCACACCCGGCCTTACGACACCCGGAATGGCGCATTCATCCGGCATTCACCGCGTGTTATCCCATGGGCTCCACGAGATGGCTGCCAAAAAAGGCCAACATGGCCTCGCGCATGGCCGGTGTCTCCCGATGCCCGACGCCCGGCTCGCTCACCCGCTCCAGCCGGTCGCGCACCGCGGCATAGGCCGGCTCCAGCTCGGACCAGGCGCGGGCGACTGCCACCGGCGGCGTGAGGCTGTCCGCCTCCCCGATGCAGACCAGTTGCGGACGCGGGGCGATGAGCGCGGCGATGCTGCCACCATCGGCCTCATTCAACAGGCCCGGCACCGTCAGGTAGATGCCGTGGCCATCATGCGCGCCCAGTTCGATCATGGTTCGGAAATCGGCGAAGCAGCAGAGATGGGCCACCGCCGCGATGCGCTCATCCATGGCCGCGAGCCAGTAGCTGAGCACGCAGCCCATGGAAATGCCGAAGGCGCCGATCCGGCCCGGATCGACATCGTCGCGGCCGGCCAGATAGGTCAGTGCGGCGGAGTGGTCGGACAGCATCTGCCCGAACAGCGATTTGCCATGCCAGAGCAGCGCCTTGGCCGCGGAGCTTTCACTGACCGTAGCCCGCTCGCCGAATACCGGCATGTCGATGCAGAGCGTCACATAGCCGGCGCGCGCGAAGACCGGGCCGAGCGGATCGAGTAGGTAGTCGCGGCCGTCGAGCAGTTCACGCGCGCCGATGCCATAGCCGCCACCATGCGAATGACCATAGAGAATAGCCGGCAGGCGGCGGGTATCGTCAGCAGGCCTGGTCAGGATACCACGGACTTCCTCGTCGCCCAGTTGCAGGCGCAGATGCTCGATCACATAGCCGTCGGCCGACTCGACCCGGCCGGACAACAGCGAGACCGGTGGTTCGGCAAGGCCGATGAGTTCGCGGAAGCGGCTTCTTGTGATGGCCATGCTAAGCCCTCCCCGCTTCCACATTGCGCCCGCCGACCCATCGATTGAACCGGGCCAGCGCCAGCCCAAAGCCGATCAGCAGCAGGCCGCCGCCAAGGATCGACAAAGGCTGCGCACCCAGCGCCATGAACCATTGCGTGAAGAAATGGATGGCGCCGAACACCGCCACCGAATTGACCACCCAGCGCCGGTTGGCAAATACCGCCCAGGTGCCGAAGGCCAGGAGCGCAATAGCCCAGGCCACGGAGAAATAGACGCCCGACCAGCCCAGCATTTCATCGCCGAAGATCGAGCCGACGAAGAAGGCGGCATTGACCAGCAGGATCGCAGTACGCATGGCAATGATCGCCAGCCGTTCATAGGCCGGTGCCAGGCGCAGCGACAGTAGGTAAAGCCCCAGCACCAGCGCCGACAGGGCCACGATGGCATAGGCCAGATAATGCGTGGGCGTCCAAAGATCGGCATCGATAGTGATCGTTGCGGCAAAGGCCAGTACCGCAAGCGCTGCCAATAGGCCTGATGTCGCCAGCACCGCGGCGCCCGCGGTTGCCAGCGTCAGGATGACCCGCACCCACAGATGCTCGCCGAAAAGCCCACCCAGCCCGCCAAGCAACGCCAGCGCACCGATCACCATGACGATCTGTGCGAAGACCGACCAGCGGGTGACGCCCATAACGCGCAGCCAGAAGCCCGCCACGAACAGCACGGCACCCAGCGCCACGGCGGTTTCCAGCGTGGGCACAAGCACGCCGACGCCAGTGGCCACTGCAGCGGCGCCAAGCGCGAACAGCACATTGCTGCCCAGCTCGCCCGTATCCTTGGCGGCAAAGCCCTTGAGCCGCTCGGCCTCGGCCGCGCTCAGCTTGCCGTCGGCCACCAGGGCATCGAGGTCGAGCGAGATTTTCATGGCGGTCTCTCCATCCCGGCGGGACCCTAGCCTGCGTCGCGTCAACGGGAAAGGCCATGGAGCAGGTTTGCCTTGCATGCGCCTCACTGCTTTGCATGCGTCCCGCGCAACAGAGCGTTCTTCCATCGGCACTTGCCGATGGAACGCGAAAAGGGCATCTATGCGTCGCCATCCCCCGGCAGACCAACAACGAGCCTGTAATGTCCAAGCTGTTCTCTCCCGCCACCCTGCGCGGCCTTACCCTGCGCAACCGCACGGTCGTTGCCCCCATGTGCCAGTATTCGGCGCAGGACGGCTTCGCAAATGACTGGCATTTCGTCCATCTCGGACGCTTCGCGCTGGGCGGCTTCGGACTGGTGATGCTGGAGGCCACGGCCGTCGTGCCGGAGGGCCGCATCAGCTATGGCGACCTGGGCCTGTGGAAGGACGAGCAGATCGCCCCGCTCAAGCGCATCGTCGACTTCCTGCACAGCCAGGGCGCCGCTGCCGGCATCCAGCTGGCCCATGCCGGGCGCAAGGCCTCGACGCCAGTGCCGTGGCGCAAGGGATTCGATGAAACCGAGGAGGAAAAGGCCGCGCTGCATTTCGAAAGCTGGACGCCGGTCGCCCCCAGTGCGCTCATCCATGCCGAGGGCAAGAACTTCACCAAGCCCGAAGCCCTCGATGAGGCCGGCATACGCAACATCATCGACTCCTTCGTCGCCGCCGCGAAGCGGGCTGACCAGGCCGGCTTCGACACGGTGGAAATCCACGCAGCCCATGGCTACCTGCTAAACCAGTTCCTCTCTCCGCTCGCCAACAAGCGGACCGACCGTTATGGCGGCAGCCGCGAAAACCGCATGCGCCTCGTGCTGGAAGTGACCGAAGCCGTGCGCGCCGTGTGGCCCGCCGAAAAGCCCCTGCTGGTGCGGCTCTCGGTCAGCGACTGGCACCCCGACGGCTGGCAGGTGGAAGACAGCGTGGCCCTGACCCGCGAGCTCAAGGCTCGTGGCGTGGACGCCATCGACGCTTCGAGCGGTGGCTTCGAGGGCGCGAGCATTCCGGCTGCCGCCGACTACCAGGTGCCCTTCGCCAGCGCCATCCGCAATGAAGGCGGACTGCCCTGCATGGCCGTGGGCCTGCTGGGTGATGCCCGCCGCGCCGAAGCCATTATCGCCAACGGCGAGGCCGATTTTATCGCCCTAGCCCGCGGTGCGCTCGATGAT
>CBIGSA010000268.1:0-4842 GCA_966192215.1 uncultured Devosia sp. | reverse complement strand
CCCGCCCGGCCCTGCGTCGGGGCCGCGTGATGGCGGGGACGGACAGAAGTATGCGGCAGGGTTTTGAGAGTGGGGACAAGATGGATAGATTTGTGAGTGTGGCCCTCGGATCAAGTCCGAGGGCGGTACTGTGGGTGGGTGGGAGCGTGCCCGAACCAAATTGCGCCTCAGATCCACCTTGCGGCTGTGGCACGATCTCGAGATGGATCCCGGCTCAAGGCCGGGATGACACCGTGGGTGTGTTGGGGTTGGTGCCACATCACCAGTCCGAGGGCGGGAGCGGGAGGAGTCCAAGACTAGGCAACAAAAAACCCGGTCTTGCGACCGGGTTCTTCAGTTCAGCACTGCGGCAAGGCCTATTCGGCCTTGGGAGCCTCTTCAGCAGCGGCAGCCTGTTCGGCGGCGGCTGCAGCGGCTGCGGCTTCCGCATCCTTGGCGGCCTGCTCGGCGGCAAAAGCCTCGGCGGCAGCGATCTTTTCAGCTTCACGAGCCTCGCGCGCAGCCTGGGCGGCTTCGCGTTCGGATGCCTCGATCTTCTTGGTGCGCGAATTGGTCGATTCGAAGATACGCGCCGACTTGCCGCGACGATCACGCAGGTAATAGAGCTTGGCGCGACGGACCTTACCGCGCTTGAGGACTTCGACGCTGGCAACGTTGGGCGAGTAGTAGGGGAACACGCGTTCCACGCCTTCGCCATACGAAATCTTGCGCACGGTGAAGCTCTTGGTGATGCCGCCGCCATTGAGGGCGATCACGACGCCTTCATAGGCCTGCAGGCGTTCCTTGTCGCCTTCGCGGATCTTGACCCACACCTTGATGGTGTCGCCATGGGTGAAGTCGGGCAGTTCGCGCTTGGCGGCGAGAGCAGCAACCTGCTCGGCCTCAAGCTGTTCGATGATATTGGTCATGTCGATTCCGTTCTGAATCTTTTCAAAGGAGCGTTTATCGGGCCTTTCGGCTCGTCGCCCGGTCTTGGTTGGTAACGGAGGTTGGTCGTCTTTTTATTGGTGCGGGCCGGGTCCGATCAGCCCGACGTCGCAGTAGTGGCGCGGCTATAGGGGAAAATGCCGTGGGAGTCTAGGGTTTCGGACAGTTTTATGACTTCGGCCGCGCCAGCAGGTCCGGTCGTCGTGCCGCGGTCAATGCCTGGCTCTGCTCGGCACGCCATCTGGCGATTTTTCCGTGGTCGCCCGAGGTCAGCACGGCGGGAATGTCCATGCCCTCGAAACTCTGCGGCCTGGTATATTGCGGATATTCCAGCAGCCCGTTTTCGAAGCTCTCGTCGGCATGGCTGTCGGCGCCGCCCAGCACGCCGGGAATCAGCCGCACCACGGCTTCCAGCAGCACCATGGCGGCCACTTCACCGCCGGCCAGCACATAGTCGCCGATGGAGATTTCCTCGAGGTTGCGGGCATCGATAACGCGCTGGTCCACGCCCTCGAAGCGGCCGCATATGATGACGGCACCCGGCCCCAAAGCCAGGTCGCGGGCGCGGGCCTGGGTCAGCGGTGTGCCGCGCGGCGACATGAGGATGCGGGGGCGGGGATCGCCTGCCGGTGCCACCGTATCGATGGCGCTGGCCAGGATATCGGGCTTGAGCACCATGCCGGCCCCGCCGCCGGAGGGCGTGTCGTCGACCGTGCGGTGGCGGTCGGTGGCGAAGGTGCGCAGATGTGTTGCCTCGAGCGACCAGAGGCCATCGGCAAGGCCCCGGCCCAGCACCGAGGCGCCCAGCGGGCCGGGGAACAGATCGGGAAAGAGCGTTATGATGGAGGCCGAAAAGCTCAATCGGGCTCTTCCTCGCCTTCAGGAGCGTCCAGCGGCACGACGATGGTGAGATAGCCTTCGGCAATGTTGATCACGGGCACTACCGCCTTGGTGAAGGGGTAGAGATAGGTGTCGCCGGTTTGCGGATCGCGGATTTCGATCAGGTCGCCGGCCCCGAAATTGGGCAGGGCCGAGACCTTGCCGATGCTGACGCCGGTATCGAGCCGTGCATCGAGCCCGATCAGGTCGGCGTGGTAGAAATCGTCCTCATCCTCGGGCTCAGGCAGGCGGTCGCGATCAATGAAAAGGCTCACGCCATTGAGCGCCTCGGCGGCATTGCGATCGGAAATGCCCTTGATGTGAGCGATGACCACATTCTTCTGCAGGCGCACCTTGGTGAGGGTAATGGTGAGGCCGGGCCGGTCGGTGTCGAGCGGGCCATAGCTGCCGATCGCCTCGGGGTCCTGGGTATGGGTGGCGATGCGCACGCCGCCCTTGATGCCGTGGGCGGCGCCGATCTGGCCCAGGAATATCTTGTTGGTCTTGCTCGTCATGCTCGCTCCGCCAGCTTCGGCAAGCGTCTTAGCAGGCACGGCGCGGCTTGGGAATTGTTGCGGAACCAAGCGGGCGGCGCGACAATTGTGCAGGCGAAACCCACAAGGAGCCCGCCATGGCCAGGACACTTACCGATCGCAACGAAATCCGCCAATGGGCCGAGGCCCGCGGCGGCAACCCGATGCTCATGGATACGCCCGACGGAACAGGCATGCGCACGCTGCTGCAGCTGACATTCGGCCAGCATGCCATCAATACCGATGGCAATGAGGGGCCGGACCGCATTGGCGGCTTCCACCTGGTCAGCTGGGAAGAATGGTTCGCCGCGCTGGACGAGGGCAACCTGGCCCTGCGCGTGTCAGACGACCCGGCGGGCGGCAGGGAGGCGGAGTTCGAATTCGTCGAACGCTAATCCTCCCATGCCGTCCGCTGGGAAGAGCCGGCTCAGTTGTTCGCCGGCAGCGCGTTGAGGCCGCCCTCGTAAAGGCGCATGGTGGCCTCGATGTCTTCGATATGCATGGCCAGGCCCTGCTCGACGGCTTCCACCTGACGGCGGAGCAGGTCGCGACGGGAGATGAGCTCGAAGCGTTCGCTTTCGAGTTCCTTGAGGGCAAGGTCGATCCGGTCACGATGCGATGCCAAACGCTGCACCATGGGCGCGGCCTGCTTGGCTGCTTCCTGGATGACGGTTTCCATCTGCTCGATTTCGGGCTGTACAATCTTGAGGGTCGTCTTGGACCGCACGGACATTTTGGTTTCCCACATCTTGGTTGCGTCCTGCGCGGAATCGAGCGGCCGGACGACCGTCGGGAGCGCAGTGGTTCCACTAATAGCCCGTGACGGGGAAATCCCAAGGTTTACCGTTGGTTTACCTTAACAGCGGCTTCGGCACGCATGGCCGCGCCGGAGTGCTGCCCGCCGGAATCCTGGGCGACAACGACCTGATTGCGGCCAGCGGGCCCTTTGCCGCGTAAAGGCCCTTGTCGGTCCGCGCTATGACCGACTGCAGGCTTTCATCGGCTCGGTACGGCGCGACGCCGGCGCTCAGCGTCACCTGCCAGGTAATGTCCTTGCTGAAATCGGATGCCGAAAAGCCAGTACGGATTGCCTCGGCGTGACCTGGCCGACGCGGCCGCATAAAAGCAGCACCAGCTCAGGCTCTTGAGCCAGGCCGATGGCGCATCCATGCGCAGGGTTGCGGTGCTCAGGGCGATGGCCAGAAGCCCGAAGCTGGCCGTCCACCAGCGGAATGCGGTGAGCCGGGCCGGCACCCGGCCGGAAGCTATCGGCCGGCCTCGGCTTCAATGGCTTCCATGTCTTCGTCGGAAAAGCCGAAATGGTGGCCTAGTTCATGGACCAGGACATGGGTGACGATTTCACCCAGCGTATTGTCGTCATGCTCGGCCCAATAGTCGAGAATGGCGCGGCGATAGAGGAAGACGGTGTTGGGCAATTGGCCCGTCTGGGGCACGGCGCCGTCCTCGGTCATGCCGATGCCCTGGAACAGGCCCATGAGCTCGAACGGGCTTTCCATGCCGAAGCCTTCGAGCACGTCATCCTCGGCAAAGTCGGCGACCGAGCAGATGACGTCGGACGCCAGCGAAGCGAAAGGCTCAGGCAAAGCCTTGAGCGCTTCGATCGCCAACGCCTCGATGTCGTCGAGGGTCGGCGCGTGGCGCGACCCCCAATCGGAATGACTTACTGCCACTCGCGGATATCGACGAAGTGGCCGGCAATCGCCGCCGCGGCCGCCATGGCGGGCGAGACGAGATGGGTGCGGCCCTTGAAGCCCTGGCGACCCTCGAAATTGCGATTGGATGTCGAGGCGCAGCGTTCCTGCGGCTTGAGCTTGTCCGGATTCATGGCCAGGCACATCGAGCATCCGGGCTCGCGCCATTCGAAGCCGGCATTCTTGAAGATCACGTCGAGCCCTTCGGACTCGGCCTGATCCTTGACCAGGCCCGAGCCGGGCACGACCATGGCGTTGACGCCGGGCGCCACCTTGCGATCGCCGATCACCGCGGCGGCGGCGCGCAGATCCTCGATGCGGCCATTGGTGCAGGAGCCGACGAAGACGCGTTCCACCGGAATGTCGGTGATCTTGGTGCCGGGCTTGAGACCCATGTAGTCGAGCGCCCGCCACTTGGAGGCGCGCTTGTTCTCGTCGGCGATGTCATCGGGGTTCGGCACCACGCCGGTCACCGAAATCACGTCTTCGGGCGAAGAGCCCCAGGAGACGATGGGCGGCAGGTTGGCGGCATCGAGCACCACGACCTTGTCATAGACCGCGCCTTCATCGGTATAGAGCGTCTTCCAGTAGTCGAGCGCCATATCCCAGGCCTTGCCCTTGGGTGCGCGTTCGCGGCCCTTGACGTATTCGAAGGTCTTTTCGTCGGGCGCGATCAGGCCGGCGCGGGCGCCGCCTTCGATGGTCATGTTGCAGACCGTCATGCGGCCTTCCATGGAGAGCGAGCGGATGGCTTCGCCGGCAAATTCGATGACGTGGCCGGTGCCGCCGGC
>CBIGSA010000267.1:0-4871 GCA_966192215.1 uncultured Devosia sp. | reverse complement strand
AACAAGAAGGTGGTCGACAAGGCCGTCTATGGCCTGCAGGACGGCAAGACGATCGCGATCGAAAGCCGCCGCACGCCGTCCTTCGGCGAAGACCGCACGTTCATCGACCAGATCCTGCAGTCGTTCTAGGTATAGTCGACAGCCTGCATGGCCCGCACTAAGCTGGCCGCCGATCTGGCGGCCTCTAGTAGCGAGCATCTGCATGTTGCACGGAAAGACGTCTGGAACACTACTCCGCCTTGTGGCGCTCATCGCCCTCATCGCGCTTCCCAGCGCGCCGGCTTTGGCCAAGAGCAAATTGTCGCCGGAAGCGGCAAAGCAGACCTGCATCACTGCGTTCGGCGATCGGGATCACTTCGACTGGGTGCCCCGGATGGGGCTGGACAATGCCCTCTCCGCCTGCCAGCGGGCGATCGGGGCCTTCCCTGAAGATGCCGAGGTGCGGCTCTTCTACGCCATAACCCGCGACCAGCATGCCGAGCGGGGCGGCAACCAGGAGGACAATGTCTACGCCACCGAAACCTATCGCGACCTGGCGGCGGACGGGCTGCCGCTGGCGCAATATGCGCTTGGCACCATGTTCGACGAAAGCGCAGGCGTCAGCACGGAAGAAGGGCTGGACTATCTGACACGCGCCCGCGACGGGGAATTCGGCGTCTCGGTCAGTTGCGAAGCCCTTCGCACCTTCGGATTCAACGACCTCGATGGCAACGGCCCCTACTACGACGTAGCGGCGGCGGAAAGCGCATCCCATGGCAATTATGTGTGTGCCGGCTACCTGGCCAACATGTTCTGGAATGGCTATCTCGACGCAAGCGACCTGCCACTGCCGCTGGGCGACTATGTGCGCTACGCCGCCGTGCATGGTGACCCGGCCGCAATGGCCCTGCTCGGCCTGTTTTATACCTTCGGCACGGGCTCGACCGAGATCGATACATACCTCCAAGGCCAGTACACGGCCCGACAGGATGCCGAGCTTGGCGGCTCCTGGCTGCTGCTAGCCTATTGGGGCACAAAAAGCGCCTGGAGCCCGGACAATTATCAGCGCTTCTGGCACGACGACGTGCTGCTGGGCCCGTTAATGGTGGAGGCGCTACAGACGGCTCTCAATGCCCTGGGCCGGTATGACGGTGCATTGGACGGCACACCGGACCCGGAGTTGCAGCGGGCGCTCGATGCATTCGGATCAGCAGATGTCGATATGCTCTTCCAGAGCATCCGGGTAAAGGAGAAGTATCCGGCCGGGCTGGGGTCGCGGGTGATGATTCATATTGGCGACGGAGCGGTAGCCGCCGCTGACTAGTGGATCAGGCCTGCTTGCTGCTGTCATTCAGTTCGACGCCCGCTTCGCGCGCAATGGCATCGAGCGCTGCGTTGACGAGGCCGGTGGCATCGTCTTCGTAGAAGGCCTTGGCTACATCGACATATTCGGTGATGACCACGCGCGGCGGAATGTCCTTTCGGCGGAGCAGTTCGAAGGCAGCCGCACGCAGGATGGCGCGCAGCGTGGCATCGACACGCTCGACTGGCCAACCTTCGGCCAACGCCCGGTCCACCGCCGGGTCGATGGCAAGCTGGTGCCTGGCGACACCAGTGACGATCTGGCGGAAGAAATCGGCGTCGGCGGGCAGATACTGCTCGCCTTCGATTTCACGGCCGAGATGGAAGGCGCCGAACTGGGCCAGCGTATCCTCGAGCGTCGCCCGGCCCACATCCATCTGGTAGAGCGCCTGCACTGCAGCCAGCCGCGCGGCACCGCGCTGGTTGGCGGGGCGTTCGGCTTGCGGATTGCGTTTGGAAGCGTCGGCCATTCGGAATTTCAACTTTGCTGTGTGGCCGCAGGGGCGCTGCCGGGAGGGCGTCGCAACCCCATAATCTTCCCCGGACGGAACTTCAACAGGGCAGCGCTCAATCTGAGCGTGCGGGCCGCTCATAGAGCGTCAAACCGGCATCGCCAAGAGCCTGCCGGCCGGTTTCGCGCAATCCGGCAGCGCCGAGAAGGTCGGCAATAGGACCATCCGGACTGGCGGGAACGCCATCGGCACCGATGGTACCGGCCATGGTGACCAAAGCAAAGCGATCGACCAGGTCGGCCTCCAGCAGCGCAGCAGTCAGCCGCTGGCCTGGCTCGACGAAGAGGTTCTGGACATGGCGTTTGGCCAGCGCCCCGAGTGCGGCAGCCAGATCCGGACGACCTCCATTTCCGGCGACGCGAATTGTTTCGACCGAGGCCGGCGCATCAACCGGAACAGATGTTTCCGCAATGATTGCAGTGCGATAGCCAGAAAAGCCACCAACCAGATTCACCTTGCGATCGATGCCCGAAGCGCCTGCAAGCACGACCCGAAGCGGGGTGTGGCCCGGCAGACCGGGCAGCGCCACGGTGAGGTCCGGATTGTCGAGGCGCGCCGTGGCGGCGCCAACCAGCAGCGCATCCGAACGGGAGCGGGCAATATCCAGCCATTGCCGGACAGCCGCTTCGACGGGCGCCCTGCCCTCGCCCTGCCGGCCCAGCATGCCGTCGGCGGAAACCGCCAGCGTGGCGGTGACAAAAGGCCGCTCCGCCGTGTGCCGCAGGATATGCCCCGCATGGAGCGCCAGGGACGGCGCATGGCGGGCCAGGACGGTTTCGACACCCGCGGATTCGAGCTGGGCCACGCTGCTGCCGGCCGTTTTGGGGTCCGCCGCGCCGATGACGACCCGCATGATGCCGGCGCGGATGATGGCATCGACGCAAGGCGGCGTGCGGCCCCAGTGATGGCAGGGTTCGAGCGTGACATAGAGCGTGCAACCGGCTGCCTCGAAGCCAGCCTGCGCAATGGCCTCGGCCTCGGCATGCGGACGGCCGCCCCGGGCGGTTACGGCGCGGGCAACAAGGGTCTGCTTGTTCGGATCGACCACAAGCGCAGCGACCGCCGGATTATCCGCAGTAGTGCCAGCAAAGGGCGTGGCATAGCGGGCGGCGGCATCGAGCCAGCGACTATCCTCGGGCGACAGGCCGCTCACTCGTCGTCCCGCACGGTGCCCTGGCCTTCAGCAAGCGCGGCGAGGAAATTGCGGAAGTCGTCGGCGGCCGAGAAATTCTTGTAGACCGAGGCGAAACGGACGAAGGCCACATCATCGAGCCCCTTGAGGCCGTCCATGACATATTCACCGATCTGGTCGGAGGTAACTTCCACTTCGCCCAGGCTTTCGAGCTGGCGGACAATGCCTGAAATCATGCGCTCGATGCGCTCGGGCTCCACGGCCCGCTTGCGCAGGGCGGTATAGACCGATTTGGCCAGCTTTTCGCGGTCGAAGGGAACCTTGCGGCCGCTCTTTTTCACCACCGTCAGGTCGCGCAACTGCACGCGCTCGAAGGTGGTAAAGCGGCCGCCGCATCCGTTGCAGACGCGGCGGCGGCGGATGGCGCCCGAATCTTCGGTCGGGCGGCTGTCCTTGACCTGCGTGTCGTCGTTTCCGCAATAAGGACAGCGCATTCGTCGAACCCTAGTTGGTGTAGATCGGGAAGCGCGCGGTAAGCGCCTTGACCTTGGCGCCAACAGCGGCCTCAACCGCGGCATTGCCCTCATCGGAATTGGCTTCGCGCAGGCCGTCAAGCACTTCGACGATCAGCGCACCGATTTCCTGGAATTCGGCAACGCCGAAGCCGCGCGTCGTACCGGCGGGCGTACCGAGGCGGATACCGGAAGTCACGAATGGCTTTTCCGGGTCATAGGGAATGCCGTTCTTGTTGCAGGTGATGAAAGCGCGGCCCAGGCCCTGCTCGGCACGCTTGCCGGTGGCATTCTTGGGGCGCAGGTCAACCAGCATCAGGTGATTATCCGTGCCGCCCGACACCACATCGAGTCCGTGCGACTTGAGCGTTTCGGCCAAAGCGCGGGCGTTGGTCACGACCTGCTGGGCATAGGCCTTGAATTCGGGTTGCAACGCTTCCTTGAAGGCCACGGCCTTGGCAGCGATGACATGCATCAGCGGACCACCCTGGAGGCCCGGGAAGACGGCCGAATTGATCTTCTTGGCGATCTCTTCGTCATTGGAAAGGATCATGCCGCCACGCGGGCCGCGCAGGCTCTTGTGCGTTGTGGTCGTGGTGACATGGGCATGCGGCACCGGCGAAGGATGCACGCCACCGGCCACGAGGCCGGCAATGTGGGCCATGTCCACCATGAGATAGGCGCCGATGGAATCGGCGATCTCGCGGAAGCGCTTCCAATCCCAAATGCGGGAATAAGCGGTGCCGCCCGCCAGGATCAGCTTGGGCTTGTGCTCATGGGCCAGGCGCTCGACTTCGTCCATGTCCAGCAAATGATCGTCGCGACGAACGCCGTAGGAAACGACATTGAACCACTTGCCGCTCATATTGACCGGCGAACCATGGGTTAGGTGCCCACCAGAATTGAGGTCGAGGCCCATGAAGGTATCGCCCGGCTGCAGCAGGGCCAGGAACACGGCCTGGTTCATCTGGCTGCCGGAATTGGGCTGCACATTGGCGAATTTGGCGCCGAAGAGCTGCTTGGCGCGCTCGATGGCGAGGGTTTCGGCCACGTCGACGAACTGGCAGCCGCCGTAATAGCGCTTGCCGGGGTAACCCTCGGCATACTTGTTCGTCATGATCGAGCCTTGTGCTTCGAGCACGGCGCGAGACACGATGTTTTCCGAGGCGATCAGTTCGATCTCGTGCTGCTGACGGCCAAGTTCATCCCTGATGGCGCCCGCGATCTCGGGATCGGTCTCGGCCAGAGTATTGGAGAAGAACTTCGGAAAGAGCGGATGTGACGTGGCAGCGCTCATGGCACGGATACCTCGCGGAAGACGGAACAGATCGGCATGGCGATGATCTGGATCACTCACGACCTGGGGATCGTGGC
>CBIGSA010000266.1:0-4901 GCA_966192215.1 uncultured Devosia sp. | reverse complement strand
CGGTGGCGACACGCGCCAGATGCTGGCCGACCGCCGCACCTATGTCGCGTCAGGTATGCCCACGACCGAGGCAGCCATCGAGACTTATGGCTTCTCCCAGCTCTATCTCCAGTTGGGCGAGCCGCTGGACGATACCCATGTCGTGCGCGTCTGGCACAAGCCCTATATCACGCTGATCTGGCTGGGTGCCCTGCTCATGGCCTTTGCTGGCTTCCTTTCGCTCACCGACCGCCGGATGCGTGTTGGTGCTCCGCGCCGGGCTGCAAAGTCAGCGCCGCAGGCCGCGCAATGACCTGGCTCCGCGCACTTCTGCTAGCGCTCTGCTTCGCGACTCCGGTTGCGGCGCTGAGCCCCGATGAAATCTTGCCCGATCCCGTGCTGGAGCAGCGCGCCCGCGATATTTCCGCGGGCCTCAGGTGCCTCGTCTGCCAGAACCAGTCCATCGACGACAGCGACGCCGACCTGGCGAAAGACCTGCGCGTGCTGGTGCGTGAGCGGCTGGTGGCCGGCGACAGCGACGAGCAGGTTCGGCAATATCTGGTCGACCGCTACGGGGAATATGTGCTGCTCAACCCGCGCGTCAACAATCACACCATCCTGCTCTGGATCGCGGCGCCGCTATTGCTGCTGGTGGGGCTTGGGACGCTGGTCGTGGTTGGCCGCCGGAGGCGGGTGGCCGATGGCGAGCTGACGGCAGAAGAGCAGGCGGCGCTGGACGAGCTGAATTAGCCGCATAATCTCCCATCGGTGGTTGCGCGCAGCGTCCCCTCATCCGCGCTGCGGGCCACCTTCTCCTCGACGGGGAGAAGAATAAGTGGCCCGTCGCCACAATCTCCGCCCCATTCCCGCCGCCAACATTGCCAAGGTTTAATGTTGGCGCAACCTCGCAGAAAGATAGTCCGTTCCATATCTAGGCCCACAAACTGTTGAGGGTTTGCGAAGGAGAATGATTACATGCGCTCGTCCATTCTGAAGCGTACCGGCCGCTGGCTCGGGGCCTCCGCCCTGGCGCTGCTGGTCGGTATCGGTGGCGTTTCCACCGCTTTCGTCATGACCGGTCAGGTCGCCAACGCCCAGGTGCAGAACGCGGCCCAGATCATCGTTCCCGATGCGATCCAGCCGCAGGCCGGCTTTGCCGATCTCGTGGAAGCCGTGAAGCCCGCCGTGGTGTCCATCCTCGTGGAAGCCGAGGAAAGCCCGCGCAACGTGCAGCGTCGCGGCGGCGACTTCGAGTTCAATTTCCCCGACCTGCCCGAAGGCCATCCCTTCCAGGATTTCTTCGACCAGTTTGGTGACCAGTTCGGCCCGCAGGGTCCGCGCGACCGTGCCCCGCGCCAATTCATGGCGGCTGGCTCGGGCTTCGTGATCTCGGCTGACGGCTATATCGTCACCAACAACCACGTCGTCGAAAATGCCACCAAGGTCACGGTGGTCTTCGACGACGGCACCGAACAGGTTGCCGAAATCGTCGGCACCGACGAGCGGACCGACCTGGCCGTGGTCAAGATCGACGGCACCGACCTGCCTTTCGTCAATTTCGAGAGCGAAGCCAGCCGCGTGGGCGACTGGGTGGTTGCCGTGGGTAACCCGTTCGGCCTGGGCGGCACCGTCACCGTAGGCGTCATCTCGGGTTCGGGCCGCAATATCGGCGGCAACAACTATGGCGACTTCCTGCAGATCGACGCGGCCGTGAATACCGGCAATTCGGGCGGCCCGGCCTTCAATACCAAGGGCGAAGTGGTCGGCGTCAATACCGCCATCTATTCGCCCAATGGTGGCAATGTCGGCATCGCCTTTGCCATTCCCGCCGCGACCGTCAAGGGCATTGTCGGCCAGTTGATTGACAGCGGCACCGTGACCCGCGGCTACCTCGGCGTCGGCATCCAGGATGTGACGCGCGACATCGCCGATGGCGTTGGCCTTGCCGAAGCCAAGGGCGCCATTGTCAGCAACGTGGCCGAAGACGGTCCGGCCGGCCCGGCTGGCGTCAAGTCGGGTGACATCATCACCGCCGTGGATGGCGACAAGATCGATGACGCGCTCGACCTCAGCCGCACCATTGCCGGCAAGTCGCCCGAATCCACGGTCGAGCTGACCATCTGGCGCGATGGCGCCGAGACCACCCTGTCGGTGCAGCTCGGTACGCTGAACGAGGAAGCCCTGGCTCAGGGCGACCAGGACCAGAAGCCGGTGCCCCCGGCACCCCTGCCGGCCGAAAGCAGCGTCGGCCTGACCCTGGTGCCCAATGCCGATGGCTCGGGTGGCTTGTTGATCCAGGACGTCGAGCCGGATTCGGCTGCGGCCGAAAAGGGCCTGGCGGTTGGCGATGCCATCCTCGAGGTCAACAACACCCCGGTCAATACGCTCGAAGAGTTCGAGTCGGCCCTTGACGCGGTCAAGGCCCAGGGGCGCAATACCGCCCTGATCAAGGCCAGCCGCGACGGCAATGACCGCTTCATCGGCCTGCCGCTGTCGGCCGAGTAACGCCTCCCGCGGCTCCGGGCTTCCCGGGGCCGCTTCCCCCTCATCACCAAGGAGCGTCGCGGTGAAGATTTTGCTGATCGAGGATGATCGGGAAGCCGCGAGCTATCTCATCCAGGCGCTCGACGAAGCCGGCCATATCACCCATCACGCCGCCGATGGCGAAACGGGCTATGCCATGGCCTCGGGCATGGATTACGACGTGCTCATCGTCGATCGCATGCTGCCCCGCCGAGATGGCCTTTCCATCGTCGAGTCGCTGCGCGCCGAAGACGACAAGACCCCCGTCCTCATTCTCTCCGCCCTGGGTGAAGTCGATGACCGGGTGACCGGCCTGCGCGCCGGCGGCGATGACTATCTCACCAAGCCCTATGCCTTTACCGAGCTATTGGCGCGCGTCGAAGTGCTGGCCCGCCGCTCCAGCCCCTCGGAGGCCGCCACCAGCTACGAAGTCGCCGGTCTCACCCTCGATCGCCTCTCCCGCAAGGTCGAGCGCGATGGCGAGACTGTCTTGCTGCAGCCGCGGGAATTCCGCCTGCTCGAATATCTGATGAAGAATGCCGGCAAGGTGGTGACCCGCACCATGCTGCTGGAAAATGTCTGGGATTATCATTTCGACCCCCAGACCAATGTCATCGACGTGCATATGTCGCGCCTGCGCTCCAAGATCGACAAGGGCCACGCCACCCCGCTGCTGCATACCGTGCGCGGCGCCGGCTACATGATCCGCGAGTAGACAGTGAGCCGCTTCGCCCAACTCTGGCGCACTTCGACGGTCAGGCTGACCGCCACGTTCATCCTGATCTTCTCCATTTTCGCCATCCTGTTGCTGGCCTTCATCACCTGGCAGTCCAGCGTGCAGATCCAGCGCCAGCAAGCCGATGCCATCGATAGCGAGGTGCGTGTCCTCCAGCGCATCGATGCCACCCAGGGCATCCGTGCTCTGGCCTTCGCGCTGGAGCGGATTTCCCGCGCGCCGGGGCCGGGCGTCTATTATCTGGGCGATGCCACCGGCCAGTACCTCCTGGGCAATGTCAGCGACATTCCCGCCGATGTGTTGATTCAGCCAGGCATCTACAGCTTCGATTATCAGCGGGCCAATCCGTTCCTCGAATCCTCAAACGAGACCGAGGCCGCCAATGGCGATGAGCGCGTGCGCTCCGGCGTTGCCGTGGTCCGGTCGGTGGTGCTCAGCAACGGCATGCGGCTGGTTGTCGGCCGCGACGTGGTGGAGCGCCGGGGTTTTTCCGCCATCATCGTGCAGAGCTTCCTGCTCGGCGTACTCGGCATCATCCTGTTCTCGCTGGTGGCCGGCGGCATCACCGCCCGCCGCGTATTGCGCCGCATCGACACCATCCGCGATACCTCGACCAAGATCATGTCGGGCAATCTTTCCGAACGCGTGCCGGTCACCCGCCGCAATGACGAATTCGACGGCCTGGCCACCAATCTCAACGCCATGCTTGATCGCATCGAGCAGTTGCTGCAGGGGCTCAAGCAGGTCACCGACAATGTGGCCCATGACCTCAAGACGCCGCTTACAAGGCTGCGCAACCAGGCGGAGTCCGCCTTGCGCGAAGGTGCCAGCGACGAGGCGCGCCAGCAGGCGCTGGAAACCACCATCGCTGAGAGCGACCGGCTGATCCAGACCTTCAATGCCCTGCTGATGATCGCCCGCGCCGAAGCCGGCGCCCCCTCCGGCGCCTTTGCCGATGTCGATGTCAGCGCGGTCGTGGCCGATGTGGCCGAGCTTTATGGCCCGGTGGCCGAAGACGAAGGCATCGCGGTCGAAACAGCAATTGCCGAGGGCGTGCATCTGCGCGGCAACCGCGAACTGATTGGCCAGGCCATGGTCAACCTGCTCGAAAATGCCGTGAAATATGCCAAGCCCGACGGGGAAGGGCAGGGGCGCATCACGGTCGGCCTGCGCCAGCACGACGGTCGCGTGCTGATCGAAGTGGCCGACAATGGTCCCGGCATCCCCGAGGCCGACCGCAAGCGCGTGCTCGAACGTTTCGTCCGGCTGGAGAAAAGCCGCTCCGAGCCAGGCTCGGGCCTGGGCCTGTCTCTGGTGGATGCCGTGACGCGCCTGCATGGCGGGGAATTCCGCATCGAGGACAATGCGCCGGGCGTGCGGGCGGTGATCGACCTGCCGGGGGCTTAGGGCACCACCTTGCTCCAATTCCCCCGCCAAGCTATCCCTCGCTCATGGCCATCAAGCTTTCCGCCCTGCCGCCCGTCGCCACGCCACGCTTCGATGCCTGGCTCAGTGAATTGCCGTCGCAGCAGCAGGCCGCGATGGTCGCGGCGGCGCCCACCATCGGCCCCTTGCTCGAAGCTGCGCCCTATCTGCTGTCGCTGGCGCAGGAAAACGCCGAATGGCTGGTGACGGCACTGGCTGACACGGCCGACGGCGCCTT
>CBIGSA010000265.1:0-4963 GCA_966192215.1 uncultured Devosia sp. | reverse complement strand
GCTGCTCGGGCAGGCGTTCGTGGAGATGATCCAGCGTTACCCGGCCGGCAACCTGCCCCAGTCGGGTGGCATCAACGCCACCGTCATCGTCACCATGAGCCTCGAGACCCTCATGGGTGGGATGGAGTCGGCCGACCTGCTCACCGGCCACCAGCTCTCACCGGCCGAGGCCCGACGGCTGGCGTGTGAGGCCGGGATCGTCCCGGTCGTGCTCGGCGGGGACTCCGAGCCCCTGGACTACGGACGGGAGAAGCGGTTCCTGACGCGGTCGCGGCTGGGCAAGGCAATGCGCGCCATGGCCGATAATGCCGATCTGGCGCAGGTCTCAGGCATCAATACGACGCTGGTGGTGCGGGTCACCTGGATCGTCGCGGGCGCATTGGCCTGCATGGCCGGCACCATGCTGGCGCTCGACGTGACGCTGAAGCCGGACCTGGCCTTCAACATCATCATCCCGATCTTCGCCGCCGCCATTGTGGGCGGGCTGGGCCAGGCCTATGGCGCCATCGCTGGGGGGCTGCTGATCGGCTTTGCGGAATCGCTGGCCGTGTTCAACTGGACCATGGTGCTGCGCCCGCTCAATGCCGTGCTGCCCGAATGGCTGCAACTGCCGCCGCAACTGGCGCTGGTGCCCACCGAATACAAGCTCACCGTGGCTTTCGTCATTCTCGTTGTCGTGCTGCTGGTGCGGCCCACGGGTATCTTCAAGGGGGCTTCGTCATGATCCGGCGTTCGCTCACGCTCTTTGCCGGCCTGTTCGTGCTGATCCTGGCGATCGGCTGGCTCATGGGCCTGCCTTTCACCTCCTCGCGCCTGGTCGAGGCGGCCGCCTATTCGCTCATCGCGCTGGGGCTCAATATCCAGTGGGGCTATGGCGGGTTGTTCAATTTCGGCATCATGGGCTTCCTGATGCTGGGCGGCTTTGCCGTCACCTTCATCTCCTATCCGGTCAATCCGGCTTTCTGGGGCTCGGATGGGCCGTGGATGCTGGGCCGGGCGCTGATCGCTTTCGCGGCCGGAGCGCTATTGGTCATCGGCGCGCGCAAGAGCGACAGGCTGGGCATTCGCGGCGGCTGGAAGACCTTTGTCGCCGTGCTGGCCTGGTTCGTGGCCTATTGCATCTATCGCAGCCAGCTCGATCCGGCCGCGGCCTATATCGAGGCCAATGCCGGCTTTGTTGGTGGACTGGGTGCGCATCCGGTGCTGGGCTGGCTGTTCGGTGGCGTGCTGGCGGCGATCATCGCCTTCATCGTGGGCAAGATCGCCCTGGGCCTGCGCACTGATTATCTTGCCATCGCCACGATCGGCATTTCCGAAATCATCCGCGCGCTGATCAAGAACATGGACTGGCTGACGCGCGGCACGCTGACCGTGTCGCCGATTCCGTGGCCGACGCCGCTGCCGCAGGATTACCAGGCCACCGGTTCGGACATAACGTCCTCGCTGCTGCTGGCGCGGGGGGGCTACCTGCTGCTGGCGCTGATCGTGCTGGGCATCTGCCTCTGGCTGATCAGCCGGGCTTACGCGGGCCCCTGGGGCCGCATGATGCGGGCCATCCGCGACAATCACATCGCCGCGGCTTCCATGGGCAAGAATGTCACCGCGCGTCAGCTCGAGATTTTCGTCTTCGGCTCGGTGCTGATGGGCATTGGCGGGGCCATGCTGGTCAGCTTTACGCAGATCTTCGATCCCAGCAGCTACCAGCCGATCAACCACACATTCCTGATCTGGGTGATGATCATTGTCGGCGGCGCCGGCAATAATTGGGGCGCGGTGTTCGGCGCGGTGCTGATCTGGCTTGTCTGGGTGATTTCCGAGCCGCTGTCCAAGGTGATCTTCGATTTCGTCAGCTACTGGTCGACCAATATCGGCTGGGGTGCCATTCCCGAAATCGAGTCACGCTCGGCCCAGATGCGCGTCTTCGTGCTGGGACTGGTCATCACCATCGCCTTGCGGTTCGCCCCCAAGGGGCTGATCCCCGAAGTGGTGCGGCGGGACGCCTAGGCGATACTACGCAACAGGGCAATCGCCGCGCGGCGCAGGTCGCGGGCGAGGTCGATGCGCATATGGGCAAACTCCGGGCGCGCCAGCACGGCAATGCCGGCGGCCGGGGGATGGGCGGCTGGCCACATGCCAGCCACCAGCGAGCCGATCATGGCGATGACCCAGCCGCAATCGGCCGGCGACGCCGTGGGCAGGCGCCCCGAGAGCGCGGCAACGACGCGCGCATTCTGACGACCCATATGCGTCTTGGTATCGGCGATGGTGGCCTCCGATACATTCTGCTCCAGGGTACTGGCGAGAATGGAAATCAGTTCGCAGCAGCGGGGACGGGCCAGAAAGGCCTGCGTGATGGTATCTGCCAGCGCCGTGATGTCCCCGACAGGGCAGTCGGCGATAGCTTCTTCCAAAGTCTCGACGAGACCGGAGAACTCGCTGCGAAACAGCTCGAGCAGGACCTGCTCACGGCTTTCAAAATAGCGGTAGACGTTGGATTTGGTGAAGCCGGCCTTGGCCGCGATGGCGTTGAGGCCAGCGCCGGACGGCCCCTGGGCATCGAACAGTTCCGCCGCCGCCGCGAGCAGTTGCTCACGGCGCAGGTTGATCTGTTCGGGTTGGCGGGCGCGCTGAAAACCGGTCATTCGGCTAGTGAGAAGAACCGGCGTCCGCTGTCAAGCCGTCTGGTGGACGGTCTCGAAGGTGACGCCGGCCAGCGTCTCCGATAGGCGCCAGAGCTGGCTAGCCACCTGCGCGTTCATGGCCTGCGGTGGCATCCTGGCCGGGGCCACGGGACCGCGCGTTTCGCCGAGGCTGCCGGGCCCGTAATATGCCCCGGCCTTTGCGGTGGGGGCCGTTGCGGCAAAAACCGAGGGCATGGCGCCCTGAGCGGCGGGCTGGAACAGGAACCAGAGGTAGGAGCGAGCCAGGCCGGAAAGGCTCAGGCGCCCCGGGGCATTGTGCAGCAGGTCAGTGCGCGAAATGCCGGGATGGGCAGCGAGGCTGGCAATGCCCCAGTGTCCTGCCTCGCTGCGCCGAGCCAATTCAAGAGCGAACATCAGGCAGGCGATCTTGGACTGTCTGTATGCGGCCATGGGGCTATAGCTGGCCTGGCTTTGCAGATCGGCGAAGTTGATCTGGCCGTTCCGGGCGGCGACGCTGCCGAGGGAGACGACCCGGGCGCTGCCCGCTTGCTGCAGCAGAGGCAACAGATGGGCGGTGAGTGCAAAATGGCTGAGATAGTTGGTGCCGAACTGCAGCTCGAAGCCATCGCTGGTGATCTTGCGGGTTGGAGGGGTCATCACGCCGGCATTGTTGACCAGGATGTCGAGCGGCCTGCCGATGGCGCGCAGGCGTGCGCCGAAGGCGGCCACAGATGCCAGGCTGCCCAAGTCGACCATTTCGAAGGCGATATCGGCCGCGGGTGCGCCGACCCGGATGCGAGCGAGGGCATCGGCGCCCTTGTCGGCATTGCGTCCCGCCAGCACCACCCGGGCACCGTGTTCCGCCAACATGCGGGCAGTTTCAAAGCCCAGGCCGCCGGTGGCGCCGGTGACAAGGGCGGTCTTGCCAGCCAAGTTGGGAATGTCGCGTTCGGAAAAGGTCATTGCGTTGCGCCTTGATAAGAAACCAGTGTTCTCTAAATATGAGAACGATGGTCTTTTGTCAATCGGACGCGATGCGAACGGCCAGTAGGATACCAAATGCCCCGTGCTGCGGGCATCAGCGCTTTCAAGCAAAAGGCCCGGGATTGCTCCCGGGCCTTCGATCTTTCAGGCAAACCAGTCTTTACTGGATCAGGCCCTTTTCGACGAAGGCGCCGCCTTCGACGGCGAGCTCGACGATGATGCCGTCAACGTCGCCGGCTTCGTCGAAGTCCAGCGCGCCACCGGCACCTTCATAGTCGATGTCGGTGCCGGCCTTGATCAGTTCGACGGCCTTGGTCCATTCGCCGGGCAGGATCTTTTCGCCCGGGGCCGAAGCCACTTCGCGCAGAGCAGCCGAGAGGCCGTCACGCGAGGCGGAGCCGTTCTTCTCGATGGCGAGGGCCAGCAGGAACGCGGCGTCATAGGCCTGCGGTGCATAGGTGGCGTTGGCCACGAAGCCTTCGCCGCCGGTGAAGGCATTGTAGATGTCCACGGCCTCGCCGGTCGGAGCGCCGGCGCGGGTGGCAATCAGGCCTTCCACGGCAGCGGCGTCGATACCGGACAGGAGATCGTCGCCGACCATGCCGTCACCACCCACATAGAGGGTGAAGTTGCCGGATTCGACGGCCTGACGCAGGATCGTGTTGCCCGAGGCATTGGCATAGGCCAGGATGACCAGGTTCTGCGAAGCAACCAGGTTGCCCAGCTCGGCACGGTAGTCGGCCTTGCCTTCTTCATGGGCGACATTGGCAGCCACGGTGCCGCCGCCGGCGGTGTAGGCAGCGCTGAGCGCCTCGGCAAAGCCCTTGCCGTAGTCATTGTTGACATAGGTGATGGCGATGTCGTTGACGCCCTTGGCGAGCAGCAGTTCGGCCATCTTCACGCCCTGGAGGGCATCGGACGGGGTGGTACGGTAAACCAGGTCATTGTCTTCGAGCGTGGTCAGGGCCGGAGCCGAAGAGGCCGGCGAGACGAACACGACATTGCCCGACAGGCCCGAGCCGTTGAAGGCGCCGATGGTTTCACCGGTGCAGAGCGCGCCGACGATACCCACGACGTTGTCGGTATTGATGACCTTGTCGGCGGCCGCAGCGGCAGCGGTGGCGTCGCAGGCGCCGTCGGCGGAGACGATCTTGAGTTCGCCGCCCAGGATGCCGCCCTGTTCATTGACCTGTTTCACGACCAGCTCGGCGCCGGCAAAGATCGGCGGGGTCAAAGATTCGATGGGGCCGGTGAAGCCGCCGATGAAACCGATGGTGGCACCGGTATCCTGGGCAATGGCTGGCGCGGCGACGGCAAGGGTCGAGGCGGCAACGGCC
>CBIGSA010000264.1:0-4984 GCA_966192215.1 uncultured Devosia sp. | reverse complement strand
GCGTGGGCGTGGCGACGGATGTGGCTGCGGAGGAGTAGGGGGGCCTTGTGGGATAACCCCCTCCTAGCCTCCCCTGATAGGGGGAGGAATCCGGCCAGTGGGTGGGCACAATGGTGCCACAAACTCGATCTGTTCCGCCCCCTGTCAGGGGGAGGGTAGGAGGGGGGTCTGGCCCGGAGTCATGGGCCGCCAGCGGCATACTCAGCCACCGCCTTACCCCAACAGCGCCAGCAGGCGCTTGCCGGCTTCGATGAACGCCTTGGGATTGATCGCGCTGTCGGCCTTGCGCACTTCGAAATGCAGGTGCGGGCCGGTGGACCGGCCGGTGGAGCCCACCTTGGCGATTGGCGTACCGGTATTGACAGCCTGGCCTTCCTCGCTGAGGAAGCCCGACAGGTGCGCATAGCGGCTGATAAGCCCATTGGCATGGGTCACTTCCACCACATTGCCATAGCCTGATTTCGTCCCGACAAAGCTCACCACGCCCTTGCCGGCGCTGAGCACCGTCGTGCCCTGTGGCGCGGCGAAATCGAGGCCGGAATGGAAGGCGCGCCGCCCGCTGAACGGGTCGGTGCGATTGCCAAAGCCAGAACTCTGCCGGAAATTGCCCGAGATCGGCATGTGGACAGGCGCATTGTCGATGCTGTCGCGGGCCGCCTTATAGCGCAACAGGGCCGCCATCACGGCATTGGCATCCTCGATCATGCCCGAAGCGTCGCCACCGCCCTGCGGCGGCAGCAGCGGCCCGCCAATGCCGTCCAGCCCGGTCGGCAGGTCGACCGCAATGCCCAGCCCCGAGAGTTCCGCCACGATACTGTCGGCGCGTTCTGTCGCCGTTTCGGCAATCGAGGTCATGGCGAACTGGGTTTCGTCCATCATCTGCGCCACGGCCGCCGCCGTCGCATCGATATCGGGATTGCCGGCAATGCGCGGCGCCAGCGCCACGTCCCCGGCGTCAGGCGGGGTGGCAGCCTCGATGCCCAGTTCCCCGGCTCTGTCGACCAGCACGCGCACCAGCTGGTGCTGCTCGATCAGTTCTTCCTGCTGCTGCGCCAGCTCCTGCAATTGCAGGTTGATGTCACCCGCCTGGGCATAGCTGCGCGAATGGAGGCGATCCACCTCGACGCGCAATTGCGCGATCCGGTTTTCATAGGCAGCGATGACCTGTTCATTCTGCCCGTTGAGCAGCCGGGAAATGTCCGGCGAAAGCAGGAACGCGGTGGCCAGGAGGCCGTTGCCGGCAAGCAGCACGGCGAACATGCCGTAGAACAAGGCAGGGTGGATACCATTGCGCCGCGATCCGGCATGTTGCGCTCCGCTGTCGGACCGCCCGAAACTGGCCTGGTTACGCACCCCGCATACCCCGCAACGCTCACAACTATGGTGAAGCAATTATGGCGGGGCATGGTTAACAAAGGCTATTCGCGCGGCGTACCAGCCACATGCGCCTCTAGCGCTTCCAGCATTTTCTGGGCGTGACCCAGGATGCGCGTGGCCCGGATGATACGAGCGATCCGGCCCTCGGCATCGATGATGAACGAGGTGCGGATCAGCCCCATGAATTCGCGGCCGTAGAGCTTCTTGAGCTTCCACAGCCCGAAAGCCTCGATGGCCTGATGCTCGGGGTCAGCCGCCAGCGGCGAAACCAACCCATATTTCCTGCGGAACTTGGCGTGGCTCTCGATGCTGTCAGGCGAAATGCCGACCAGCCTGGCGCCCAAAGCCGCGAAGGCGGCGGCACGCTCGGAGAATTCCTTGTTCTCGTCCACGCAGCCACCCGAATCGTCTTCAGGGTAGAAATAGAGCACAACAGGCCTGCCACGCTGCGCCGAAAGCCGGAACGTGCTGCCGTCGTCGAGGGGCAGGGTGAAGTCGGGGGCGATGTCGCCTTCGCCTAAATCGGCCATTGCAAACCTTCCGTTCAGCACTTGCGGGACAGAATGTGGTGTCAGTGCCATAGTCCAGCCGGTATCATTGGGCAAGTGACCGCCTTCAGCGGTTGATTCTCGGGGTGCCGACAGCAACGGCAAAGCCTCTGTCCTGGAAGCAAGTGAGCGCGTCAACCTTACCCGCAGACACCCCGATTCCGCCGTCTGCGCAGCGCAAGCGGCCTCCTGCGCGACACGCGGCCAAGCTGGCTGTGTGGATCATCGGCATTCCCTGCGTCCTGGCGCTGCTGCTTTACCTCGTTCTGCTGATCACGCCGCTGCCTCTGCCCTTTGCCGGGCAGGCCGTCCGCAACCTCGTGCAGTCCGCCTTGCCCGCCTCGTCGCGTCTCGACATGGGCGAGATGAAGTTGGCGCTCGAAAAGGGCGTTTGGCCAGTCATCCAGTTCACCCCGGTGACCCTGACCGACAGCAAGTCCGGCGCCCATATCGCCATGGAGGCGCTCGAAGTCGGCTTTTCGCCGGCCCGCGCCCTGTTCGGCCAGCCCGGCGCCACCATCACCATCGTGCGCCCGCATATCCAGATGGTGCAGGACCTGTTCGGACCGCGCATCACCAGCTTCGAGTTGATCGACGATCCTGACGGCGGACCGCCGACCGTGCGTGTGCAGGAGGGCGAGGATGCCTTTCCCGCCGTGGGCATTTCCGCCAGCGGCGTCGATGTCGCGGGCAGCGGCCAACCAGTTGCCATGCGCTCGGACAATGAATGGCTGATCTACAATCTGGAGGCCAGCGAGCAGGGCATTGCCGACATCGTCGAGCAGGCCGCGCAGGGCCGCTTCTCGCGGCTCGTCATCCGCGACGGCGTCGTGGACATGAATGACTCGGTCTATGGCCTGTTCCGGCGCTTCGAAAACATCAATTTCGAGATCGGCCCGTCGCGCGACCGACGCTCCACCACGGGCACCTTCTCCGCCACCCTGGGCGGCCGCACCATGACCGGCAACCTGTCGCGCACCATCGACGATGCGGGCAATTCCCGGCTGGAGGCCGATGTCACCAATATCGATTTCGCCGCCGTCCTGCCCTTCATCGACGATGCCACCAGCGTTGCCGCCATGCGTGGGGCAGGGGCACTGTCCATCGACGTCAATTTCGACTCTGCCGCCGGCAAGCTGGTCGATGGCCGCTTCATGATCGACCTGACCGGGCTCGATCTGCGCATTGCCGATGCCTATTTCCCCGTGGCCAGCTCGATCATGGACATCACCTGGAATCCGGAGGTGGGCCAGTTCACGCTCAACGAGGCCGCCCTGCAGATCGGCCAGAGCAGCGCCTATGTGTCGGGCATCTTCGCCATGGGGCTCGACCCCAATTTTGGCCCCACCATCGGCATTTCGCTCAATGCCCGCGACGTGGTGATCCATCCCAATGACATGGCGGCGCCCGCCGAACCCTTCGAGACCATGGAGTTCTCCGGCTGGTCGGCCCCACTCTACGGTGCGCTCGGCATCGACAGGTTCCTCGCCCGCAAGGGCGACGCGGTAGTGGAAACCACCGGTCGCGTCGACATGCTGCGGGCCGGCCTGGGCATTGACATGACCGTGGCCGGGCAGGGGGTGAGCGCCGACGACCTCAAGCGCCTCTGGCCCTATATCATGGGCGGCAGCAGCCGGGACTGGTTCGTCGCCAATGTCACCGAGGGCACGGTGCAGCGCTCGCGCATGGACTTCCATTTCCCGGTCGGTTCGCTCGGTCTTGATGGTGAGGACAAGCCCATCCCCAAGGACAGTATGCAGATCGACATGATCGGCACCGGCGTTGCCATCAAGCCCACGGCTGAAATGGCCCCGATCGCCATAGATGGGGAGACTCGCCTGCAGGTCGATGACAGCAACGTCATCATCTCGGCTTCCGGTGGCAAGCTCGCCACGTCTGCGGGCGAAATCCGCGTGAGCAATCCGGCCATGGTGTTCGACAATTCCGACCCGGCGGCCAGCATTTTCGAGATATCCGGCGACGTCGCGGCCCCGATCCCGGCTTTGCTCGACCTGGCCAGGACGCAGCAGCCCGATGCCCTCGCCAACCTGCAACTGCCGCTTGATCTCGCCGCCGTCACCGGCACCGTGGATCTCGGCCTGGTCGCCACCATAACCCTCCCCGATGAAACCAGCGGCCAGGCGATGGATATCGACTATGTGGTCAATGGCACGGTGGCCGATTTCGCCAGCTCCAAGCCGATCCAGGATCGCTATATCGGCAATGGCCAACTCGCCTTCAGCGCCTCGCAGCACGGCTACCAGCTCGGCGGCTCGGCCGAGATCGATGGCCTGCCGGCTGAAATCGAGCTGGCCGGCACGCCGACGACCGACCCGACCTTCCGCCTGGCCTCCACCATCGACGTCGCCGACCTGGCCAGGATGGGGTTCGACGCGTCCGAATTCCTGTCCGGCCGCGTGCGCTTTGTCGCCCAGCCCATGGCAAATGGCTCCCTGCAGATGGCCGTCGACCTCAAGGATGCGGCGCTTACCATCAAGGATATCGGTATCAGGAAGGCAGCCGGCACGTCGGGCACGCTGAGCGCCATCATCACGCCGGCAGGCGAAATCACCCAGCTCAACGATATCGACCTGTCCTTCGGCACGGTCCGGGCCATAGGCGATATCACCTATCACGCCACTGCGGGTCTGCAGGCCGCCAGCTTCCGCCAGTTCGGCCTCAGCGCCGGTGACAATGCCCAACTGGACATGGTGCCCATGGATGGCGGCTATGCCATCCGCATCAGCGGCAGCCAGCTCGATCTCAAGCCCATGCTGCGCCAGTTCTTCGGCCTGGGCGAGGGCGCCGGCGGTGTGCAATCGACCCAGTTCGACCAGACCATTTCGCTCGATGTGAAGCTGGACCGTGCGCTCGGCTACTACGCCACCACGGCCTTCAATCTCGATCTCGACCTGCTGTTGCGCGGCAGTGACATGCGCCGCGCCAACCTAACCGCCCAGTTCAGCGACGGTAACGCCCTGTCGGTCACCACCAATCCGGCGCCCAACGGCCGCACGCTCTCGGTCGCCTTCAACGATGCCGGCACCATCCTGCGGCTG